>NZ_JBQSWU010000020.1:0-77698 GCF_052377485.1 Glutamicibacter sp. AOP38-B1-38 | reverse complement strand
TCACGTTCGGGTTCTTCCCGCCCAGTTCCAGGGCGACCTTCTTCACCGTTCCGGCCGCCGCGGCCGCGACCTTGCGCCCGGTGGCCAGGCCGCCGGTGAAGGAGACCAAATCCACGTCGCGGTGCTCGGAGAGGACCGCGCCGACCTGCGCTCCGGTGCCGGTGACCAGGTTCGCCACCCCGGCCGGCAGGCCCAGCTCATCAAGCACCTCCATCATCAGGATCGCGGTGGACGGGCTCAGCTCGGCCGGTTTGAGCACGAAGGAGCAGCCGGCGGCCAGCGCCGGGGCGATCTTCCACGCAGCTTGGAGCAGCGGGTAGTTCCACGGGGTGATCATCGCCGCGACGCCGACCGGTTCGTAGACGATGCGGCTGAGCACCTGCCGGTCCCCGGCGTCCACGATCCGCCCCGCATCAGCGGCGGCGAGCTTGCCGAAGTAGCGGAAGCAGTTGATGATGTCGTCCATGTCCAGTTCGGATTCGACCAGGCGTTTGCCGGTGTCCAGGGTTTCGGCCAGCGCGAATTCGTCCTTGCGTTCGGCCAGCCGGTCCGCGACGCGCAGCAGGAAGTCACCGCGGTCCGGGGCGGGGAGCTGGGACCAGGTCCCGGTGTCGAAGGCGCGGCGGGCCGCGGCGATCGCGGCCTCGGCGTCCGCGGGCCCGGCCTCGGAGACGAGGGCTACCGGCTCGCCATTGGCCGGGCAGCTGATGGTGCGGGTGGCCCCGCTGTTCGCTGCGCCGAAGGCCCCGTCGATGAATAGCGTTTCGCCGCTGTGCAAGCGCGGATTCTGGTTGCTTTGAAGGCTCTTGGCTAGTTGAGGTTGCAGGTTCATGTGTTCTCCAGAGAAAGTTTCGAAGGTTGTCGGTAGCGGCAGCGCCGGGTGCGGCAGTTGCCCTAGCGCTCGGGGTCCGTGATGGTTCCGTATTTCAGCGCGTTCCAGAAATCGCCGCGAACGTAGCGCTGTTCGGGCTCCGGATTGTAGTCCCAGTGGTGCACCTTGCCCTGCTGCAGCGAGTTGGCGACCACCCGGCGGCTTGACTGGCTTGCCAGGATCCTGGACTCCAGCCGGGGCAGGTCGTACCGGGATTCCAACGCGCCGCGCAGTGCCGCGACGGTCTCGGCATGCTGCGGGTCCGCGGCCGCATTGCGCAGCTCATCGGGGTCGGCTGCCAGGTCGAAGAGCTGGTCCGGGTCTCCCGGGCAGAGCACGAACTTGTAGTTCCCGCGGACGATGGTCAGCTGCGGGCGCAAGGTCCCTTCGGCCAGGTATTCGATGACCACATCGCGTTCCCCGGCGACGGCTTCGCCGCGCTGCGCGCGGCGCATCGATTCCGTCAAGGAGCTGCCCGGAAGCTGCGCCGCTTCCATGCCGGCCAGGTCCAGGAGCGTCGGGGCGAGGTCGAGCAGGGACACCGGCTCGGCGAAGCGGCCGGTGGGCACCAGATGCGCCGGCCCGTGCATGATCAGCGGGACCCGCGAGGACTGCTCATAGGGGGACATCTTGAACCACAGCCCCTTTTCACCCAGCATGTCGCCATGGTCGCTGATCACGATGACCACCGTGTTCTCGGCCAGGCCCAGATCCTCCAGCTGCGTGCGGATGCGCCCGATCTGGTCATCGATGTAGCTCACCGCCGCGTAGTAGGCGCGGCGCGCCCGGCGCACGCCGTCGATATCCGGATAGCGCTGGTCGAAGCCGCTCATCGCGCGCAGGCGATGGCTATGCGGGTCCTGGGCGGGGTCGGGAACCTCGGGGTGTGCCGGGTCGGGAATCCCTTCGTCGGCAAACCGGTCCCAGTGCTCGCGCGGCGGCTCATAGGGATCGTGCGGGTGGATGAAGGAGGTGACCATCAAGAACGGCAGGTCCTCGCCCGCGGCCTGGTTGGCCCGCACCCGGTCGTTGAGATGGCGCAAGGACCGGAAGGTGACCTCGTCGTCGAAGTCCTGCTGCACACTTGCCTTGGACACTCCGGCCTCGAAGACCGCGGCGGCGTCGTGGTACCACTGCAAGCGCTGCTCCAGCGGGCGGGTCCAATCCGGGATCATGTCCAGATCGGCCGGGTAGACATCCGTGGTGAGCCGCTGCTCGAATCCATGTTGCTGGTCCGGTCCGATGAAGTGCATCCGGCCAATCAGGGCCGTGTGGTATCCGGCCCCGCGCAGCCGGTGGGCGAAGGTGGGAGCCGAGGCGGCGAAGTCGTCGCCGTTGTCGAAGCAGCCCAGATCCGAAGGCATCTGCCCGGTCATCATCGAGGCGCGTGACGGGGCGCACAGCGGGGTGTTACAGTAGGCGCGGTCGAAAACCGCCCCGGATTCGGCCAATGCGTCGATATTCGGCGTCTTGGCCGCCTGATCGCCGTAGGCGCCAAGCGCCTGGGCGGCCATCTGGTCGGCTTGGATAACAATGATGTTAGGTCGTTTGATTGACATCGTTTCTTCCTTTCGTAGTTACTGAAATTGGAGCTAGTTGATGAGTGCATGCTGTGGAGCCCAGCGATCGGGGAATACCCCTGATGCGCGGCCGGTGCCGGCTGCGGCCCAGCAGGCAAGCGTGCTGGAGACCCTTGCGGCCCGGGCTCCGGAACAGCTGCGCCTGCTCGGATTGGCCGGCGGCACCTTCCTGATGGGCAGCGAGGACGAACTGGCCTACGTCGAGGATGGCGAGGGCCCGGTGCGTGAAGTCGCCGTGCCGCCCTTTGCCATCTCCGCCACCGCGGTATCCGTTGCGGAGTTTGCCGCTTTTGCCTTGGCCACCGGATACCGCAGCGATGCAGAAATCCACGGGGATTCCCTGGTGTTCGCCGGGAACTTGTCGAGCGCAACACGCAAGCTTGCAACGCCCGATGAGCATGCGCCGTGGTGGTGCACGGTCCCCGGAGCCGCCTGGCACCGCCCCGAAGGCCCGGATTCGGATGCCCTGGAGCGAGCGAACCATCCGGTGACCCACGTGTCCCTGCGCGATGCCCGAAGCTACGCGCAGTGGGTCGGCGCCCGGCTGCCCAGCGAGGCTGAGTGGGAGTTCGCCGCCCGTGGCGGATTGGAACAGCAGCCTTATCCCTGGGGTGCCGAATTCGAGCCCGGGGGACAGGCCCGGATGAAGACCTTCGCCGGAGAGTTCCCGCACCGCCCCACCAGCCCGGTCGGCACCGTCGCGGTGTCCGAATTCCCGCCCAACGGATTCGGCCTCTACAATATGACCGGCAACGTCTGGGAGTGGACCTCGGGGATCTTCTCCGCCGTAGATCCGCGTCCCGCCGTACGCGGCGGTTCGCACATGTGCCACGCCTCGTATTGCCGGCGATACCGGACCTCGGCACGCACCGCCGTCACCGCCGAGACCTCGCTGGCCCATACCGGATTTCGCTTGGCCGCCGACGTTCGCTGAGCGGTGCCTGCGGCGATCGGCTCAACGCTGCAGATCGCCGCCGGGTCTATCCGGGGAGTCCTCCACCGGCTGCAGTGAAATTTCCCCGGTTTTCGGATCCCAGCCGTCGGCCCACTCGCCCGTGGCGTAGCTGTACCCCACCGGCACTCCGTTCTCGTCCGTGCGCTGATACCACTCGGTGTATTCCTCGCTGGTGGAATCCACATCGGCCCCGGCTCCTTCGCCGGGTGTCGTGGCGACCACCTGCAGCGCGAAGTCGTCTCCATAGCGGTCGACACCTTCGAATACCGCATTGTTGATCGCATTTTCGGCGTAGTGGTGCCGCAGCGCGAACGGATCGGTCCGCAAATCGCGGAACCACGCGACGATGATCAGCAGCATGATGAAGGCAAAGGGGACCGCGCTGACGATCACCAGTTGCTGGAGCCCCGCCAAGGCGGAGGAATCGCCGAGCAAGAGCATGACGACGGCTATCCCGGACATCACCAGACCCCAGAAGACCACGATCCAGCGACTGGGTTCCTGATTGCCCCGCGAGGTCAAGATGCCCATCACCACCGAGGCGGAGTCTGCGGAGGTGATGAAGAAGATCGCCAGCACCACGATGGCCACATACGGCAGCCACTGCAGGTACGGAAGGTTCTCGATCATGGTGAAAAACACCTGCGGGGCAGGCATATCGGCGCTGAACCCCGGCAAACCCTGCTGGTACATCCAGATCGAGGTGCCGCCCATGATGCCGTAGGCGACAAAGAGCAGCGATGAGGGAATGAGGATCGTGCCCAGCAGGAACTGCCGGATGGTCCGCCCCCGCGAGATGCGTGCGATGAACGATCCGACAAATGGCGACCAGGAGATCCACCAGGCCCAGTAGTACACGGTCCACACGGACTGGAACTCCTGGGTTTCCCCGCCCCAGGACAGCGAGCGTCCCATCAGCTCGAACATCGAACCGAGGTATTCCATCAACGACGAGGGCAGCAGATTGAGCAGGAACAGGGTGGGGCCAAGGAACAGCACCAGTCCGACGATGCCCACGGTGAGGATGATGTTGATGCTCGACAGATACCGGATACCCCGCGAAACCCCGGAAACCGCCGAGATGATGAAGGCAACGGTCAGCACGAGAATCAGGATGACCAGCATGTTATTGGTCAGTTCCCCCGCGCCGGTGACGATGGTGATGCCGGTGCCGATCTGCATTGCCGCAATGCCAAGAGCCGCGGCGGTGCCAAACAGGGTGGCCACGATCGCGAACACGTCGATGAGCTTTCCGGCGAAGCCTTCCGAATATCGCTGGCCGAAGAGGGTGCGGAAGATGGAGGACATGAGCAGTGCCCGGCCGCGGCGGTACGCGGCATAGGCAATGGCTCCGCCAACCAGCGCGTACATGGCCCAGGCGTGGAAGCCCCAGTGGAAGTAGGTCTGCGCCATGGCCCCGTGCATGGCCTCGGTGGTTTCCGCTTGGTGCGTCAACGGCGGAGGGGCAATGAAATGCGTCAGCGGCTCGGAGGGGCCGAAAAACAGC
This sequence comes from Glutamicibacter sp. AOP38-B1-38, assembly GCF_052377485.1. NCBI lineage: Bacteria > Bacillati > Actinomycetota > Actinomycetes > Micrococcales > Micrococcaceae > Glutamicibacter > Glutamicibacter sp. AOP38-B1-38. Next base: position 72,785 of record NZ_JBQSWU010000020.1, on the reverse strand, counting down.
ACGCCGATGCCGATGCCGGCCGCAAAGAGCATCGCGACCCAGGAGAAGGTGCTGAATTCCGGCTTTTCCCCGTCCTTGCCGAGGCATATTTTTCCATAGGGAGAGATCGCCAGGCCCAGCAGGGAGACCAGGGTGATGATGGCGACGGTATTGAACAGCCAGCCCAAATTCAGCGTGGACCAGGAGAACGCGGCGGAAGCAATATGGGCAACTCCAGCCGGATCGAGGATTCCCCACAGGACGAATCCAATTGTCAGCGCCCCGGTGAGGCAGAGGACAAACTTGCTGACCTGGTAGCGCCGGCGCTGTTCGTCGATTCCGATACCGGGAACCAGCGCCGGGTGGATATTATGCGGATACCCCGGACGGCGAAAATCCAGATTGGGCAACCGCCGCCGGGACTTTTTCCGTTGTCGGGCCTGTGCGGTTTCCGCCCCGGGGACGGGCCGGGTTTCATCGGTTTTGGACATGGCAAATCTACCTTTGGTGATGCAGGGTCACCCCGACGGCGTGGGAACAGACATGCTCAAGGAGAGAGCGAATGACATGGCTGATCGGCCAACGGGGGCGCAATGCGATTAAGGAGCTGGGATGAGTGAGCCGGCGTCGAAGCCATGCTCAAAGGGAACCAAGCCATCGAGGTTTGGTTCTCAAGTGCCTACACGGGTGCCGTGTGGCTACGGCTCGCAGCCCCACCAGCCAATGGCATGGGATTCCCAGGAATCATTCTCGTAGCCTGCGGTGCGTCGCGGAGAGTTTATGCGAAGCTTTTCCGCCGCATTGATCCTGGACAGATTGCACGCCACAGAGATCGACCAGTCCTTGGACTGTGCAGGAGAATCGACGTGGCGCATGACACAAGACCCTAGACGTGGCGCATCACAGAGTCAAGGAAGCCCGGAAAAATCTTCGTACCAAATAGCCGCGTCCAGCCGTCGATTAATTTGCGGCATCGGCATTGGGCACCGGCGGTGCCCGAGTGAACGCACTTATCCACAGATTTTTCTGGCGCATCCCGGCAGGGCGCGGACCGGGGCACACTGGTCTGCATGAACGCCACCGATCTGGATCAGGCCCTCGACGGGTACGGTCAGCTGCTGGAGCGGCTGCACCGGACCGACGCCGAGGCGTGCCGCCAGATCGACGGGGCCGCGCTGCGCGCGGTTATCGAACAAGAAACCCAGGTGCTCATCGGATTGCGGCGCGCATTGCAGGACACCGCAGACCCGCGCCTGGCCCTGGAACTACTGGCCGCCGCGAAGAAAATCCAGGAAGAATGCACCCGGATGAGCCTGGTGGCCGCGGATCGGCTGGCCGCCACCAACGCGCACCAGTTGGACGAGGAAGAGCTCAACGAACTGCGCATCCAGCCCGCCGACACCACCCGCGCCGCACGCCGCGCGTCCGGGCGGTCCTGCTTCAAAGACCCCGCAGAGCTGCTGGCCAGCTGGCTGAAGATTACCTACGCCAAGGCCAAGCGGATGATGCTCGACGCCAGCGACCTGATCGGCCGTCGTGATCCCGCAGGGCAGCAGGTGCCTCCGCGCTTCCCGCATCTGGGCCAGCTGCTCGATGACCCGCAGGTCAGCCCGGAGGCGGTCTGCGAGACCAGCAAGAAGATCTCGCGCCGCGAACCGGAGGACACCACTTTTGAAGGCACCCCGACCGAGCCGACGCTGCGCGATAACTCCGGAATCGCGGTTGAAGAACGTGCGGCACAGATCCTGCACGATGAGCTGACCGAGAAGGAAGCCGATAAGAAGATCGGCCTCCTGATCACTGTCGCCAGCGCTACTCCGGCCACCTCCACCGCCGCGGCGCTGTGCAGGGGAATGTATCGCCGGCAAACCAGCAACCCGCAGGTCGTTGAATTCGTTTTGCGCGTCGGCTTGCTCGAAGCCGAAGTGATCGACTCGCTGATCGCCCAGGCGAATAACCCGAAAACCCAGGCCGGCCAGCGCGCACGGCAAAACCCGGCTAAGCCCGGCGCGGCACAGGGATCGGACTCCCTGCCCGAACAGCCCCAGCTGCCGGACTTCCTGCCTCCCGAGGCAGCCGGCTCCCGTTGGGAACCGGAGGCACCGCAAATGCGGGTGAGTCCACCGGAACGAGCGTTGAATGCGCTCTTGGAGCTGCTGAGCACGACCTGGGTGGACACCGGCAGCCGCCGCATCGAACCGGAGGTCATCGTCCACATGAAAATCGATGATCTGCGAAACTTGGCCGGGGCTCAGGGAAGAACGGCCCACGGAACGGATCTTCCGCCGGGGGAGCTGAGAAAGCTCTTATGCGATGCGAAGATCATCCCGGCGGTCTTCGGCGGGCGCGGTGAACTTCTGGACTTCGGCCGAGCTAAACGGCTGGTTCCGCCAAGCCTGCGCAAGGCGGTGTTGGCGCGGGACCGTGGGTGCCTGGTGCCTGGCTGCACCGCGCCTCCGGAACGGGTGGAGATCCACCACATCAGGTCCTACGCCGAGGGCGGGGATACGAGCCTGGAAAATTCCGGACCCGGCTGCGACGGGCACCATATGGCCTTTGACCTTGGAATCATCAAGGTCATCTTCAAGGACGGGCTGCCATGGGTGATCCTGCCCAAGCACATCGACCCGGAGCAAAAGCCGCGGCGCAATACCTACTGGGGCGAGGACGGCTAGCCGGCGTTCCCGCGCACCGGGCCGTCTGCTTCGACGCCGCGGCAGGCCAGGCAGCGCGGTCCACCACCCCCTCATTTTGGGCAGCTGCTACCATGGGGCTCCCCAAAGCAAAGGAGCGTCCCGTGGGCAAGGTGGTCATGTACGGGTCGGTGTCGGTGGACGGTTTTATCGCGGATGCGAACGACCAGCCCGGAGCGCTGTTCGACTGGTTGACCGGCGGCGAAGTCCCGCTGGATGAGAGCGGCGCGTTGAAGGTGTCGCAGGCATCCTACGACTACACCCGGCCATACTGGGATCGGATCGGGGTGACCATCGTCGGCCGCCACGTCTTCGACATGACGGATGGCTGGGACGGGAAGCCGCCGAGCGGGGTGGAGCACATGGTCGTCGTGACGCACCGGCCGAAGCCCGAGGGCTGGGATCCCGAGGCGCCCTTTCACTTCGTCGACGGCGTCGCAGCAGCCGTGGCCAAGGCGCAGGAGCTCGCCGGTGAGCGCATCGTCGAGGTTTCCGCTGGAGATGTTGGCGGCCAGGCGCTGGCCGCCGGCCTGGTCGACGAGGTGCGCATGGACGTCGTTCCCGTCGTGTTCGGCTCCGGAAAGCGCTACTTCGGGCCGGTCCATGCACAGCACCCGCTGGAGGATCCCGACGCGGTGATTCGGGGCGAGAGGGTGCTTCACCTGCGCTATCGGGTGCGCCGTTAGCCGATCGTGCTGCAACGGCAAAACCCCGGGGCGCCAGCGAATTTAATCGCTAGCGCCCCGGGGTTTTCACGTAGTAGCTCAGGGAAGCTACGTCGGTGGGTGCTTAGACCTGGTTTCCGAGCTTGAAGCCCTTGGAAGCCTGGCCGCGGTAGGTGCCGGTCTCGTCCTTCTCGCGGGTGTAGGAGAAGCCGTCGGCGCCGACGGTCACCGCCATTTCCGAGTCATCGGTGCGCTCGATGATTTCCTGCACGTTGCCGTCCAGGTCCAGGACCTTCGAAGCTTCGGTGTACCACGATGGAACTACTGGGTTGCCCCACCAGTCGCGGCGCTGGTTGTCGTGCACGTCCCAGGTGATGACCGGGTTGTCCGGGTCGCCGGTGTAGTAGTCCTGGGTGTAGATCTCGATGCGGTGGTCATCGGGATCCAGGATGTAGAGGTAGAACGCGTTGGACACACCGTGGCGGCCCGGGCCGCGCTCGATGCGGTCCGAGATGCGCAGCGCGCCCATCTTGTCGCAGATCTGGATGATGTTGTGCTTCTCGTGGGTGGAGAAGGCCACGTGGTGCAGGCGCGGGCCGTTGCCGCCGGTCAGCGCGGTGTCGTGCACGGTGCCCTTGCGGTGCATCCAGGCGGCGTAGGTGGTGCCTTCTTCGTCCTGAATGTCCTCGGTGACGCGGAAGCCCAGGTCTTCGAGGTACTTGCGGCCGCGTGGCACGTCCGGGGTGACCTGGTTGAAGTGGTCCAGGCGGACCAGCTCGCCGGCGGAGTACAGGTCATAGCGCATATGCAAGCGCTCGACGTGCTCGGTCTCGAAGAAGAACTCGTAGGGGAAGCCCAGCGGATCCTCGACGCGGACCGCATCGCCGATGCCGCGCACGAAGCCTTCGCTGCGGCGCTCGGTGCGGCAGCCCAATTCCTTGTAGTACGCCTCGGCCGCGTCGACCTCGGCGGTGGAGCGCACACGGAAGGCCATGGCCTTCAGCGCGGCCACCGGGCCGAGGGTCAGCACCAGGTTGTGGTGGATGAACTCCTCGAAGGAACGCAGGTAGATCTGGGTGTCGTCCTCGTAGGACACGTGCAGGCCGAGCACGTCCACGTAGAACTTGCGCGAGGCGGCCAGGTCGGTGACAACCAGTTCGGCGTAGGCGCAGCGCAGGATGTCCGGCGCTGGAACGGATGGGGTGGCGATGGGGTTGGAAATCTCTTTGCTCATTGTGTTGCTCCTTTGCGAATGGGCAGGATAAGTAATTAGGCGCCGAACTTCGGGGTGTGCACATCTCCCAGGGTGATGTGCACGGCCTGCTGGTCGGTGTAGAAGTCGATCGAGCGGTAGCCGCCCTCATGGCCCAGGCCCGAGGCCTTTACTCCGCCGAAGGGCGAACGCAGGTCGCGCACGTTGTGCGAGTTCAGCCACACCATGCCGGCCTCGATGTCTTGGGCGAAGTTGTGGGCACGCTTCAGGTCGTTGGTCCACAGGTAGGCGGCCAGGCCGTACTTGGTGTTGTTCGCCAGCTCCAGGGCTTCTTCCTCGGTGTCGAATGGGGTGATTCCCACGACCGGGCCGAAGATCTCTTCCTGGAAGATGCGTGCCTCCGGGGCGACGTCGGCGAATACGGTCGGGGCGACGTAGGAGCCGTTTTCCTGGCCCTCGGGCAGGTTCTCCGGGCGGCCGCCGCCGGCGACCAGGCGGCCTTCGGACTTGCCGATCTCCACGTAGCTCATGACCTTGTCGTAGTGCTCCGGGTGGACCAGCGCGCCGACCTGGGTGGTTGGATCGTGCGGATCGCCGACCTTGATGTTCTTCGCCCGGGCGGCGTAGGCCTCGACGAACTTCTCGTAGATGCCGCGCTGGACCAGGATGCGCGAGCCTGCGGTGCAGCGCTCGCCGTTCAGCGAGAACACGCCGAACAGGGTGGAGTCGATGGCCGCGTCGAAGTCTGCATCGTCGAACACGATGGCCGGGGACTTGCCGCCGAGCTCCATGGACATGCCCTTGAGGTTCTCCGCGCAGTTGCGGAAGATCAGCTGGCCGGTGGAGGATTCGCCGGTGAAGGAGATCAGCGGGACCTTCGGGTGCTTGACCAGCGCGTCGCCGGCTTCTTCGCCGATGCCGTTGACCAGGTTGAAGACACCGGCCGGCAGGCCGGCCTCTTCGAAGATGGTGGCCCACAGCGAGGCGGAGAGCGGGGTGAACTCCGCCGGCTTGAGCACCACGGTGCACCCGGAGGCGATCGACGGGGCGAGCTTCCAGGATTCGAGCATGAACGGGGTGTTCCAGGGGGTGATCAGCCCGGCGACGCCGATGGGTTTGCGGTTCACGTAGTTCAGCTGGGAGCCCGGGACCTTGAGCGCATTGTCGTGCTGGGCGACGATCAGGTCGGCGAAGAAGCGGAAGTTCTCCGCGGCGCGCTGGGCCTGGCCCTTGGCCTGGGTGATCGGCAGGCCGGTGTCGAAGGTTTCCATTTCGGCCAGGCGGTCCTGCTGGGCGACGACCGCGTCGGCGATCTTGTACAGCACGTTGGCGCGCTCGCGTGGCTTCATCTTCGGCCATGGGCCGTTGTTGAAAGCCTCGGTGGCGGCGGCGACCGCTGCGTCGATATCGGCCTGCTGGCCGGCGGCGGCGGTGGCGTAGTCCTGGTTGGTGACCGGGTCCAGGACGCCAAAGGTTTCCCCGCCGATGGAATCGACGAACTTGCCGCCGATGTAGTGCTGCAGGTGGGTCGGCAGGTTTTCCGGAACGAAGTGCTTGCTCATGGATGTTTTCCTTTCGCGTGGCTTTCAACTGTGAAAGACATGAAATTTGAAATCTCTTTGGGTGGCTGGACCGAGGCTAGATGACCGAGGGGGCCATTCCGGCCTGGTCCAGATAGGCGTTCAGCGTATTGGTGCGGTGGGTGCGGGCGGCCTCTTCGATTTCGCGGGGGGAGGCGTGGGCGGCGATGAGTTCGAGCAGGTGCTGGTGTTCTTCCACCGAGGCCCTGGCGCGGTGCGGGATGTGGGTGAAGGAGCTGGCTCGCATGGCCGCGAGCCGGCGCCAGCCGCGCTGCACCAGGTCCAGGATGTGCGGGTTCGGGCACTGGCTGTAGAGCTGCTGGTGGAACTCGTTGTTCAACGCGGTGAAGGCCACCGGGTTGAAGTCCTCCAGGCACTGGCGCATCGCATCGTTCAGCTCCTGCGCCCGTTGCAGCCATGCCTCGTCCATTGCCGCCGCCGCAAGTGCGGTGGCCGCCGGTTCGATGACCGCTAAGGTCTGCATGGTGTGCAGGTACAGGGTCGAGTCGACCTGTGCGACGGTGGCGCCCACATTGCGGGTGAAGTGCACCAGCCCTTCGGCTTCCAAGCGTCGGATGGCCTCGCGTACCGGGACCACCGAGCAGCCCAGTTCTTCGGCGATGGTTCCCAGCACGAGTCGGTAGCCCGGGGAGTAGGCCCCGTTGACGATCCGTTCGGAGACCAGCGCGTAGGCGACCTCTGACTTGGAATTGCTCATTAGAGTTCCCAGCTGGCCAGATCCGGGGATCCGGCGTCCTTCCAGGCGTTGTACTTGGTCTTCCACTCGGTGTTCATCGGGAACAGGCCCTCGATGCCGTGGCCGCGCTGGACCATGGCGAAGATGAACTCGTCATTGGATTCGGTGATCATCGCTTCGGCGGCGACCTCTTCGACCAGTGCCGGCGGGATCACCACGATGCCGTCCGAATCCGCCACGATGACATCCCCGGGCTGGACCGACACGCCGCCGCAGGCCACGGTCAGGTCCTTGTCCCAGGCCACGTGCTTGCGGCCGAGGACCGCCGGGTGCGCTCCGTTGTAGAACACCGGGATCTCCAGGTTGGAGACCGCATCCAGGTCGCGCACGCCGCCATCGGAGATGATCGCCGCGGCGCCCAGTTGCTGGCTGCGCAGGGCGAGGATGTCGCCCAGGGTGGCCGAGCCGGTTTCCCCGCGGGCCTCCATGACCAGGATTTCGCCGTCGCCCAGGGAGTCGATGGACTGCTTCTGCATGTTGTAGCCGGCGCCGTGGGCCTTGAACAGGTCCTCGCGGTTCGGGATGTAGCGCAGGGTGCGGGCGGTGCCGATCACGCGCTTCATGCCCTTGGTGGCGCCGGGGACTTCGATGTTCACGTTGTTCAGCCCGCGCTTGCGCAGGGTGGCGGACAAGGTGGCGGTGGCCACCGCGGCGAGCTGCTCGCGGACCTTGTCGGTGAGCACGGACTTGCCGGTGAGAAGCGCTGGCATGCCGGCGGTTTCGCGGTCGCCGTAGGCGTCTTCCTTGTCCTTGTCGGTGACCTTTGGCTGGTTGCCGAAGGCCGCGAAGGTCTGTGTGCCCTCGACCGCGGTGGTCTTCAGCCGGCCGGTGGTGGCGCCGGAGAGCAGGTCGGTGACCTCAACCTCGACGACGTCGCCGGGGAAGAAGACGGTGGAGCCGGCCGGGGTGCCGGTGAGAATGACATCCCCTGGCTGCAGGGTCATCTGCTGGGAAAGATCCGCGACGATCTGCGCGAAGGAGAAGAGCAGCTCCGAGGTGTCGGCATCCTGGGCGGTTTCGTTGTTGACCCAGGTTTGCACGCGCAGCTTGGCTGGATCCAGCTCGGCCGCCGCGAGGGCGGTGGGGCCCATCGGGGTGTAGCCGTCGCCGGACTTCGAGCGGATGTTCGAGCCCTTGTCCGCGTACTTGATGTCATGGACGCCGAGGTCGTTCGAGGCGGTAACCGAGCCGACGTAGCTCCAGGCTTCCTCAACCGAGACGCGGCGGGCGGCCTTGCCGATGATCAGTGCGATTTCGCCTTCGAAAGCGAGCAATTCGGTGCCGGCCGGGCGTTCAACGGTGGAACCGGTGGTTGCCAGCGAGCTGGTGGCCTTCATGAAGTAGCTCGGGAACTTCGGGGTGCGGCCGCGCTGGGCTGCCCGCGAGGAGTAGCTCAGGTGCACCGCAAGGACCTTGCCAGCCTGGGCGAAAGTCTCTTCGCTCACCGGGATCGGATTACTCATCTTTGATCTTCCCACTTTCGTCGTACATCAAATCGTATACGATCAGTGTGCGCTGAATCTCAGTGACTGTCAAGTCACTGCGCGCGATTGCTTCGCCACTGGGTGCCTGAAGTTCAAAAATAGGTTTGTTTTTCCCGTGATTCCGCGGAAGTTAACTCCGATTCTTCACCTGGGCGGTCGGTTAATCAACCACTTTTCCGGGCGCGAATCGGTTGTAGAAATAGGCGCAAGTCAGCGCGATGGAGCCAGAGATCGTATATATGATCCAGTTCAAAATGGGGCAGTTGAACAGAAATGATGGCGTTGTGCTCTTGCAGGACAAATGCCTGTAGCTGGAAAGCTGCAATCGGGGTGGGTGGCGAAAAAGTAGAAAATCCGTCGGTAGCGCGATTCTTCGCCAGAAACAGGACTTCTTCTGACCTGTAACCTGTCCTTTTCACAACAAGGAGACGGACGCGCGGGTGATCGTAATGGTCAGTAGCCATTACCTTGATTCGTACGTGATATCTGGTTCAGACTCATGCCAGAAGAATTAGGGTTTGTGGAGGTTTACCCACTTGTCTTGCGAACGAACAATGTCGGGCACAGAGAACCCTGGCGTCGTATATTCGACGAATTCACAAGTCACGCCCAGTTAGGCCGGGCGCCTGAGCTGCTCGGACATTTGACTTGAAGAGCTTACTCCTGAGGTCAAGTGCTCGCACCGCCGTAGGGAGGGAAAGGCGATGACTGCCGCTAGATGCGTCATTTCAGAAATGCGAAACTGGTACGGCAGGCCCCTTGGAGTATTCGTGGTTAAACGGGCTGCCGTACCTGTGTCTTGCTTTTAGGACTCAATAGCCTTGGATGCCTTTGAATTCTCCAAGATTTCCTCCATGAGTGGATCGGTCCGCTGCTCGTGGGCAGGCAGGTTCATCACGCTGGAGAAGAGGTTTGCCATTCGACGGGCCGACTCCAACCCTTCGCCCTCGACGGCCCATGAGTCGAAGGTGAAGGTGAGGTTCTCGTCCTTGGTGATGATCTCCAAAGTAGGACCCTTTTTTGTCCTTTCAAGGAAGCGGACGTAACGGATATCGTTCAGCGGGGTGATGCGCTCAACGGCGCCTTCTTTAGTGAGTTCGCTCTGATCAGCCACAAAGAAATATTCTGAGGCAATTCCGAGATATACGTTGTTCGCGAGGAGTCTTTCCTGATTTGCATCGGCCAAGGCAAGAACCTGTGCAGGCTCAGGAAGGGACCAAGCAAGGATATCTGTCAGTTTGCTTGGGGTCTCGGACTTGAATACGGAAACCTTCGGAGCCACGGCCCTTCGTCGGGGGAGTACCTGGCTGCGCAGATCGGCGACGGAGGCCGAGAGGGCTTCTGCCATCGCCATGGCCTCGTCAATATTGCGACGCTTCGACGTGAAGGGAAGGCTGCGTGCGGAGGGCAACAATGACAGCAATCGCACGTTGCGTTCAACCTCGGCGAGCAAGTGGGCGATTTCCAACATGGCTTCGTCATGTTCGGACCTGGTTTCCTCAACGAGGTGGGTAAGCAGACGTTCGTTTGCGTCCAGATTTTGTGCGTCGTGGCTGATGAGGCTGCCGCGCAGCGCTTGGGCGCGGTACCAAGCGAATTCGGCCATGAGCATCCCGTGAGCATCGGCGATGATCTGGTCGAAATTTTTCTGGATATAGCTTCGACTGGTTTTGGCGTCCGCATCCAGTGCCTTGAGGTGATCCCGCACGAAATCCACGAACAACTTGCGGAACTTGCGCAGATCGGCCTGACGGCTGGCCAACGGGGCAAAGATGTGCTCGTTGACCGTTCCAGCCGCCTCGGCTTCGTTCAGGGCCTGGAGGCTAGTTTCATGCAGGCCGATTAGTGTGGCCCACTGGTCTTGGTGGATGGCACGCAACACGTCACGGGTCAGCTCGATGTTCTCGTCAACCCGACGCGAGATTGAGGCGAGCTGCATTTGTAGCGCCAGCAAGACCAAGGCCGGACCCAGCATCGGCGCCAAGAGTGCACCCTGAGCCCCTACTGCGGGAAGAAGGCGTGCGTGGGCAACTAACTTCCCGTTTGCAGTAACGATGGTTCCCAGACTTTGGCCACCGGATTGCATCAACGAATTTCCTGCCTGGTTCAGAAGCTGCAGCGATTCTGGAGCCAAGCGGACAAGCCCTTGGGATTTAGGCAGGGCGCTGGCACCCAGTGCGGCGAGGTTCCCGACACCGGCCGCGGTCGAGAGGCGGTCGGTGAGCCGCTCTCCGGCTGCCTGGCCCAGCACATTGAATTCGAGCAGGTCCATACCCTTAGGGGCGTGGTCGGCAAAAAGTAACGCATAGCCGTCTCCGACGTTCAGCAAAGTCAGTTCGGACTCAGTGGCAGCCAATGCCGACTCTGACTCATTGTCCCGGACGACGTCGGAAATTTCGGTCGTTGGATCTACTGGAGTGGACATGAAGTTCCTTTGCTGGACAGGAAGCGAATGAAGGGCGGCAATAAGGCAGGATCTGATTGGGTGAGTATCCGTGTCGACACCAGCAGTCTATCGTTCCCAATGGTCCGGGGTTGGGCGTTTCATCCGCGGTGGTGCCGATCAAGCAGCGAAGCCCCCCGGAAGTTCCACTGACGTGTGAGCTCCGGGGGCCAAAGCCACAGAATTTTCCTTAGACAGCGGTGGTGCGCGCAACTGCCGCAGCGCGTTCATCGGCTTCGCGCAGGGCACGCTCCACACGGTCCACGTCTCGCACGGCGCCCTTATCTGCGGACAATGCCATGGCGGCATAGGCACGCAGTGCGGGGGAGACCACGCGCTCGCGGTTCGCCGGGCGGTAGCCGGTAGTTGCCAGCAAACGCTCGCGGCGCTCGGCCAAAACATCATCAGCTACATTCAGCGTCAGGTCGCGGGTCGGGATGTCGATGGAGATCGAATCGCCATCCTCAACCAGGGCGATGATGCCACCGGACGCCGCCTCGGGGGAGACGTGTCCAATGGATAGTCCCGAGGTGCCGCCGGAGAAACGGCCATCGGTGATCAGCGCGCAGGACTTGCCCAGGCCGCGGCCCTTGAGGAAGGAAGTCGGGTAGAGCATTTCCTGCATGCCCGGACCGCCCTTGGGGCCCTCGTAGCGGATGACCACTACATCGCCGGCCTTCACCTGCTTGTTCAGGATCTTCTCTACCGCCTCGTCCTGGGACTCGCAGACTACCGCCGGACCGGTGAAGCTCCAGATGGAGGGATCCACGCCAGCGGTCTTGACCACGGCGCCATCCACGGCAATGTTGCCGCGCAGCACAGCCAATCCGCCGTCCTGGGAGTAAGCGTGCTCCACCGAGTGGATGCAGCCTTCGGCGGCGTCCGTATCCAGTTCTTCCCAGCGCGCGGACTGCGAACCGGCGGTGGAGGAACGTACCCCGCCAGGAGCGGCATGCCACAATTCGAGGGCCACGTCGGTGGCTTTGCCGCCGCGGATATCCCAGTCGTCCAGCACCTCGCCCATGGTGGCGGCATGCACGGTGTTCACCGTGTCATCGAGCAGTCCGCCGCGGCGCAGTTCGCCGAGGATGGCAGGGATGCCACCGGCCCGGTGGACATCTTCCATGTAGTAGATCTTCCCTGCGCCGGCGGAGTTCGGGGCGACCTTGGCAAGGCAGGGTACCCGGCCGGAAATTTCATTGATTTCTTCCAAGCCGAACTCGACGCCAGCCTCGTGGGCGGCGGCCAGCAGGTGAAGAATCGTGTTGGTGGAACCGCCCATGGCAATATCCAGGGTCATCGCGTTGCCGAAGGCCTCGATGGTGGCGATATTGCGTGGCAGTACCGTCTCGTCGCTGTCCGCGTAGAAGCGGTTGGCGATATCCACGATGGTCTTACCGGCGTTTTGATACAGTGCGGTGCGTGCGGTGTGAGTAGCCAAAGTAGAACCGTTGCCCGGCAGGGCCAAGCCCATGGCTTCGGTGAGGCAGTTCATCGAGTTTGCGGTGAACATGCCCGAGCAGGAGCCGCAGGTGGGGCAGGCCGATTCCTCAATGCGCAGCAGGTCCGCGTCCGAGACGTTTTCGTTCACTGCCTCGGAGATGGCATCCACCAGGTCCAGGGTGCGCACGGTGCCGTCGACCAGGGTGGCGCGTCCTGATTCCATCGGGCCGCCGGAGACGAACACGGTAGGAATATTCAAGCGCAGGGCGGCCATGAGCATGCCCGGGGTGATCTTGTCGCAGTTGGAGATGCAGATCAGCGCGTCGGCGCAGTGTGCGTTGACCATGTATTCGACCGAGTCGGCAATCAGATCGCGCGAAGGCAGCGAGTAGAGCATGCCGCCGTGACCCATGGCGATGCCGTCGTCCACGGCAATGGTGTTGAATTCGCGGGGGATCCCGCCGGCCTCGATGATGGCATCGGAGACGATGCGGCCCACCGGCTGAAGGTGGGTGTGGCCGGGAACGAATTCGGTGAAGCTGTTGGCCACGGCGATGATCGGCTTGCGGCCGAGATCAGCGCCGTTGACGCCGGCTGCGCGCAGCAGTGCGCGGGCGCCTGCCATGTTGCGGCCGTGGGTAATGGTGTGCGAGCGATAAGTGGTCATCCTCAAATCCCATCATGGATTTGTTCGCTAACCCAGACGGCGTTGATACTAGTAGTACTACTACCATGATAAAAAGGACCAAAAATGAACGCTGGTCAGCGACGCAGGGAAGAACTCGCAGCCTTCCTCAAAGACCGCCGAGCTCGTGCCGAGCGTGCCTCGCATGGACTGCCCGAGGTAGGGCGAAGCCGAGTGCGCGGGCTGCGACGCGAGGAGGTCGCCACTCTGGCCGGAGTTTCGGTGACCTGGTACACCTGGCTGGAGCAATCAAGGGATATCAATCCCTCACGTCAGGTACTGGACTCGCTGGCTCGGCTCTACCGGCTGACTCCGGTGGAGAGCACTTACCTCTTGTCGTTGGGTGGTCACGGCGAAAGCATTTCGGATGTGACCAGTGAGGTGACCCCCGCACTGCAGCGTCTGCTCGATGCCTTGGGCTTTCCCGCATTCTTGATCGCCGCGGACTGGAGGATCATCGGTTGGAACGCAGCCTACGCAAAGCTCTACCCGCGGATTGCATCGCTTGAAGAGGCCGACCGGAACCTGCTCTGGCTGGTGTTCACCGATGATCAATTACGCGAAATGCTCCCAGACTGGGAAGCACAGAGTCGAAGCTTCGTAGGCAGCTTCCGTGCCGAAACCCGGGGCTGGCTCAGCCCTTCGGGGGATAGTGGCATCGTGGCACGCGTCTCGGAAGCCTCACCGGAGTTCGCTGCAATCTGGAAGGAGCGAGATGTAGCCGGATTCGGCACTCGCGAGCGCCTCTTCCAGCACCCCGAGAAGGGTCTCACCCGGTACGAGCAGCACAACCTGACTCCGGCGGAGGCTCCGGATCTCACCTTGTTGGTTTATGCCCCGCGCTAGTACGCGGCTGCGTATCCAGTAGTGCTGTGGTGATAGCTAGTCGAGATCGAGTTTGAAGTCCGAGCCATCCGGACGGGGGATGCTGAGCTGACCGAGCTCGTCGGCGGTTTGCGGGGTCATGGCTACGGATACAAGTCCAAAGTCGGTGGCATTGAATTCTACAGGAGGGCGTAGATCTTCATGATTTCCGGGAATCTTCAGCAGTTCTGTGCGGACCACATCTTCGGTAAGGTCCGGCGGTAGCATATGGAGCGCAACACCTGGGTTGTCCTTAGTGCTGTCGATTCGAAGGGATAGTCCCTCAGCCTTCACCTCGGCGGGCTCGTCGCATTCGATTTCCGGTCCGTTGAGCGTCGCCGTGCCGTCTCCATCTCCGCTATTTGCCCACGCGATCAAGCACAGGTCACCGGACTCGTTGACCGCAGCGAATTCTTGCGCATATGACAATGAGGCCAGAGCGCGCAAACTCACTTGCTTGATCGATGGGTCTTCAATTTCTGCCGGCGGCTGATCTTCAGAAGTATCAGGGCGGCTCAAGGTCGGGATGATCTCATCGGCGGTGACTTGATCGTCACCAGAGGCTGGAGTGGACCCAGTTGCGGAAGCTGACTTGCTCGGAGAAGAACTGCCCGTGGATTCGGCCGCCGGAGCGTTACTCTGGCTGCTGGCAGGTTCACCGACCGCTGCGCACGAGGTGGCGACCAGCAGAAGGGAGCCTAGCGAAAGGATGAGCGGGAGTTTGTTTTTCATCTTGCACCTTCTGTGGTTTCGGTGGGCGATCCGACATCGATTGCCGGCTGAAATTTCACGAGCAGTGGACAAGCAGCGACTGTATTCCAACCATTTGCCGCAATAACAAAATGCAAGCTAAGTGCTAGTAATTCTTTACTGTGCCTCCGACGGTAACTTCTCACGGACGGCGTGCGCAACACTTTTTGGTAGGTTCTATCTCCGAAATTTTGGATCGGCTAAGGTCCACAGCTCGACGGTGAAATGTTGGCAAATAGTAGGCAAACATTGAGTGCGGTGGGGAATTCTCAGCATGCGTTTTTAAGTTGCCGCAGCTGCCAGGATGCCGACAAGCTGTCGGTCGCACATGCTTGGCTAGGGTTGTACGGAGCCTGGTGGCCGCGCTCGGGCAGAGCAGCGAGTCTATGGGGATGGATTTTGCTTTGCTCGCACACGTGGGGATGTGGGCGCGGCACCGGTTTCGTTTGGACATTACTATGGCCCAACGTCGCCGATGATCGTCTGGCAAGGTGTCTGCCTTTGTGCGATCGGAGGTGAGCGGGTGAAGCAAGAGGTCTCACTGCCAACTAGATGCCGGCATTCACTAGCGCATCGTGGGAAGGCGAAACTGAAACTCCGGGCCCAACTGATATGCCCGACATGATTTGACCTAAGAATATTTGCTTGGGTGGGTAGCTGAAGGGGTGCTGAGCGCCGAGAATTTACGCGAAGAACTCCACGGACTTTTCCTTGAACTCGCGACTGGTTACGGCATTGGCGTGATTGCGACCGGGCAGCCAGTGGATAGCGGACTCGGTACCAGCATTCCTCAGCAGGCGGCGAAGCTGCGGCATGGTGGTGGCCAGATCGTCACGGTCACCGGCGACGAGCAGGGTAGGGCAGAGGGGAACCTTTGAAGCAGGATCGTAGGGGTCGGTTTTGATGGCCTCGATCAGGCGGAAAAGTGCGTTGAAGTCGTTGGCGCTTTCGGACTTGGCGATGTTGATGACCTTGGCGGTGTATTCATCGTGGATCTCTTCGCCCTTGTCCATGAAGGCGCGCGCCTGATCAAGTTCGAAGGCAGCCAGCGGGTCGATGCTCGCAGGACCACCCATGACGAGCTTGTTGACCAATTCTGGAAAGTGTGCGGCGAACTCCCAACCGAGACGAGCGCCAAGCGAGTAACCGAGCACGTCAACGGGGCCGAGGTTCAGCTCGTTGAGTTCAGCGGCGATCGCTTCGCGGATTCGGGTCGGAGTCCAGCTTCCATCGTTGCGATACGGATCTTCCCCGTGGCCCGGCAGGTCCAGCAGGATGACGTTTCTACCGTGGTCGGTGAAATGCTGCACCCAGCGTGAGCGGTTCCAGTTCATCTCGGCCGACGATGCAAAGCCATGGATGAGAAGCACTGAACGTGCTTCCGACTCGCTGTTTGCGGAAATCAAACGAAGGTTCAGATCCATGCTCATGAACATGATCTTAGGCGACATGGCGGCTATCCGCCTTGCTGCGATGGACCCGTCAAAGAATTGCGGAGAAATGGGTGCAAAGTACCTGCGTTTGTGGACGATTTCGCGGTTTCGACTTGGATTGTGCACGGTTCGTTGCTTCCTAGCTTGAATGCCAGATGCAAGCGCACGAATGCCTTGACGAGCACCAAGGGCAAGCCCGCGGGGTTCGCGCCCGATGGATTCTCTAGTTAGTCCGGCACATGCTGGACGTCTTGCGACCGCCAGGGCGATGAAATATTTCCCCACAGCGTGGTTTCAATAATTGAAGAGTTCGAATTTGATGATTGCCCACATCAAGTTCGTTTTTAGGTGCGCATGGCGGGTCGAAATTGAATTGGCCTCAGGCCGTTTCGCCATGACCGCCCCCTTGGTTTGGGTGATGTGGGTCGCGTCCGCTTCTGGTTAATGTCAGAATGACTCTAACGAATCGGAGTGCGCTCAGCTTGCGCACCAACAGCTTAGGAAGAACGAGGATCATGTCATCGGTTCCCGGTTGGGCCAACGTCGACGAGCGGCGAAATTTGCCTCCCGCCCTTGCTGTGTCCACCGTGATCCTTGGAATTCGGCGCGATCCAGCAAGCGGACCTGGCAAACTCTGCTTGCCCGTGGTGCGACGGATCCGCCAACCTCACGCAGGGCTCTGGGCATTGCCCGGTGGGCCGGTGGGATCACGAGAGTCCCTGGGCCAGGCCGCGGGACGCACCTTGGCCGATACCACCAGGCTGCGCCCGAGCTACCTGGAACAGCTTTACACCTTCGGCGATATCGACCGCTCGCCAACCCACCGACTGGTGACCATCGCGTATTTCGCGCTGGTGAACATCGAAGAGGTGGAGATGAGCGTCCCGGATGAAAACGTCGCCTGGTTTGACGTCGATGACCCGCACATATTGGAGATGGCGTTTGACCACCGAAAGATCGTGGACTACGCGCTATGGCGGCTGGCAAATAAAACCGAGTACGGGCAGATCGCGCATCGGCTGCTCGGCGAACGGTTCACGCTCGCACAGCTGCGAATGGTGTACGAAGCGATCTTGGGTAAGGAACTTGATCCGGCGAACTTCCGCCGGCAGTTGAAGAACACCGCCTCCATCGAGGCCACCGACGAATATTTAGCAGGCGGTCAGCACCGACCGCCACGGCTGTACCGGTATCTAGGACACGGCCCCGATCCTATGGAAGTAGACACCAGCATATGAGCACGCAACTCACCGATAACAACTCCGGATCCGTGGCGCAGAACATCACCCGGCTGACCCTGCTGGCCCCGGGCTCCACCTGCTCCACCGAACTGGCCTCCAATCCCTGGGACACCCCGGCCGGATACGGCCCGGGCGCCTCGCAGGAGGACAAAATCCCGTCCGGCTACCCGGTGCAGGGCAGCTTGCCGGAGGAATACCTCAAGGCCAGCGATGCCGAACTCGATACCCGCATCCGCGCGGCCAAGGACACCCTGGGGGAGCGGGCGGTGATCCTCGGGCACTTCTACCAGCGCGACGAGGTGGTGCAGTATGCGGACTTCGTGGGCGACTCCTTCCAACTGGCCAATGCGGCGCTGACCCGCGACAAGGCCGAGGCGATCGTCTTCTGCGGCGTGCATTTCATGGCCGAGACCGCCGACATTCTCTCGCGTCCCGAGCAGGCGGTGATCCTGCCGAACCTGGCCGCGGGCTGCTCGATGGCCGATATGGCCGATGGCCCCAGCGTCCAGCAATGCTGGGATGAGCTCACCGAGCTGTACCAGGACGAAGAAGATGACGGCCGGATGCCGGTGATTCCGGTGACCTACATGAACTGCTCGGCCGAGCTGAAGGCCTTTGTGGGACGCAACGGCGGATTGGTGTGCACCAGCTCCAACGCGGCGACGGTGCTGGAATGGGCCTTCGAGCGCGGGCGCCGGGTGCTCTTTTTCCCGGACCAGCACCTGGGCCGCAATACCGCCAAGGCCATGGGGATTCCGCTGGAAAACATGCCCATGTGGACCCCGCGCAAGGCGCTGGGCGGAAACAGCGAGGAAACCATGCGCGAGGCGCAGGTGATCCTCTGGCACGGGTTCTGCTCGGTGCACAAACGCTTCAACACCACCCAGATCGCCAAGGCCCGCGAGGACTACCCCGGCGTGCGCGTGATCGTGCACCCCGAATGCCCGATGGAGGTGGTGGATGCCGCCGATGAGGCAGGGTCCACCGACTACATCCGCCGGGCCATCGCCGAGGCCACCGAGCCGACCGTGTTCGCCATCGGCACCGAGATCAACATGGTCAACCGGCTGGCGGCCGAATACCCGCAGCACACCATCTTCTGCCTGGACCCGGTGATCTGCCCCTGCTCCACGATGTACCGCATCCACCCGGGCTATCTGGCCTGGGTTCTTGAAGAGCTCGTGGCCGGCCGCGTAGTCAATCAGATCCGCGTGCCTCAAAACCAGCAGGGGGACGCCAGGACTGCCCTGGACCGCATGCTTGCGGCCAAGCCATGAGCGAAAGCACCGGGAAGCGGATCGTCATTATCGGTTCCGGGGCCGCCGGGCTGAGCGCCGCACTGGAGGCGGTGCGCCTTGGCTTGACGGTAACGGTGCTGACCAAGGATGCGCTGGGGGACGGGAACAGCAAGCTCGCCCAGGGCGGGCTCTCGGCGGTGACGGCACAAGGTCTGGCCGCCGGAGACAGCGTGGCGGCCCATGTGACGGACACCTTGAAGGCCGGGGCCGGGCACTGCGGGCACAACGCCGTGCAGGAAATGTGCGGCGCGGCCGGGAGCCTGGTCGCCACACTGGAAGAGCATGCTGTCGCCTTTGATAAGAACACGGATGGAAGCTACCAGCTGGGTCTGGAGGCGGCGCATAGCGCGCACCGGATTCTGCACGTGGACGGGGACGCCACCGGTGCGGGGTTGATCGAGGCGCTGAGGCAGGCTGTGCGCTCCGCCCAGACGGCCGGGCAACTGGAGATCATCGAGCATGCGCTGGCCATCGAGCTAGAGTTCTCGGCCCAGCGGCTAAGCGCGGTCCGCTACCTGCAAGGCGACGAGGAGCTATTGCTGGAAGCCGACGCGGTGCTGCTGGCCACCGGGGGATTGGGCGCGCTCTACCAGGCGAGCACCAACCCGAAGGGTGCCACCGCGGATGGGATCGCTCTGGCCGCCCGGGCCGGCGCGGTGATCACCGACGCCGAATTCATCCAATTCCACCCGACCCTGGTGGACCCCTCGGCGTACCCGGGCGCCGGAATGATCAGCGAAGCGGTGCGCGGCGAGGGCGCGATCCTGGTCACCGAAACAGGCCAGCGTTTCATGCCCGGACTCCATGAACGGGCCGAGCTCGCCCCGCGCGATGTGGTCGCCCGGGCGATCCACGCGCAGAACCTCGCCGGGCACCGGGTATTTCTCGACGCCCGAGGCGTGGAAGCAGCGCGCGGAGCCGGGTTCCTGACGCGGCGTTTCCCCTCGATCTCTGCGCGGCTCAATGCTGCCGGGCTGGATCTGGCCGCGGAGCCGATTCCGGTGGTGGCCGCCCAGCACTATGCCATGGGCGGGATCCACACCGATACCCACGGACGCAGCAGCGTGCCCGGGGTCTATGCGGCCGGGGAATGCGCGAATACCACCGTGCACGGGGCGAACCGGCTGGCGAGCAATTCGCTGCTCGAAGCGATGGTCTTTGCCCGCAAGGCGGTGGCGGCCATGGCCCAGGACGAGCCCGGAAGCGCCTGCGAGCTGGATAACGTGGAGCTCGGCGCATTGCCGCCGGTGCGCACCGACGCGCCCCTGGAACTGCCGCAGCTGCAGGCGCTGGCCAGCGAGCACCTCGGCGTGCACCGCACCGGGCAAGGACTGCAAACCTTGCTCCGGGTGCTGGGCTCCAGCGCCCCGGTGGCCCAGGGGCGGCGCGAACTGATCGAACTGGGCAACCTCTGGATCACCGCGCGGATAGTCGCCCAGGCGGCCGCCGCGCGCAGTGCCAGCCTCGGCGCGCACCACCGGCTCGACGGCGCGAGCCCGGACGAGCACACCACCACACGATACGGCTGGGTTCTGGATGCTGCGCAGCACACCGGCAGCCGGCCACAAAGCAAGGAAATCAACGCGTGAACCAGCCAATCCACCCGGTGCCCACCGCGGCCATCGACCGCATCCTCGAATTCGCCTTTGCCGAGGATAATCCGCGCGGGGATCTGACCGCGGATACCATCGTGCCCGCCGGGGCCAAGGCCACCGCCGCGGTGCGGGCGCGCGAGGCCGGGGTCATGGCCGGCGGCGCCGTCTTCGCCCGGGCGATGAAAATGGTCAACTCCGAGATCCACGTGGTCCAGCTGGTCAAGGAGGGGCACGTCTTCGAGGCCGGGGATAGGCTGCTGACGGTGGCCGGTCCGGCCGCCGCGGTGCTCACCGCCGAACGGGTGGCGCTGAACCTGCTGCAGCGGATGAGCGCGATCGCCACCGCCACGCGTCAGCTGGTGGATCTGGTGGCGCACACCAACGCAAGGATCGCCGATACCCGTAAAACCACCCCGGGGCTGCGCGTGCTCGAACGCTATGCGGTGCGCTGCGGCGGGGGAGTGAACCACCGCGACAACCTCTCCGAGGCGTTCATGGCCAAGGACAACCACCTGGCCTTGCTGGATGACGGCGAAGAGCTGACCAATGCGTTGAAATCGGTGCGCGCCCGGCTGGGGCACACCACCGCCATGGAGGTGGAAGTGGACTCCATCGAGCAGCTTCCGGCGGTGCTGGCGGCGAAGGTGGATGTGATCATGCTGGATAACTTTGCGCTGGCGGATCTGCCGGCGGCCATCAAGCTGATCGACGGGCAAGCGATCATCGAGGCCAGCGGCAATGTGCGGGCCGAGACGGTGGCGGGCATCGCCGAGACCGGGGTGGATATCATCTCCTCCGGGGCGATCACCCACTCGGTGCAGGCCATCGACCTGGGGCTGGATATGGTGGTTGCATGATCTACATGGATGCCGCCTCCACCGCCCCACCGCGCCAGGAGGTGCTGGATCTGGTCACCCCGTTGCTGACCAGCAACTTCGGCAACCCCGCCTCGCTGCACGAACTGGGGCACCAGGCCAAGCGCGCCAACGACTGGGCCCGCACGCAGGTCGCGGCATCGCTGGGCGTCACCGAGCCGGAAATCTACTTTACCTCCGGCGGCACCGAGGCGGATAACACCGCGATCATCGGCGCCGCGCTCGCGGCGGCGCGCGGCAAGGTGGTGGTGACCAGCTCCATCGAGCACCCGGCGGTGCTTGAAGCCTGCGCCTATCTGGTGGACTTCCACGGATTTGAGCACCGGATGATTCCGGTGGATGCCACCGGGATGGTGCGCCTCGATGAGGCGGCGGCGCTGATCGACGAGCAGGTAGCCGTGGTGTCGGTGATGGCGGTGAACAACGAGGTGGGCACGATCCAGCCGATCGCCGAAATCGCCCAGCTGGCTCGGTCAGCCGGGGCGCTCATGCACACCGACGCGGTGCAGGCCGCCGGCTGGCTCGATCTGGCCGAATTGGCCTCGCAGGTGGATGCCTTGAGCCTGTCCGGGCATAAGATCGGTGCGCTCAAGGGCAGCGGAGTGCTGTACTTCTCCAAAGATCACGCCCTGGTGCCGCTGCTGCACGGCGGCGGGCAGCAGGGCGGGGTACGATCGGGCACCGAAAATCCGGCCGCCGCGGTGGGCATCGCCCGCGCCCTGCAGGTCTGCGCCGAACAGCGCCTGGCCGGAACCGGAGATGGCTACGGCGAGTACCTGATTGAACGCATCAGCAAGGGTCTCAACTCCAAAGAAGAAGGCCTGGTCCAGCTGACCGGGCATCGAGCGCAGCGTGTGGGCGGGATCGTTTCCTTCGTCTTTCCGCGCACCGCGGGGGAGACCGTGCTGATCGAATTGGAACGCCGCGGGGTGCTCTGTTCCTCGGGCTCGGCCTGCTCGGCCGGAAGCACCGAGCCCTCGGCGGTATTAACTGCGATGGGCTACGAGGCGCAGCTGGCGCACACCGCCGTTCGGCTGTCCTTCACCCGGGGGATCAAGGAAAACGAAATCAGCCAGGTAGCCAGCGCCGTGGTGGCCACGGTCAAGGCGCTGGTGGACAACTGATCGCCCGGATCATCCGATCCCGAGCGGGCTTGGGTGAACTATGGCGGCCGTGATTCCATGACTTCATGAGGATCGTGCTGGTCGAAGGTGAAAGCGACGCGGTGGCGGTGCGGACGTTGGCCGCAAGGCTGCAGATGCCCGTCCCGCAGGTGCTGCCGGTGGGCGGATCCAAGGGCGCCCGCCGTGCCGCCGTGCAACTGGAGGGCGCGCAGTTGTTCGGTTTGGTGGACGCCGCCGAGCGGCGCGATTTCGAACGCGTACTGGCAACGGTGTTCGTCTGCGATCCCGATCTGGAATTCGAATTCATCCGGGCGCTCGGACCGCTGGGCGTCGAAGCGGTGATCGCCGGGCAGGGGGAGCTGGGGTCCTTCCGCCGCCTGCAGACCCAGCCCTACCAGCAGAACCAGCCGGTGGAACGCCAGCTGGCCCGATTCTTCGGCGGGCGCAGCGGCAACAAGGTGCGCTACGCGCGGCTGCTGGCGCAGGCGGTGCCGCTGGAGGACATCCCGGCTCCGCTCGCGGCCTTGCTGGAGCGTCTTTGTTCCCCGCTTCCAAAGGGCGAAGTCTGAGTTTACGAGCGCGGCGGAGATCTTTCAACCGCAGCGCGACCCGGCGGAGGTTTACTCAATAGCGCCGCATTGAGCGGCGTAAATTGTGCGGGTTTGTACGGAATCGAGCAGCATCGGTGATTTTCGTACACTGGCCACCAGTTTCTCGTTACCTTGATGAATAGGTGCTGACTAGGGCGCTTATTCAATGAGAAGGTTTGCGGAAGGGAACAGACGAACGATGGCTATCACTCGTGAGCTGTATGCGAAAAGTTTGGAAAGCGAGCACGGAACGTGGGCCGTGTGGGGCGATGCGTCGGGAACGGCACCGGTTACCGGGGCGAACTTGCATTTTCCCTCTGAAGATCCGGGAATGCTTGACGTGTTGCATGCCGAGGTCGTTGTGGTGGCACTGAACCGCGGCAGCAAGCGTGCAGCCGGAGGACCTCCGAATTTTCACACCAGTGTGAAATCCAATGACCATATTCTGGGAGAGGCGTTCCGCGGAACCGCTGTCTGGGGAGCCTACATGACCGATCTGGTCAAGGATGTCTTCGACCCCAATGCCAGTCAGGCAGTGCCTGCGGCATCCGATTTCGACGCGCTGCTGGCCGAAGTGCACGCGCTGGGGGCCACCAGTCCGACCTTACTAGTTTTGGGAAAACAGGCCCATGACTTTGTGCAGCAGCTGGCGCTCGAGCGTGGCTATCCTGGCAAGGTAGTTCTGCTGCCACACTACTCCGGCGCGAACAATGGCAATATCTCGCGATACTACAACGAGAGATTCGGGCCAGGGACCGCCTCGGAAGTGACCCATGGAGAGCGATACCGCAAGGTCGTCCAAACCATACTGGACGGGCACGTAACCGCACCCCAGTAACGACGGAGGATTACTATTCGCTCGGCGGTGACATCCGCTTCGGGATCCGCATGCCGGAGCATGGCTAATCAATAAAGCATCAAGGCAGATCCTCATAAACGCTGGGGTCTGCCTTGATGCTACCGGGATTATTGTGTGCCGCGAGGGATCCTACCTAAGATAAGTTCCCGAGACCCAGCCCGTCTTCGACTTGTACTTCACCGGGTACCAACCGGACTTCTTCGAACCGGTGACATTGACCTTTTTGCCCTTCGGGATGGTCAGGATGATCTTTTTCTTGGTGCTGTTGCCGGTACGCATATTCAAGTTCGCCGTGGTCTGCTTGGTGATGGACTTTTTCTTTGGCGTGCTTTCGGCCTTCGGATTGGACTTTTTCGGCGCGGAGGTATTGGCCACGTACGTCCCGGAGACCCAGCCGGTCTTCGACTTGTAGGTCACCTGCAGCCAGCCGGATTTGCTCTTGCCCGTGGCCTTGACGCTCTTGCCCTTCGGGATCGTGAGGATGACGCGGTTGCTCGTTCCGGCGCCGGTGCGCATGTTCAGATTTGCGGTGGTCTTCTTCGCCGAACCGGTATTCTTCTCCGGCGCCGGTTTCTTCTTGGTTTCGGTTTTGGGCTTCGAGGTCTTCGGCATGGACACGTTGCTCAGGTAAGTGCCAGAGACCCAGCCGCTCTTCGAGTTGTAGCTGACCTGGTACCAGCCGGATTTCTTCGAGCCGGTGAGCTTGATGGTCTTGCCTCGCGGGATCGTGAGGACAACTCGATTGCTGGTCCCCACTCCGGTGCGCATATTCAGGTTCGCGGTGGTTGTTGCGGTGCCCTTGCCGGACTTGGGAGGGCTCTTCTTGGTGGCGGCCACACCGTGGAAGTGCTCCAGGGTCTTGGCGCCCGAATTTGTGTAGGACTTGGCCAACGAGGTGCCGACATAGCGGAAGTGCCAGGGCTCGTACGCGTATCCGGTGACCGCCTCCTGGCCTTTGGGGTAGCGCAGGATGAAGCCATACTTGTGGGCGTTTTTCTTCGTCCATTTGCCGACGGGAGTGTTCTCGAAACAGGACTGCAGGGCGCAGGCACCATTGCTGTTTCCTACGTCTGCGGCTAGTCCGGTCTGGTGCTCGCTGGTGCCGGGCCTCGCGGAGATGCGTTCGGCATACTTCTTGCCGTACATCCTGGTGTATTGATTGAACAGCTGCGCTTGTCGGTCATAGGAGCGGTAGCCGCTGATCAGCTTGATGTGGACCCCGGACTTCTTGGCATCCTTGACCATCTTGTTGTAGGCGTTGGTCGCCTCCGGGCGCAGCCTGATGCCGGTTCCCGGCACCTTGCTGGTCTTCGGTACGTACTTCGCTGGCTTCAGCGGGTAGCTCTTATTGACGAAGACATCGAGGTGGCTTGGATTCCGGTCCAGCGTCCTGGCCGCGGCCACGGGCACCGAGGTGTAGCTCGCAGCGGTCTGAACCGCGCTTGATTGGCCGGAGGCCATGGCCGGTCCGGGCAGTACTCCGAGCGCGAGGACCGTGCTGACGGAAAGAGCCATTAAAAGCTTCGTGCGAGAATATTTGGGCATCTCGTGTCGCTCCGTTGTCCGAGTGATGATGATTCATTCGACCATCCTTGACCATGTGTGGGCAAGGGTTCAATCGACTTATTGCGCGAAGTTCGTCTGCCGATTGTTGTTTATTGCGGCGGGTGAAGAATGAGAATTCACCTATAGGGCATGGATTTAATCGGCGTGATGCCACGTGGACGTGAGATCCTGTGAACTATCGAGTCTTCATCGGACCCACAATTTTGGTAAGTTATCCATCATGCAGATCAGGCAAGAAGTCTTTGATGACAGGGCGGGAATCTACGCTGTGACGCATGCGGCCTTCAGTAAGGACGACCATTTGGTCGAGCCGATTGAGGTCGGATTAGTGCAGCGGCTTTTTGATTGCGACGCCTATTCGCCGACCTTTTCGCTGGTGGCAACGAACGACAAAACGGTGATAGCACATGTGATCGCCACCTGGGGTTCGGTCGATGGCAAACATAGCCTGCTGGGTCTCGGGCCTCTTGCGGTGGCTCCCGAATACCAGAATATGGGCGCCGGGACCGCACTGATGCAGGCCATCGCGGACCGCGCGGAAAACGAACGCATTTCGGGGATTGTGTTGCTGGGAGCGACGAAGTACTACCAGCGCTTCGGCTACGAGCCGGCCATTGCCCGCGGCATTATTCCCACGCAGCCTTCGTGGGGAGATAACTTCATGGTTCGTGTTTTTGATGAGCGAAGCTTGCCCGCCGGAAAATACCGGTACGCCTCCCCGTTTGGGTGTTGAGCTAGCTCTTGAGTTCCAGGGTCCGGGCTAGTTCTCCCAGGGCTCCGGGAACCACGGAGTAATAGGCCCAGACTCCGCGCTTCTCACGGTGCAAGAGGCCCGCGTCCACCAAGATTTTCAGATGGTGGGAGACCGTGGGCTGCTTGAGCGCCAGCGGTTCGGAGAAGTCGCAGACGCAGGTTTCGGCTTCGGCGCTGGAAGAAATGATGGACAGGATGCGCAGCCGGTTTGGATCGGCCAGCGCCTTGAAGCGCGCGGCCAAGAGCTCGGCATCGGACGCGTTCAGCGATGGTTGGCCGCTTTCGGGCACGCAGCAACCGGGGCCCTGTGCAGGGTCGGTGCGGTTGGTTTCGAGTACGACGTTTTGTGGCATCCCTGTGTTTCTTCCTGAACGGCTACGGCAGATCGATCATATTGACAACCTTCGATACACCTCATCATACTAGGTATATCGATATTCTTCGATGTCTAATGATTTGGATGTACACGTGAGTCAATCTGCAGCGCCCGTTGACACCGCCAAGGTGGCAGCAAAAATGTCCACCCTTGATCGCTATCTAGCCGTCTGGATCCTCGCCGCAATGGTCCTGGGCCTGGCCTTGGGGCGCGTGATTCCCGGGCTGGGCGAGGCATTGGATTCCCTGCAGGTCGCCGGGGTTTCACTGCCTATCGCCATCGGCTTGCTGGTGATGATGTATCCGGTTTTGGCCAAGGTGCGCTACGACCAGACGCATCGGGTGATCGGCGATAAGAAGCTGATGATTACCTCGCTGCTGATCAACTGGATCCTTGCCCCGGCATTCATGTTCGTGCTGGCCTGGGTATTCCTGCCCGATTTGCCCGAGTACCGCACCGGCCTGATTATCGTCGGCCTGGCCCGGTGCATTGCCATGGTGCTGATCTGGAACGATCTGGCCTGCGGTGACAGCGAAGCGGCCGCGGTGCTGGTGGCGATCAACTCGGTGTTCCAGGTATTCGCCTTCGGCGTGCTCGGCTGGTTCTACCTGCAGGTGCTGCCGGGCTGGCTGGGGCTGGAAACCACAAGCGCCGAATTCTCCGTCTGGGCCATTACGCTCTCGGTGCTGGTCTTCCTCGGCATCCCGCTGCTCGCCGGATTCCTCACCCGCACGCTGGGCGAAAAGGCCAAGGGGCGCGAATGGTACGAGTCGCGCTTCCTGCCAAAGATCGGCCCCTTGGCGCTCTATGGCTTGCTGTTCACCATTGTGCTGCTCTTCGCGCTGCAGGGGGACACCATCATTTCCCGTCCGTGGGATGTGGCCCGCATGGCGGTGCCGCTGCTGACCTACTTCGTGGTGGTCTTCGGGGCCAGCATGCTGATCGGCTGGGCGCTGAAGCTCGGCTACGCGCGCACCACCACCTTGTCCTTCACCGCGGCCGGCAACAACTTCGAACTGGCCATCGCGGTGGCCATCGCCACCTTCGGCGTCACCAGCGGCCAGGCGCTTGCCGGCGTCGTCGGACCGCTGATCGAGGTGCCAATCCTGGTCGCCCTGGTCTACGTGGCGCTCTGGTCGCGCAAGTTCTTCCCCACCCAAGTCCTCGCCAACTCGGCACCTAGCAAAGGCTAAGATCTTGTCTACTTCTCTAAAGAAGCCATCGGTCCTGTTCGTCTGCGTGCATAACGCCGGCCGCTCGCAGATGGCGGCAGCGTTCTTGTCCAACCTCTCGGATGGTCGCATCGAGGTCCGCTCGGCCGGCTCGGCTCCGGCCGCGGAAATCAACCCGTCCGCCGTGGCCGCGATGACCGAGGTGGGCATCGACATGTCCGCCGAGGTGCCGAAGGTGCTGACCGCCGAAGCGGTCAAGGAATCCGACGTGGTCATCACCATGGGCTGCGGAGACACCTGCCCGGTCTTCCCGGGCAAGCGCTACGAGGACTGGGTGCTTGAGGACCCTGCAGGGCAGGGCATCGATGGGGTGCGTCCGATCCGCGACGAGATTCGCACACGCATCGAAAACCTCATCACCGAATTGCTCGAAAACAAAGCCTAGAGTTTGTAGCTAAGGAACATCATGGAATCCCAGCTCCCCGTTGTCGTTATCGGCGCCGGCCCCATCGGCTTGGCGGCCGCAGCACACCTGCTCGAACGCGGACAGGCGGTGCGCATCCTGGAAGCCGGAGCATGCGCTGGAGCCGCCATCAGGCAGTGGGGGCACATCAAACTGTTCTCCACCTGGCGCTACAACATCGATGAAGCCAGCCGCCGGCTGCTTGAAACTCCGACCGAACACTACGCTGGCGACTGGGAGGCACCGAATCCCAAGCGCCTGCCTACCGGGGACGAGCTGGTCTCCGAATACCTTGAGCCGTTGGCTGCCCACCCGCAGCTGCGCGAAGTCATCGGCTACGGGCAGCGCGTCACCGCGGTCAGCCGGGTGAGTGCCGAGGGCAGCGGGCTGGACAAGGGACGCTCGGCGGACCGCGATGATTCGTTGTTCCTGGTCCGGGTCGAAACCGCGGACAGCGAGTCCGAGCTGATGGCACGTGCGGTCATCGATGCCTCCGGCACCTGGGAAACTCCAAATCCGATTGGCCGCTCGGGTCTCCGCGCGCTCGGTGAGGAAGCGGCGAGCAGCGAAGGTTTCATCACCTCGCCCTTGCCGGATCCGCTGGGCGCCGACGCGCAGCGTTTCGCGGGCAAAAGGGTGCTGGTCCTCGGGGCCGGGCACTCGGCCGCGAACACGCTGATCCTCCTGGGGCGGCTGAAGCAGCAGAATCCGGAAACCCAAATCTTCTGGGGACTGCGCGGGCAGGCTAATCCGGTGCGCCTCTATGGTGGCGGCTCCGCCGAT
Source organism: Glutamicibacter sp. AOP38-B1-38 (assembly GCF_052377485.1). Classification (NCBI taxonomy): domain Bacteria; kingdom Bacillati; phylum Actinomycetota; class Actinomycetes; order Micrococcales; family Micrococcaceae; genus Glutamicibacter; species Glutamicibacter sp. AOP38-B1-38. Next base: position 44,101 of record NZ_JBQSWU010000020.1, on the reverse strand, counting down.
CAACTGCCGGCTCGCGGCCAGCTGGGCACAAGCCTGCGCCGACAGGTAGAGACCGGACAGGTGACCTTGCTCGAACACGTCTCGGTGCGCGCGCTGCACTCGGCAGAGAATTTGCAGGTGTTGCTCGCCGATGGGCGCGAGCTCGAAGTTGACTTCGTGGTGCCTGCCACCGGCTTCCGTCCGGATCTGGGCATGCTTTCCGAGCTGCGCCTGGACCTGGATCTCGCGGTGGAAGCGCCGCGTGAACTGGGCCCGCTGATCGATCCCGAGTTCCATAGCTGCGGCACAGTCTCGGCCCACGGGGAACGGGTGCTGGCGCACCCGGAGGAGAACTTCTACATTGCAGGCATGAAGAGCTACGGCCGTGCCCCGACCTTCCTGCTGGCCACCGGCTACGAGCAGGTTCGCTCTCTGGCGGCGGCCCTTTCCGGGGACCGCACCGCGGCGGATCAGGTGGAACTGGATTTGCCGGAAACCGGAGTGTGCTCCACCGACACCGGCAACTCCTGCGATGTGCCTGCGGCCTCCGCCGCCGAAGCCCCTGCGCAGGAGGACTCCTGCTGCTCGGCTCCTGTGCCGGTGGCTTTCGGGTTAGCCACCGGAACCCAGCACGGATTCGCAGAACTGGTTGAACGCCAATAACCTCAACCGTTGACGCGCGCAGGGCAGCGGGGTAAGGATGCAGTATGGAAACTAATCTGCCCTCTGAACCGCTGTCCTTCAACGTCACCGGCCATATCTCCAAAACGTGCCACGAGGTCTATGAAGCCGTGGCGGATCCGGAAAAACTCTCCGCCTACTTCACCACCGGAGGTGCGCAGGGACGCTTGGAAACCGGCGCCGAAGTCAGCTGGGATTTCCACGATTTCCCGGGCCGCTTCCCGGTGCAGGTGCGCGAGGCCATCCCGGACAAGCGAATCGTGCTGAAATGGGCGGGCGAGGGCGTCGCCGCGGATGACGGAATGAACACCGTCACCTTCGAATTCGAGTCGATCGACGATGATGCGCGAACCAAGGTGAAGATCACCGAGTCGGGATGGCTCTCCTCGCCGCAGGGGCTCACCGGGGCCTTCGGCAATTGCGAGGGCTGGACCGGGATGCTCTGCGCGATGAAGGTCTGGCTGGAGCATGGAATTAATCTGCGTGAGGGCTTCTACAAGTAAACGCGGCTACTCCATCAACGGCCGGATCTCCACGCTCCCGTAGGGCAGATGCGGCATGCGCCGGGCAATTTCCTGGGCCTGCAGTTCACCGGAGACCTTGATCGCGTGCACGGCGAAGACGATCTCCGCTTCGGTATCCAACTCGGCGTTGGTATCCTGCGAGCACACCGAGCCGCGATCCTGGAGGGCGTAGGCCGAGATCAGGATGTCTTCGGAGCGCAATTGGGCATCCAGCGATTCCCACTGGAGCATTTCCGCATCGAACTCTTCGCTCGGCGGTTGCGGGCCGCTGCCCGGAAGATAGCGGTGGATGAGAAGGTGCGTTGCGATGTTCACGAGAACTCCTGCACGTCAGTTGGTTGCTGCCACAGACGATACCGGATCGGGCCTGCAGATACAGGGGGAGTTGTTCCGATTGGGCAAATCGTCGCCGGGAATTCACTTCTCGACGAATGCTGGGCTTGGCCGCGATCCGTCGCGGCCGCTGGCTACCAGAGCTGATTGGCTACGCCAAAAGGGCTGCCAGTGCAACCCTGGCAGCCCTTTTGGCATGAACTTGTAGCCCTTACTCCACCGCGTTGCGCAGCTTGGTGCTCAGCCGCTGGAGCTCGATGAATTCTTCCTCGCTCAACGCCTCGCCCATCAGCTGATGCAGCTGTTTGACGTGGGCCCGGCCGATGTCCCGCTGCGTGGCCAGGCCTGCTTCGGTGAGCCTGATCCGGCTTGCCCGCTGATCGGTGGGATCGGTGCACCGGGAGACCAGCCCGCGCTCTTCGAGGCGAGTGATCATCCGGCTCAGGCTGGGCTGGGAGATCAACAGGTGCTTATTCAAATCCACCAGTCGGGTCTCGTTCTCCGGTGCGTGGCGCAGGTTGAACAACACGTCGTACTCCCGGATGGAGAGCTTGGCGAATTCGGGCATCGCGGTGATCTGGCGCATCACCGCGACCTGCGCCCGGAACAGTGCCTCCCACGCGTCGGTGGTGACCTTCAAGGAGGCCTGGGTGCTACTGGTCCCGGTCACTGACTTCAGGCTCCTTCGGGGCGTTGGCTTGCTCGGCTTCCAGTTTAGCCTTGCGGGCAGCCACGCGGCCTGGGTGGGTTGGGGCGTCGGCGATATCCGGAGCCGCACGCGAGGCCATTTCCTTCTTCAGCTCCGGCAATACGTACTCGCCGAACATATCCAGCTGGTTCAGCACGGTCTTTAGCGGCAACCCGGCGTGGTCGATGAGGAACAGCTGGCGCTGGTAATCGCCGAAGTACTCCTGGAAGCTCAGGGTCTTCTCCAGTACCTGCTGCGGGGAGCCGACGGTGAGCGGGGTCTGCGCGGTGAAGTCCTCCATGGACGGGCCGTGGCCGTAGACCGGGGCGTTGTCGAAGTACGGGCGGAATTCCTTGACGGCCTGCTGGGAATCCTTGGCCATGTAGAACTGGCCGCCCAAGCCGACAACCGCCTGGTGCGCCTTGCCATGGCCGTAGTGCTCGTAGCGCTCGCGGTAGAGGTCGATCAGCTGCTTGTAGTGCTCTTTTGGCCAGAAGATGTTGTTGGCGAAGAAGCCGTCCCCGTAGTAGGCGGCGATCTCGGCCACCTGCGGGGTACGGATCGAGCCGTGCCAGACGAAAGGCGCCACGTCGTCCAGCGGGCGCGGGGTGGAGGTGAAGTTCTGCAGCGGGGTGCGGAACTTGCCTTCCCAGTTCACCACGTCTTCATCCCAGAGGCGGCGCAGCAGGTTGTAGTTCTCCACGGTGAGGTTCACCGAGTCCTGCATGTTCTTGCCGAACCAGGGGTAGACCGGACCGGTGTTGCCGCGGCCCAGGACCAGATCCACGCGTCCGTTGGACAGGTTCTGCAGCATCGCGAAGTCCTCGGCGATCTTCACCGGGTCGTTCGTGGTGATCAGCGTGGTCGCGGTGGACAGGATGATGCGCTCGGTCTGCGCGGCGATGTAGGCCAGCGTGGTGGTGGGCGAGGAGGAGAAGAAGGGGCGGTTGTGGTGCTCGCCGATGGCGAAGACGTCCATACCGATATCTTCGACCTTCTTGGCGATGGCTACCGATGCGTCGATGCGCTCTTTTTCGGTAGACATCTTGCCGGTGGTCGGGTCGCGGGTGATGTCGCTGACTGAAAAGACTCCGAATTGCATGTCCGCTCCTAAGTTGTCGAGATAGGCTGTGTGCTTACCTCTAATTTATATGCGTATGCATGTAATAACAAGTTGATGCGTCAAATATTCCCTGAGGTGGAGTGTGGCGTCGGACACGCGCCTGTGCGAGAGTTCGGAAAATTGCGCATTCGAAGCAGTGCCACCCTATGCGGATTGAATGCTTGGTAGTTGCCGGCGAGTGCGGGTCGCGGTGGTGGGTGGCGTGTTGACCGGGGATCCGTGGCCCGCATTTCCGAACCTCGGTAGTGGCCAACCCGCCCATTGCATCGTTGCGTGCCATCGGGATCGTCGGCTGAAGCTTGGGCCGAGCCTCATTCGTTAGTTGGTGATGAGGTGAATTCTAGGCATCGCAATGTAGCTATTTGCCCTCACTGTATGAGATAATGTTTATAAGTAGCTACATTAGGAGCTTGAATGCTTGAGGCTCAAAAGCTCGGTGCAAGCCTGCAGGAATGGCGCATTATTCTTGGGTTGACTCAAGAACTGGTTGCCGAGCGGGCCGGCATCTCCAGGAGCACGCTGATCAAACTAGAACAAGGCGCAGGAGCAAAACTCGAAACCTTCCTTGTAGTCGCCAAGGTTCTCGGCATTGTCGACCGTATAAATGATGCTGTAGAGCCACTCAACACCGACTTGGGTCGTGCCAGATCACGACTGCTTAGTCGCCAGCGTGCACCAAGGGGGAGTTCATGAGCCCGCGGAACCGCATAAAAATCAGGCGTGTCGAGGTACTGACTGGCGAGACTGCAACGGGCACTTTGACGATCGAGTCCGATGCCTTCTCACCACTGGAGCATATAGCCTTCACGTACTCCGACTCCTGGCTTGCCTCTGACTGCTCCTTCGCTATCTCGCCCGAACTTCCGTTGATCAAGGGGCCGCAGCGCCCCACCTTGGGACGGGAGATGTTCGGCTCGTTCATGGATGCTGCACCGGATGCATGGGGTCAGCGACTCCTCCATGAGGAGGCACGGCTGCATTCCAAGGCAACTGGCGTACCAGCACCGAGGAATACGCAGATATCCCGGCTCTTCATGGTCAACGACCAGACGAGGCAAGGCGCACTGCGGTTCCGGGAAAACGGAAAATTCCTCTCTAGCTGGGGACAATGGGCGGGTGTTCGCGACCTGCCAGAGCTTGCCGAACAGTCACGCGCTTACGAGGAGACCGGGTACATAGACGAGCAAAACAGCTTGCTCATCGGGGCTGGATCATCTCCTGGAGGTGCTCAGCCAAAAGCTTGGGTTCGCGACGCGGATGGGTCGATGTTGCTCGCCAAATTCCCAAAGACCTCGGACCTGGGCAATGTCCAGCTCTGGGAAATGGTAGCGATACGCCTGCAGCAGCGAGCTGGAATCGAGGTCCAACCTTCCCGGCTGATGAGGCTGGATGAATACCACCAGATCTTCCTCACCAAGCGTTTCGACAGGACGGGCGATGAGCGCATACCGTACATGAGTGCACGCACGGCCCTCCAGCTAAGCGACGGCGAGCACCCAAGCTATGTCAAGCTTGCCCGTGAAATTTCGATGGTCTCATCCAATCCCGTGGCAGATTCCAAGGAGATGTTCAGCCGAGCAGCGTTCGGCGCTATGGTCAACAATATCGATGACCACATGCGAAATCACGGCCTGCTCAAGATTGGCAGGGGCTGGAGGTTATCGCCGTCGTTCGACGTGAATCCCATGCGGACAGGCACCTCCGACACTCCTCTCGTGCCGGGTGGGGATACATTCGACCGGAACGTACTCGAACTGCTGGACCACCTTGACTCGTTCCGGCTCACCCGTACCGAGGCCGTCACGCGTCTGCGCCGGATCAATGAAGCTGTCTCCCATTGGGCCGAGGAGGCGATCAGGCTCGGTGCCGAGGCCGACGCGGCCGAATCAATGCACCGCGCCTTCGAGGGCTCGAACCGCAACCGAGTCGCGGGCCTCAAAGACATTTCGCCACCCACTGCCATCAGCCTCGGGGAAGCGGCTGGAGAACCCGGAGATTCCGGCCAGCCGAAAACCGGACAGGTGTGGATCAAAGCCCACCACCGCGCAGGCAGGTACGTCCCAGGACACTACCGGTCCCGCCCTAATTAGCAGCAGCACTGGATGGACGGGCAGCTTCCACCGGTCGCCGCTCGGCGCGCTGGGTTGCAAGAATGATCTATCCATGACGTCCTACGAGTTTTCTCCGGCCGAACTTCCGCCGATGTCAGCTAGGGATCCTCGGACCAGCTGAAAGTGCCAACAGCGAAGGCGTTTCGCGGGGTGGTTCAGCCTCGCTGGGAATCCACTTGGTTTGTCAAGGGAATCCCGATAATGCGGACGGACGGTATAGGGATAACTGGCACGAAACCCGGGCAGTTCTGGGAAAGCCGGCGGGCCTTCATCCCTGGTCTTCCAGAACGGATGAACGACCAATGGCCTGAATCCGAATAGCTCCTCTTCGGCATGCTTGAAAATAGGTCGACCATTGTTGCCATATCATCTGATGGCGTTTAAATCCCTGCCGCAACCTCGACGAACTCAGTTTCGATGAACGTGTCGAGAAGGCCGCATGCTGCGATGAGATCAACGGGCTGCTGCGTCGTGAAAAGCCACCTTTTGGGATGAGCGGTGCGTTCAACATTCTCCGCCCCTGCCGGCACCTGCGAAACATGTCGTGAGCCGCTACGGGTGGACCAGCCCCGCGCGATAGGCAATCAGCGCGGCGTCCACGCGGTTGCGCGCGCCGAGTTTGAGCAGGATCGCGGTCATATGCCCCTTGACCGTCGCCTCGGTGAGCACCAGCCGGGCGGCGATCTCCGCGTTGGTCAGGCTCGCGCCCACCAGCGCCAGCACCTCGCGTTCGCGTACGGTCAAGGCCTGGACCAGAGACCGGGCGCGGGCCAGCGAGGCGGTATCGATGCCGCGCACCTTGTCGATCACCCGCCGGGCAATGCGCGGGGACAGCGCCGCGGCGCCCTCGGCCACCGCATGGACGGCTCCGAGCAGTTCCTCGGGCCCCGAGCTTTTGAGCAGGAATCCGCAGGCTCCGCCGGACATGGCCCGGTCGATGTAGTCCTCCTCGCCGAAGGTGGTCAGGATCAGCACCTTGGCCTCCGGGGCCTGGCCCAGGATCGCTTCCATGGCGCCCAGCCCATCGAGCTGCGGCATGCGGATATCCATGAGGATTACCGACGGCGCCAGGCGTTCGGCCAGTTCGATGGCGCGCACCCCGTTCTCCGCTTCGCCGATAATCGAGATGCCTGGGTCGCTGGCGAGGATCGCGCGCAGCCCGGCGCGGATCAGGGCGTCGTCATCCACCAGCAGGATGCTGACTGGGGTATCCATGCTCATCTGCAGCTCCTTTGGTTAGCCGGCGGGGTAGAGGTGGTCGGTGGAGACCAATACGTCATCGGTGAAGCACAGGCGGAACATCTCGCTGCCCAGATCCAGCAGGCCGGTCCGCGCCGCATAGTAGCGGCACTGCGCATTCTCCGGCGGCGCCGGTTCGTCGATCACGGGAAGCGGTTCATCCAGGCCCGGGGCGCGGACCAGCGAAGCTACCTCGCCCGAGTCCATGCCCACTTTGAGCTTCTGGTACTCCGACGGGTGCAGGGCCGTGGCTTGGTAGGTGGCATGCTGCAACAGCAGCAGGGCCGCGGAAATCACCGTGACGGCGAGGATCGGCAACAGCACCAGCATCGAGGTGCTGGTGCGCTTCACCGGAGAGTGCATCCCGGCAGGCGCCGGGGGCGAGGATGACTGGGCAATGCAGGCGCGCAGTTCGAAGCGCTCCTTCGTGCGGTGCACCGCCAGCGAACCGCCGGCGGCTTCGAGGGCGCCGCGCAGCGAAGCGATTCCGGTGGCCCCGGGCCGGACCGGCGGGACAGGGCCATGCAGGGGATTGGAAATCCTCAGCACCGCCTGCTCCGAGCGCGTATCGAGTTCCAGCTCCACCTCGGCGTGCGGCGCGTACTTCGCCGCATTGGTCAACGCCTCCTGGGCCACTTGGCGCAGCACGGCGGCCCACCGGATGGATCCGGGGGACTGCGGCGAGGGACCATGCCAGGTGAAGTTGATCTTCATGCCCTTGGCCCGGGCTTGCTCGACCAGCTGCTCCAGCGATGAACCTGCCGGACCCAGCGGCGCTTGCTCGCCGTCCTCGTGCAGCACCCCGATGATCTGGTGCAGATGCTCGATGGACTCATCGGCCTGCTCTCGGATCCGCGCCGCCTGTGCATGGGCTTCCGTGCCCTTTTCCAGGGACACCTGCAACCCGCCGGTGGACAGTGCCAGCAGCGCCAGATCGTGGCCCAGCTGATCATGCATGGCCTCGGCAATGCGTGCCCGTTCGCGCAGCTCGGCCTGCACCACCACATGCCGGCGTTCCTGGCTTCGGAACAGCACCGCATTGCGCCGCGCCCGGCCGGCCCACCAAGGCAGCAGCGCAAAGAGCACCAAACCGGTGAGGATATTCAGCGCAAAGGTCAACAGGCTCAGGTGCGAGGACAGTGCCAGCGTCACCCCGGCGGCCAGCGTCCCCGCCCCAAGGGCCAGCAATCCATGGGCCAGGGAGGAAACATGCCGTCCGGCCAGGTAGCTACAGGCCGCGGCCAGGGGAGCGAGCACAACCCAGGCCCCGTTCGTGGAGATGGGGACCAAATAGGCGCAGAGAGCCAGCAGCAACAGCAGAACCAGCTGCTTCCACGAGGTAGTCATGAACAACATGCTACGCAGAATCGCCGCGGGCAGACACCGACCAAGGTAGGGGTTCGGTGCCGCGAGAATGCAGACCTCCAGCCGGTGCGCGGCGGCAGCGGCGAATCCTAGGGTGGAGAGCAGAACTAAAGGAGCACACCATGATCGCATTCGAAGCGCTGAGCAAGGACTTCGGCGCCACCCGCGCAGTCAATGCGCTGACCGCAACCATAGAACCCGGGCAAGTGACCGGATTCCTCGGCCCCAACGGGGCCGGCAAATCGACCACCATGCGCATGATCCTCGGACTGGACGCACCAAGCAGCGGGCAGGCTTTGCTCAACTCCGTTCCCTACGCACAGCTGCGCTACCCGCTGCATACGGTAGGTGCGCACATTTCCGGCACGGCGGGGCACCCGGGGCATAGCCCGCGCACCTTCCTCAAGGCCTTGGCGCAAAGCAATCGGATCCCGGTAGACCGCGTGGACGCGGTGCTGACCGAAGTCGGCTTGCAGCCGGTGGCCGGCAAACGGATCGGCGGGTTCTCCCTCGGCATGCGCCAGCGGCTGGGAATCGCCGCCGCCCTGCTGGGCGACCCGCAAATCCTGATCCTGGACGAGCCAATGAACGGACTGGACGCCGAAGGCATCTCTTGGATCCGGCAGCTGATGCGCACCCGGGCCGAGCGCGGCGGAACCATCTTCGTCTCCAGCCACCTGATGAGCGAGGTGCAGCAGGTCGCGGACCAGCTGATCCTGATCGGACGCGGGGCGCTGATCACCCAAGCACCTACCCAGGACCTGATCAAGCAATTCACCGAACCGGTCATCACGGTGCGCTCGCCGCAGGCCGCCGCGCTCGCCGGGTTGCTGCTGCAACCCGGTGTCGAGGTGAATGCCACCGCCGGAGACCGTCTGGAAGTGATCGGAATGCCGCTGGAAGCTATCGGCGCCTCGGCCTTTGCCGGTGGTTTCGAGCTGCATGAACTCAGCGTTGCCCACGGGTCGCTGGAAAACGCCTATAACCAACTGACTCACGACACGGTGGAATACTCCACCGAACTAGCAGGGAGAGTGGGAAGCAAATGAGCACGCTGCAGATCGGTGAATCCAGGACCGGTGACTTTGCCGGACCGCTGTTGCGGGCAACCGGCGCCGAGGCCACCAAATTCTTCGGGCTGCGTGCCCTGGTCGCGCTCTATGCCTCGGGAATACTGGTGACCATCGCATTGGGCTGGCTGCTAGGGGCCAGCGCGAAAGCCAGCGGGGACAATGGCTTCGACACCGCGATGCCGGCGCCGCTGCTGGTGTTTGCGACCCTGCAATTCAGCCAGCTGTTCTTTGCCGCGGTGGCCGCCTTGCACATCACCAACGAGTACTCCAGCGGGAGCATCTACACCACCTTGCAGTCGGTGCCGCGCCGCTCGGTCATGCTCGGCGCCAAGGCGCTGCTGCTGGCCGGGCTCGGCTTCCTTGCCGGGGTCTGCATGATCGGCTTGGGAACCATTCCGGCAGCGCTGAGCGCAGGGCAGTACGGCGCCTTCACCTTCTCCGATCTGGTCTCGGCCTGCCTCGGCGCCGGTGCTTATCTGGCGCTGCTGAGCTTGATGGTGCTCGGCCTCGGGCTGCTCTGCCGGAACTCGGCGGGAGCGATTGTCTCGGCGATCGTGCTGGTGATCGGGCTCCCGCAGATCCTGCAGCTGATTCCGTTCGAGTGGGTGCAGACGCTGGCCCAATACCTGCCGACAAACGCCGCGACGTTCATGGCCACCGGTGCCACCGAGCCCTATGGGCCGCCGGCGGCCCTGCTGGTGCTGATCGGCTGGACCGTGGTCCTGCTCGGAGCCGGATATTTTGCGCTGAAACGGCGTGACGCCTAGCCGCGGTCCGGAACTGGGGAACCTGCCAACGCAGCCCGCAGGCAGCGCAAAGCGAGGTATCCGGCGTTTAGCCGGATACCTCGCTTTGCGTCATGGCAGCTGTCACTATGCCTTGGACCGGAGCTGCGACCGGTCGCGCCATGCGGCGGTGCTCCAGAGCGCAAGCGCTATCAGCACCGGTTGGAAGAACAGCCGGGTGAGCCGTTTCCCGTCGGTATCCAGTCCGAACGCGTCGCGTCCCTCCTGCCATTGCGCGAAATTGCCGGGGAACACCGCGACGAAGAAGAGTGCGGCAATCCAGCCGACGGCCACACGTTTCCTGACCAGCGCCAGCAAGGATAGCCCCAGCCCGATTTCGGCCACGCCGGAGAGAATCACCGTCAGGTCCGGATCCAAGGGGACAAAGTCCGGGACCTGGGAGCGGAATTCCTCACGGGCAAAGGTCAGGTGGCTGACCCCGGCGAAGCCAAGGAATGCTCCGAGCCCAATGCGTGCGCCGTGCCGGGCGAACCCCAGCGGTTTTGCCGCCGGCGATTTAGTCATCGCTGACGCTCACCAATACATCGATGTTGCCGCGGGTGGCGTTGGAGTAGGGGCAGACCTGATGGGCCGCATCGGCGAGTTCCTGGGCCAGTGCGGGTTCCATGCCGGGAATGATGACTTCGAGCTCAACTGACAGCTTGAATCCGTTCTCGCCGTCGCGGTTCAAATGGACTCGCCCGCCCACGCTGGAGTCCTCGATCTTGACCTTGCGGCTGCGCGCCACCACGTTCAATGCCGAGTGGAAGCAGGCGGCGTAGCCCGCGGCGAAAAGCTGTTCCGGGTTGGTTCCGGTTCCCGAGCCGCCCAGTTCTGCCGGGGAGGTCAGGGCCAGGTCGAGCTTGCCATCGGGAGTCTGTACGCGGCCTTCGCGGCCTTGGCCGGAGGACAGGGATTCTGCGGTGTATAGGGTTTCCATGGAACTGCCTTTCGATGATGGTGAAAACTTGTAGTTATTCTCCGGAGGGTTGATCCGGAGAAGAGATTTCCTGCATGGAGGTGGTGATGCGGTGCAGGGCTGCCAGCAGTGCCTGCGCGCTTTGGAGATCCGGGAGTCCGGTGCCGCAAGCAATTTGCGCCGGAATATGTGCCAGTTCTTTGCGCAGGGATGTTCCGGCGGGGGTCAGGCTGACGTTGACGACGCGGCTATCTTCCTCATCGCGCCGGCGTTTTATGAATTCCTTCTGTTCCAGCCGGCGCAGCAGCGGGGACAGGGTCCCGGAGTCCAGCTGGAGCATTTCGCCGATTTCGCGCACCGGCTTATCGCCTTCGGACCACAGCGCAACGAGCACCAGGTACTGAGTGTAGGTCAGCTGCCATGGGGCGAGCAGCTCGGCGTAGGCCCGGGTGGTTGCCCGGCTCGCCGAGTAGAGGGAGAAGCACACCATGTCGTCAACTATTGCCATAAAATAATGATTGCACGCAATTCAATTGTGCGCAACTTAAATTCTTGATCCTTTGGGTGTGATGCTGCGCGGGCTACCGATCGGGCTCTTGGCGATGGCGTCGAATTGGTTATGGATTCGGGGTGCTTAGCTAGCTGGAGGCATCGGGAGAACTCCAGCCCTGTAGCTTGATCCGGTCACGTTTCGCGCAGTTCGGCTGGCATCGCTAAGCTGGGATTCATGAACATCGGCAAGCATCTGGCGAATGCCGGCGGGCGCAGCTACCCCCGCCTGGCGATAGTTCGCTCGCTGTTGCTGATTAGCGCGGTGCTTTTCGGTTTGTTCTCGATGCACGTGATGAATCATGGACTCTCGGCTGACTCCTCGGCCCCGCCGGCGCAGGCGCATTCGGCAGAAGCCCTGCCCATGCACCTGCATCATGCTCCGCTGGCGGACCCGGGCCATCCCTCCGAGCAGGGCTGCACCGACTGCCCGCTGGGCCATGAGATGGCCGCCGCGGGTTGCGTCTTGGCGCTGCTGGTCATGCTGCTGTTCTTGCGGCCACCACATACCGTAGCCGTGGCCCGGACTGTGTTCCTGAGGATCTTGTGCGCGGCTTCGAGGCTTTGTGGGGTCGCGCCGGACAAACCCGATCTGACGGCCTTGGGGATTTGCAGAACGTGAGAGCTTGGCAGGTCATTTGACCTGCCGCCAGCTAGTTCCGGCGCCGCCGCAGGCAGGCGCCGCTCACGTTCCGAACTCATCAGGAGAATCACCCATGAACAAGCAGACCTTCTTTTCCAGCGCCCTCGCACTGGGGGCGATGCTCGCCCTCGCCGGTTGCGCGGGGGAACCATCAAGCACGCCGGCGCCGAGCGCCTCGGCTTCCGAAGCGCATTCCGGGCATTCCATGGAGCAGTCCCCATCGGCCAATGACGCCGATATGGCGTTCGCCTCGGGCATGAAGATGCACCACGAACAGGCGATCGACATGTCCGAGATCCTGCTGGACAAGTCCGGGGTTCCCGCCGAGTTGGTGGCCCTGGCCGAACGGATTAAGGCGGCGCAAAGCCCGGAGATCGAACGCATGGACCGCTGGCTTTCCGAGTGGAACATGCCCGAGGGCATGGATCACGGGGCTATGGACCACGGCGACGGGATGGTGCCGGAAGATGAGATCAAGGCCTTAGAGGACGCCACGGGGTCCGAAGCTGCCCGGCTCTTTCTTGAGCAGATGATCATGCATCACGAAGGTGCCGTGGTGATGTCTGAGACCGAGATCAACGAAGGAAGCTACCCGGCGGCCATCGACCTGTCCAAGCAGATCGTTGATTCCCAGACCGAGGAAATCAATGAGATGAAGCAGCTGCTTGAAACGCTGTAGCCGGGAATTGAGGACAGAGAGGTTGGGATTGACCGTGCCCAAAAAATTCGCAGGCGGCAAAGGCACTCGTGCCAGGATTGCGGCCGCCGGCTCGGTACTCGCGCTGGCCGCGTTGACCGGGTGCAGCACTGCCCCGGCCCCAGTCGCGCAGCCCGAGCCTACGGTGGTTGCGGCCGAGCACACCGGACAGTTCCTCGCGGAGCTTGGCCTGGCCGGGCTCGACGCCAGGGCGGCGATCGATCGGCTCGACCGGATGCCGGTGGCGCAGCGGCCGGGCGACTTCACCGCCTCGGTGCAGCCGGACCAGCTGGTGCTCACCGATGCGTCGGGACGCACCGCGGCTCTGCCGATGCCGGAAGATGAGTACTACCTTTCGGCGGCACCCTATGTGAGCCGGACTCACAGCTGCCACTTCCATAGCCTGACCACGTGCCTGGGGGAGCTGGCGGGAGAGGAAGTCCAGGTGAAGGCAACTGACGCCGACACCGGCGAGGTGCTGGTGGAGAAGAGCGCAAAAACCTTCGACAATGGATTCCTTGGCCTCTGGGTTCCGCGTGGAATTAATCTGGATCTGGAATTCAGCTACGAAGGCAAAACCGCGAAGACCACCGTGTCCACCGCTGGCAGCACAAACGCCACCTGTCTGACCGAGCTGCCGCTGGTCTAAGGCAACGCGTCTGGAGAACTGCACAACCAAAAAAGCATTCGGGCCTGCAATCACTTTTAGTGGTTGCAGGCCCGAATGCTTGGCGCCGGAGAACTTAGTCCTTGGGCTCTTCGGCCGCCTTGTTCATCATTTCCTCGAACGCCCGGCGCTCCTTGCGGGAGACGGGGATCTGGCCGGTCAGCGGATTGACCACCTGGCCCGGAACCGCCTTGGGCTGATGCGGATCCGCCGGCTTGATGTCCGGCACCTTCGGCTCGGGCTTGGCCTGCTGCTTGTCCTTGGCCTTCACTGGCGTCTGCTTGGCCCCCGGGGTGATCTTCGCGGTGGCCCCGTTCATGGCCAGCGCAAGATCCTGAGCTCCCGTGTGCTGCTCGGCGGAGTGCTTGCGTCCCGCACGGCGCAGCTCGCGCTTCTCCTTGCGCGACTCCACCAGGCGGTAGAGCACCGGTACCAGGATCAGGGTCAGCAAGGTGGAGGAGACCAGGCCGCCAATGACCACCACGGCCAGCGGCTGCGAAATGAACCCGGACTGGCCGGTGAGTCCCAGACCCATCGGGATCAGCGCGAAGATGGTGGCCAGCGCGGTCATCAGAATCGGGCGCAGACGCTGGCGGGCACCTTGCATGATGGCCTCATCCAGCGCCATCGCCGGCCGCTCGGGGGTATCGGCCCGATACTGGTTGATCAGGTCGATCAGCACGATCGCGTTGGTGACCACGATGCCCACCAGCATCAGCATGCCGATCAAGGACGGCAGTCCCAGCGGGATGCCGGAGATCAGCAGCAGGCCGATGGCCCCGGTGGCGGCGAACGGAATGGAGACCAGCAGGATCAGCGGCTGGATCAGCGACTTGAAGGTAGCCACCATGATCACGTAGACGATCGCGATGGCCGCCAGCAAGGCGAGGTAGAGCTGGTTAAAGGATTCGGCCTGCTCGGTGGCCGCGCCGCCGATTTCGGCACTGGCGCCCTCGGGCAAATCCACCGAGTCGAGGCGCTCGGTGACGTCCGCGGAGACCTTGCCAAGCATGTTCTCTGCCGGGGTCAGCGTGAGGGTGGAGATGCGCTCGCCATTGGAGGTGGTGACCTGCTGGACGACCTTGGTGCGTTCCACCGTCGCCAGGTCCTGCAGCTGCACCAGGCCGGCGGCGGTGGGGATCTGCAGTTCGCGCAGCTTGTTCAGCCCGTTCAGATCCATGGGCTCGCCGATCTGCACGGTCATGTCCGTGTAGTCCAGGCGCAGGGTGCCCGCCGGGACGGCGGAGACCTGGGAGGCGACCAGGCCGGAAAGCTGCGCCTCGGTCAGCCCCGCCTCGGCTGCCTTGTCCGCGTCGATATCGATGGAGACCTGCTCGCGTTCCGCGGAGAGGTTGTCTGCGATGCCGGTGACATGCTCGGTGCCGGCCAGCGCTTCGCGCAGCTGCTCGGTGGCCTCGCGCAGAATATCCTCATTCGGGGCCTTGACCTCCACGGTGACGTCGCTGGACATCATCGCCGAGGAATTGGAGCCGAAGCTCAGGATGACATCCTCGGACATATCGAGTCCCTGGATCTGGTCGCGGACCGTATTGCCCAGCGCTTCCTGGTCGAGATCGGGGTCGGTGATCGCGGTGAAGCTTGCGGTGTCCGCGCCGGAGGCGAACATCGCCGCCATGCCGCTGGCGGTGCCCACGGTCATCTGCACATCTTCCAGGCCCTCGATGTCCTGCAGTTTTGCTTCCACCTTCTCGGCTTCGGCCAAGGTGGTCTCCAGCGCGGTGCCCGAAGGCAGCTTCGCGGTGATGGAGATCGAGTTCTCCCCGGTGGAGCCGAGCAGGTTGGTGTTCAGCAGCGGAGTCATCATCACGGTCCCGGCCAGGATCAGCACGGAGGCCAGCAGCGTGATGACCGGGTGCTTCTGCGTGCCGTTGAGCACCGGCACGTAGGCGCGCTGCAGCCAGGACTTGTCCTCGGCCACGTGGACGGTGCGGGTTGCCCCGGTCCCCGGGCGGTGCGGCAGGAACCAGTAGGCGAGCACCGGAACGATGGTCAGCGAGACCAGCAGCGAGGCGAGCAGGGCGATGGCCATGGTCATCGCGAAGGGGCTGAACAGCTCCCCGGCCATGCCGCCGACCATGGCGATCGGCAGGAACACCGCCACGGTGGTCAGCGTCGCGGCGGTAATCGCCCCGGCCACCTCCCTGACTGCCAGCAGGATGGACTGGGCCTTGGATTCGCCGTGGGCCAGGTGGCGCTTGATGTTCTCGATCACCACGATCGAGTCATCCACCACGCGGCCAATGGAGATGGTCAGCGCGCCCAGGGTGAGCATATTCAGCGTGTACCCGAACACGTTCATGCCGATGAAGGTGGCCATCAAGGACAGCGGGATGGAGATCGCGGTGACCAGCGTGGAGCGCACGGAGAACAGGAAGATCAGGATGATGATCACGGCGAAGCCCAGGCCCAGGGCGCCTTCCAGCGCCAGGTGGCTGATGGAGTCCTCGATGAAGGGCGCCTGGTCGAAGATGGTGGTCATCGTCGCCTTGTGGCCGAGCTCGGCTTCCAGATCCGCGATCATCGCGGTGACCGCGTGGGAGATCGCGACGGTATCCCCATCCGGGGTCTTGGTGACCTGGATGGACAGGGTCTCATCCCCGTTGGTGCGCGTGACGCTGGTGGCCTCGTCGGCCTGCACGGAGACCTCGGCGAGATCCTTGAGCAGCACCGGACCGGTCTCGGTGACCAGCGGAATGTCTTCGATCGCAGCCAGGGTGTCAGGGGAGGATCCGGCGATCACCGGAAGCTGCAGCCCGTCGACGTCCATATTGCCCACCGGCATGGGGGAGCCGGCGTTCTCGATGCCGTCCTTCAGGTCGGCAACGCTCAGCCCGGCGGCGCTGAGCTTGTCGTCGTCCGGGATCACCGCGATGTGCTGGGAAGCGCCGCCGGAGACTGCGGCTTCACGCACCCCGTCAATCTTCTGCAGCTTAGGCAGCGCGATGCGTTCCACATCATCGTTCAGCGCTTGAAGCGACTCGTTCGAGGAGACCGCGAGCATCAGCACCGGAAGGTCGGCAATGGAGCCGGCCAGCGCCGTGGGTTCCACGTCTTCGGGCAGCTGGGTCTTCACGTTGGAGATCGCGCGTTCCACCTGCGCGCGGGCACGGTCCATATCGGTGCCGTACTCGAAGGTCAGCGCGATGCGGGTGAACCCGGTCTGCGAGGTGGCGGTGGAGGATTCCAGCCCCTCGACCGCCTGCAGCGCGGTTTCCAATGGGGCGGCGACCTGTTCGTCGACCACCTCGGGGCTTGCACCCATCTGGGTGGCCATCACGGAGATCTGCGGGAACTCCAGCGAGGGGATCAGTTCCTGTTTCAGCGATCCCATGGAGATCACGCCGAAAACGGCGGCGAAGATCGTGATAAGCGCGATGAGCGCCCGGTTCTTCAAAGACAAGATGGCCAAGCGCTGCATGCGTGTGTGGTCCTAGCTGTGTCGCAGTGGGAGGGGCTGAGCACAACTTTAGTTGGTTGTCATTGCTCAACAGTCACCGAGAGATGTTAAGCACGCAAAAATCATCCGAATGGATTACCCAGGAGTGGCCTGCAACAGCGGTGCCGGAGGAGATAGCGGGTTTTTTGGGGCGTCTACTGTTCTCCGCGCCATGCCTTGAGGAACCATGTGCCAGCGCCGCATGGAAGGAATTTGCGCCTGTAGAACCCCAGGCTCTGTTTGGCGCGTTGTCGACGTTGTCCCGCCGCAGGACAAGGCCTGCACCTCGCACTGAGTCCGAAGGGTCTCGCAGACGTGCGCCGAGCGTGTGATGGTGACTTCGGCCCGAGAACTTTGGCTGCGGCGCCCACCACTCTTAGACGGAAGTGGGTAGGGAAGAACCGGGAAATCGAGTTAGCGGCGGTACGTGGATTATTGGCCATCGAGAACGGCTATTTACTCAGGGGCCGCATCATTTCCGCGAGCGCCACCGATGGCTGTGGGATTGGGCAGCCGAAGTTCACCGCGGAACTCCGGTACGGCTGGCGCCGCACCAAACGCACTTGGATGGTTTGCCCGACATGGAAGGGCTCCGTTGGAGCCGTTGCCTTGAGGTATGAGGTAGGCAGGAACGTTGCGAATATGAATGCTCGTTGGAGGAGTCCTCAACGTTGCGGAACATTCATGGATCCACAGAGGCCGCCTCCGCGGAGGGCCAACGCCTAGTTGTGTTTGTTTTTTCGCTTTTGGTTTATGGCTTCTTCGGCAACGATAGGAGCATCTTCGCGGCTCGTCCTAGAATATGCGACGTCATCGCCGCCATAGAGCTCTGCGGCTATTTCCGTAGCCGCATCCACGTTTTGAATACCCAGCTTTCCAGTAAGAAGCTGAGGTCGGGCATGTCCCGATCTCGAGCCGAACTGAGCTTCATTGCAAGCAGCGTTTCAGGCGAAGCGATATATGCCTCGAGCCCTTCACCAAGGTTGATACTGACCCATTTTGCTCCTGCGGGGATGAAAGCGGTCGCACTGGAGTTCAGCCACCCGGAGGGAAGATTGCGTTCCTGAGCCATTAATTCAACTACGCGCTCAACGTCGGCTGGGGGTGTATAGGAGGCATCAATGTCTTGGGTCACCCGACGCTCGTTTCCCGTGAAGGCGATGGCCGCCCCGCCGACCAGTCGGATCGTCGGGGTGATTCCCTTGGCACGCAGCCTGCTCCCAAGCTCGCCAAGCAGTTCGCGAATCTCATCGATGGTGAAGTCTTTGCTCACGCCATCTCCAGCGAATTATCTTTGAGGAAAATATTAAAATCAGCCAATGTCTTCGGGGTGCGCTTGATTGTCAGTTCTCTGAATGCGTCGCTCATGCTCCGCGTGTCACTACCTGGAAACCAAGGGTCCTGCAGTTTTACACCCCACCGAGGTTTTTGTGCAGAAACGCCTTCAAGTGCGATTCGCGCGCCCGCTGCAAGCAAAGCATCAAATCGTTCGCTTCCGGTGGGGCCGGGCTTCTTGAGGTGCTCCGGCTTCATCATTTTCAATTGCTTCAATGAATCCATTGCAATTCGTAAAGCGAATTCACTGTCACCGGAGGACAGCTCGCGGGCAACATCGCGGGCCGCCTCGTCGAGGACCGCCTGAGGCGTCGGAGCCGGGGCAGCCCAGCGGATGTTCAAGGCGTCGGCAACTCTAAGCGAAGCGCCAAGCTCAGCTGTCTCTTTGCCGGATTCAAGCTCATAGATGAATTTTCGGGAAAGCCCGGTTTTGTTTGCAAGCCCCTGCTGGCTCAACCCGCTTTGAATCCTTGCGCCACGGATTGCTCGCCCCAGTTCTTGCGCGGTACTAATCGTTCCCATATTTACATTATGACACCGTTCGCTCACAAAATGCAGATATGCGCGTAGGTAGATTGGAAGCGGGCGTAGGTCGTGATGAGAGTTTCATGGAATTTTCACTCATAGATATCGAGCGTCGTTGCGTTGTGGTTTGGTGGTTATTTCCGCGCACACCCCAAAACCATCCCTACGGCGGTTCATGAATCTTCATTGGCGCACAGACTAGGCCCCAGGGGTGCTAGATCATCGGCCGCCGGCACTGGACATTCTAATTCGCTCTGGCAGCGATGTCGGGATAGTACCCTCGCCCTAATGATTTGTGGATGAACGCTAGTAGGAGATCCTTACAAGCGGGGACGTTCCTCCAAGGGCCTCAAAGATTCAAGTACACGGAACGGCGATCCTGACGTAACGAATTACGGCTGCCAGCAAGCAGGTGCTAAAACTGCCAACTGATCGGGTCCCATAGTGGGATTCGAGCGCATACTCGGTGTATGGGAATGCCCCACGGAACTTCGCAGATGGGTAGGACGGCCATGGACCGGGACACTTTACGCAGCGTGCAGCGGCCGTTGAAACAGCTTTACCGCGAGCAGCCGCAAGCCGGAAGCATCGTATTGGAGGCCACCGGAACTCTCGGAGAAGAAGGACTCTCCTGTTCGGTGCAAACCGGTCAGGCGCTGGTGAGCGCCGGCCTGCACCCGTCCACCGGCGGGGATGGGACGCTGGCCTGTTCGGGGGATCTGCTCCTGCAGGCGCTGGTGGCCTGTGCCGGGGTCACCCTGGCTGCGGTCGCGATCAACCGCTCGCTGAGCGTTGCCGGCAGCGTCCACGCGAGCGGTGTGCTGGATGTGCGCGGCACCTTGGGGCTGGACCCCGAAGCCGCGGTGGGATTCAGCTCGATCAAGTTGTCCTTCGAGCTGCACACCGAGGCCAGCGAACAGGACATAGCGCAGCTGATCGAGGCGACGGAAAAATATTGCGTGGTGCTGCAGACCTTGCGATCCCCGCTGGCCATCGAGGTCACTGCGTCGGCGGAATGACAAAGGCCCGGTTCGCTTCCCTGGCCGCTAAGCGGCAGGAAGCAAACCGGCCCTTGCCCCCGTTGGCTAGCTCAGTTCCAGGCTCTTATCGGTAGCAGCCTTGACCTCGGCGTAGAGCGCCGGGTTTTCGTTCAGCTTGGTGCCGTAGGAAGGGATCATTTCCTTCAGCTTTGCTTCCCAGCCTGCGAACTGCTTCGGGAAGCAGCGCGAGAGCAGGCCCACCATGATCGGAGTCGCGGTCGAGGCGCCTGGGGAGGCACCGAGCAGACCGGAGATCGAACCGTCCGAGGAGGTGATGACCTCGGTGCCGAACTGAAGGACGCCGCCCTTCTTGGCATCCTTCTTGATGACCTGTACGCGTTGGCCGGCGGTAATCAACTCCCACTGGGAGCCATCTGCTGCGGGGAAGTACTCGGCCAGGGCCTCGTCCTTCTTGGCACGTGACTTGAGCACCTCCTTGATCAGGTAGGCGGTCAGCGACATGTTGTCCTTGCCCACTGCAAGCATAGGGATGATGTTATGCGGGCGCAGCGACAGCGGCAGGTCCATCTGTCCGGTGGACTTCAGGAAGTTCATCGAGAAGCCGGCGTACGGGCCGAACATCAGTGAACGCTTTCCGTCAACGAATCGGGTATCCAGGTGCGGCACGGACATCGGTGGGGCGCCGACCGAAGCCTGGCCATAAACCTTTGCGTGGTGCTGGTTGATGATCGCTTCATCGGTGCAGCGCAGGAACTGACCGGAGACCGGGAAGCCGCCGAAGCCCTTGATCTCATCGATGCCGGACTTCTGCAGCAGCGACAAGGCGCCGCCGCCCGCGCCGACGAAGACGAACTTGGCCTTCACGGTCTTCACAGCGCCGCTGGCGTTGTCCTTGACGGTGATTTCCCAGCCGGCGCCATCGCGCTTGAGGGTCTTGACCTTGTGGCCGTAGTTCACCGACGCGCCTGCGGCACCCAGCGAGTTGGTCAGGTCCTTGGTCAGGCGACCGAAATCAACGTCGGTGCCCGAGGCCACGCGGGAGGCGGCGACCTTCTGCGAGGCGTCGCGTCCCTTGGCGACCAGCGGAGTCCACTCGTTGATGGTGTCTAGATCGGTGGTGTGCTCCATTTCGCCGAACAATGCGTTCGGCTTCAGCGCGTCATAGCGCGCCTTGAGGTACTTGGAGTGGTCCTCGCCAATGACGAAGGACATATGCGGCAGCGCGTTGATGAAATCCGCGTCTGCGACGCGCTTGTTCTCAACTGCCCACGAGTAGAACTGGCGGGATACCTGGAACTGCTCGTTGATGCCGATTGCCTTGGCTGGGTCAACCGTTCCGTCGGCCTTGGCCGGGGCGTAGTTCAGTTCGCACAGTGCCGAGTGACCGGTACCTGCGTTGTTCCATGGTGAGGAGGATTCCTCTCCGGCCTTGTCGAGGTTTTCGAAAAGACCAATAGACCAGGTTGGTTCCAGCTGGTTGATCATGGTGCCAAGGGTGGCACTCATGATGCCGGCACCGATTAGTACTACGTCAAAAGATTCGGTTGACGTTTCAGAAGGCACGAGGATCTCCATCGACAGTGATACTTTGCTCTACTACAGACTAGACCTAGTAGACCACCGGTTAAAAATCGTTAACTGGAAAGTGCAGGTGAGTTAGTCATCTGCACGTCCAGATAGCTCTCATTGAGCATGGGCGAGGAAGGGTAGTAGGTGACGTTCGGGTTGAAGGCCAAGGCGGAAATCGGAAATACCAGTGGGACCAGCGGTAGATCGGTGTTCAGCGTGGCCAAAATGGCAGTCATGGCCGCCGTGCGTTCCTCGCCAGGAGGCAAGGAGCGGGCAGCCAAGGCCTGTGAGTCAAGTAACTTGGAGGTGTATCCGAACTCATGCTCCTTGGCGTCGAGAATTCCGGAGATGAAGTCATCTTCCAGGCGATAGCCACCGGAGAAGCCCAAGAGGTGCATCCCGTTGAATTCCTCCGAACGCACCGTATCCACATATCCGTCGGTCCACGCAATGGGGCGTGGCTTGATCCGGATGCCTACCGCAGCCAGGTCTTCGGCCAATTGGGCGAAGGTGCGCTCGGGCAGCGGAAGGTAGTTTCGCGAGACCCGCAGCGGGTAGGCGAACTCGATGATTTCGCCCTTGTAGTCGATGTCCGCCAGCAGCTGCTTGGCCTTATCGGAGCTGTGGTTCAGCGTGCCCTCCGGATCCGGGACGCCGAAGGCCGGCGGCAGGATGCTCTGCGCGGATTTGGAACCCTGCAGGAAGAGGTTGTCGGCCAACCGTCCACGGTTGACCGCGTGGGTGATGGCCATGCGGAATTCGGGTTTGGCCAGCCATTCGTTGCGGTGATCCAGTCCGAGATACAGCACCGAGAACGGGTCGCGCTGCACGACGACTTTCGCGTTGCGCACCAAGGTACGCATGATATCGACCGAAACCATGTCGAAGCCGTCGATTTCCTCCGCCATCAGCGCGCTTTCGCGGTTGTAGGGGGAGGGGACCGGGGAAACCACCACTACTTCTGGATGGTTCGGGTTGTTGCTGAGCTTTGATTTGTCCCAATAGTCGGCGAAAAGCTCCAGATTCACGGTGCCCTCGTCGTTGGATACGAACTTGTAGGGGCCGGTGCCGGAAGGCGCGGTGAGCAGCGCTTGGCTCGGGTTGCTTTTTGGGCCCCCGGCGAGGGAATCCGGTGCGGCGATCGCCATACCCGGCAGGGTGAGCGATTCGATGAGCCCGGCACGGCGTCGACGCAGCTTCAAGGTGAGAACGTATGGCTCCGTGGCCTCGACTCCGGCGAAATAGCTTGCGCTGCCGCCGAGGGATTTTCCGGTGAATAGGTCCTGAGCGTAAATGGCCTTGAGCTTCTCCAGCTCGGCCAGGCGCTGGGTCTCGGCCGCCTTCTGCTCCTCGGTGACCGTGGTGCCCTGGTCCAGCTTGAGCTTCAGCTCCGCCTCGGTAGGCAGCTTGGGAATGTCTTTTTCGTGGTGGAAGACGTGCATGAAGCCCTGGCTGGAGCGCAGCTGCAGATCCTTGGGCAGCTTGACCCAGCGGTTGAAGTTCGCCACGACGGCTGCGGCATTGAATTCGCTGCCGTCGTGGAAGCGCACCCCGCGCCGCAGCGCGAAGGTATAGCGCAGCCCGTCTTCGCTCTCGGTCCATGATTCGGCGAGGCCGGCAATGGGGCTGCCGGTATTCGCATCGATGGAGATCAGCGTCTCGTAGATCTGGCGGGTGATGCGGAAGGATTCGTTGTCATTGGCCAATGCGGGATCCAACGACACCGGGGGAGCGGAAGCTGCCAGACGCAGGGTACGCGGAATTGCAGGTTCACTTGCCGACGGGCTGGCGGAGGCTACGCCTTCACCGTTCTTAGAGGTGCAGGAAGCCAACGCCAGTGTTGTCGCAGCGAGCGATCCAGTGAGCAGCAAGCGTCGCGTCACGAGATGTTGTTGCTTCGAAGGCACGGTTGTGGCTCGACTTCCTCTTGATTGCTTTCGGTTCCCAGCCGCGGTGAACCGGCGGCTTTCGCGGCGGTAAACGGTTTGGGTATTTATCAAAGATAGCGCACGCCGCTAGCGGCACCCCCAGTAACTCTCGGGGTGCCGCTAAGTGGAATCAAATTGTTAGCTAAAAAGCATTAACTAGTGATCTGATGCACAGCGTTCTGGCCAAGTTCGCCTTCGGACCAGGCCGGGAGCTGCTTTTTGAGCAGGCGCACCATCCGCGGGAAGAAGGCGCCGGTGTTTCCGCCGTTATGCGGCAAGATCAACGCGTTCGGGCATTGCCACAGCGGGTGGTCCGCCGGCAGCGGCTCTGGTTCGAAAACATCCGAGGCCACCGACAGCCGGCCGGAGGAAACTTCGGCGACCAGCGCATCGGTGTCCACCACTGGACCGCGGGCCACGTTGACCACCAGTGCTCCGTCGGGAAGTTTGGCGAGCAGCTGGGCATCCACCAGATGGTGCGTGGAGTCATTCAGCGGAACAATCAGAATCAGCACCTCGATTTCACCGGCGTGTGCGGAGAGCTGGTCAATGGAGAGCACCTGGCCGTGCGCGTCGGTGCGGGCGCGGGAACCGAAGCGCAGCAGGTTCACCTCGAAGGGATCCAAGCGTTTGCGGATCTCCTCGCCAATGCCGCCGACGCCTACTAGGCCCACCGTGCGATCGGCCAAGCCGGGCCACTGCATGGGGTTCCACGCCCCTTCGCGCTGGTCGCGTACCGCCTGTGGGAAGCCCCGCAGTGATGCGATGGCCAGCCCTAGTGCCATCTCTGCGGTGGCTGCGGCGTGCACCCCGGCGGCCGTGGTGATGCTTGCCCGGTCGCCAACGAGATCAACCAGTCCGTCGTAGCCGGTGGTCTGCGTTTGAACGTGGCTGACGTTTGGCGCCCGATCGATGTTGCGCAGGCTGTGCGGTGAAGCCATATAAGGGAAGATCGCTATGTCGATCTCCTCCAGGTTCGTGGATGGCTCGTTGACCAAGTCCCAAATAACTGGCTTGAGGTTGCGTGGCAGCTCGCCGACAGCGTTGAGGAGTTCTTGAGTGGGAAAGGAAACCGTGCGTTGGCTGTTCATGGGTTCACTGTATAAAGCAGGAGATGCCTATGGAAATAACCCCAAGTCATCTGCTGTAACGAAGGTCACCGGCCGGAGGGCCCCTCTCGTTTTGCACTCTCGCCGAAAGCTGGTAAAGTTTTATCTCGTTGCGAAAGCGCGAAGCATAAAAAGCTTCTAGAACATCGCAGCGGGCGCCTCTAGCTCAATTGGCAGAGCAACTGACTCTTAATCAGTAGGTTTCGGGTTCAAGTCCCGAGGGGCGCACAGTGAGAAAGGTCGGACTTCGGTCCGGCCTTTTTGCGTACCCGGATCAAACTTCGGCACCTAGCCCTGAAATGCGGGCCGTAAACCTCGGGTCGGATTTCTTCTCTCACGGCCGACTTTGATCGTCCCCTCATTTGCCCCAGCCTCAACGCTCGTTAGCCGTTCATCGTTTGGCTCATGGCAGAGAGGAATGAACAGCGGACCACGACTATGGGGGAGCGCCATGCCCGAGCCAGAACGTGAATACCAAATCAATGTCCTGCGGGAATTTCGAGGCACAGAATCCATCACCATTTCAAACTGGACAAAAAGAGGCTGGGAAGTAGCCGAGGTAATGGCACTGGCTGCTGTTAACGATAATTACCTTGCGTCGGCCCAGGCAGAAGCTCCCGAAGCACGCCTAAGTGATACTTGGCGTGTGCGTTGCCGCGCTGTTCCTGAAAGGTGGAATCTTGGCATGGATGGAAGGTCACCGCGAAGTCGAACCCGCTGAACGGGCACCGCATCGGTCAGTAAGAGTAGGTGAAGGAGCTGTCGCCAAAAAGACGGAGAAAGTGGAAGTACGAGCCGAACCCGCGTTTGCTTCTGGTGGCTACGGAATGTTTCTGCGTATTTATCCTCATAAATAACGAATAGTTGAAGCTCACAGTTAGAATCACGGCAGTTGGAGAAGTGCAGAGTTAGTACCTATGGGGGCGAAATGTCTGAATCGGAAATTGATTACCACTCTAAAATCGTGAAAACGATCCGAGGCGCGGAGTCCAGGGCGATTTCGAAGTGGACAAGTGAAGGGTGGGAACTCGTAGAGGAAAAGCGCGGACGACTCCAAACTCAAATTACCTTCCGTCGCCCAAAGCGCAAGTTGTCTAGACGAGCGATGGTAGTTCTTGGCGGAAGTATGGCCGCGTTATTTATTTTTATTGGTGTCATGGCCGTTCTCGAAAGTGGAAATGAACAAGAACCAATTGCGCCAGTTGCTCGTGAATCGGAGCAATCAAATGAAGAACCAATAATCGATGCGACCGCGGAAGTGATAGACGCAGAGCTGCCGTCCGGTGATTCGTTGCTGACCGAAGTTCCAAGTGCAGCACCCGCAGAAGAAATCTTGACCGTGGACAACAGCAAAGACTTAGCTGAGCTTCTGGCTGGGAGCGATTCCGGTCCTGTGGTTGAAAAGTTCGCAGCGAAGTACAAGGACCAGTTGATTGAATTCGATGCCAGCGTTTGGGCTCTCGCGCAACATGGTAACTACAAAACTCGGTATGACATCTTGATCGCTGCCGGGAACTTTGATGAAAACCGGTCGCCTGGCCCAAGCTTCCAATTTCGTGATGTCAATACCACTAACGACCTGCACTACACCAATGAGAGCCCCACAGGCACTATTGGCATCCGAGACAACATCCATGTAGTTGCCAGGGTCGGAAAATATAGCCCGGATAGTCTTCTGTTCCAACTGGAACCAATCGAAACTAGCTTTAGATGAGCCGCCAGCCTTTCTGCGGAACTGTCCTTGCTGGATTCTTCCGCGGCCTCATCTTGCGCGTGTAATCCGATAAATATTCCCCTTCTCGAATCCGTTGCACTTTTGGAACCCATAATTTCTCAGAGTCGAGGAATCAGTTTCTTCAGCATGGGCTATTTGCTTGGTCCGAGCCTGCAGATGACTAAACACTAGATCTCGTGGAATTAATTCATAAGTTCCCGCAGGACGATTCAGAATGTGGTTCAAACCACGCAGGAAATTTTAACGAATTTCCTGCCCTGCGACCCCAGGGGATCCGGTAAGTCCTATCTGACTAGGTGTTTGTAGGGTTCCAAGGGTGCGGGCAGTCGATTTTCCTTTTTGGGTGCCTTCTGCCTATGATTATCTACGTCGCAACGACATGAACCGGAAACGGACTAGTCAGAGCGAAGTAAGCGCCTCTAGCTCAATTGGCAGAGCAACTGACTCTTAATCAGTAGGTTTCGGGTTCAAGTCCCGAGGGGCGCACAATGAGATCCGACCTGAACTATCAGGTCGGATTTTTTGTATATCCACGGAAAAGGGGTTCTACGAATGAGCAATGAAGCCACTACGCCAACTCGCTTGGCTGCGGGGGATCAGGCGCCAGACTTCACGTTGAGCGACGCCGAGGGCAATGAAGTGACCTTGTCCAGCCTCCGCGGCAAGAAAGCCATCGTGTACTTCTACCCGGCGGCCTCCACGCCAGGCTGCACCAAGCAGGCCTGCGATTTCCGCGACTCGATCCAGTCCCTGAAGGCTCTGGGCTACGAAGTTCTCGGAATCTCCCCGGATGGGGTCACCAAGCTGGCAAAGTTCGCCGCCAAGGAAGAGCTCAACTTCCCGCTGCTGGCCGATGAGGACCATGCCGTCGCCGAAGCCTATGGCGCCTGGGGTGAAAAGAAGAACTATGGCCGCACCTACGAGGGGCTGATTCGCTCGACCGTTGTGGTCGACGAGCAGGGTCTGGTTTCCCTGGCGCAGTACAACGTTCGTGCCACCGGTCACGTTGCAAAGCTGCGTCGTGACTTGGGGATTGATCCCAAGTAGAACCATGGTTCGCCGATTTTATATCTGCGAATTATTCCGCTAGACTAGTTGAGGTCGAGTTACCGGACTTCAAGTCAGGTGTAGCGCGAGCGAGTATGGCGGAATTGGTAGACGCGCTGGATTTAGGTTCCAGTGTCTTCGGACGTGAGAGTTCAAGTCTCTCTACTCGCACCAACCAAACGAAACCTCCCGAACTGGCAAAGTTCGGGAGGTTTTGTGCATCCTGCAAGGTGGCCGCTGGCGTGCGGAGCGGTGCAACAGCCCGGATCCTGCTTATTGCCGCAGGCCGGGGGAGTAAGCTTTGGAAGAGTTATCCCGCGATCGGGATCGCTGTAGGTGATTATTCAAGGGGTGGAATGTGGAGCGCGAAAAGCTGCCCATGATGTATAGCTTTGCCCAGTCGGATCCGGAGCAAGCGCTCATCCCCCGCGCTGGCATCCCCGCACAGGACCTCGCTCAGATCGAGCGCATCATGGCGGAACTGGGACGGCTGCGTGCGGTGGAGCGGCGCATCATGCACAGCGCGCAGAGCTTCATGAAGCTCAACGAAACGGATATGCGCGCCATTCGCCAGCTCATTTCCGCCAAGCATGCCGGGCAAGCGGTGACCCCTGGTTTGCTTGCCCGCCATTTGGGGGTCACCACCGCCTCGGTGACCAAGATGATCGACCGGCTCGTGGCCGGAGGGCATGTGGTGCGCAAGGCCCATCCCACCGATCGGCGTTCCTGGCAGGTGGAGGTCAGCGAGGAAACGCATCTGGCCGCCCGCGAGCAGCTGGGCCGCCACCACGCCAAGCGATTCGACGTGGCGCTGGGGTTGAGCCCCGCAGAGCGCGATGTGGTGATCCGCTTCCTCGCCGGCACCTCCGAGGCCCTGCAGGACAGCCTCTACGGGGTCGACCCCGAAGCACCAGAGCCCGGCCGGTAGCTCCTTAGGCCGGGGTGCTCTCGTTTTCGGCGTGCGTGATGATGCTGCGCAGCATCGAAGAGAAGATCAGGCCATGGAACGGGTACACGGACCACCAGTAAAGCCTTCCGGCGAGACCGCGCGGGAAGAAGATGGCCCGTTGGGTCAGCCGCACCTTTCCGGCCTCCTGGTCGCTGAGCCGGAATTCCAGCCAGGCCCGTCCGGGCACCCGCATTTCGGCGCGTAGGCGCAGCAGCTGGCCCGGTTCCAGGGCTTCGACCCGCCACCAGTCCACCACATCTCCGAGCGCCAGCTTTTCGCGTTGCCGCCGTCCGCGGCGCAGGCCCACCCCGCCGGCCAGCTTGTCCAGCAGCCCGCGGGCCTTCCAGAGCAGCGGGAAGGAGAAGTAGCCGGACTCTCCGCCGATGCGGCCGAGCACCGTGAACAGCCCGGCGGCGCTTGCCGTGCTGTCCTGGGACCGCTCATCGACATAGACCCGGTGCCCGGCCCACTCGGGGTCCGAAGGCAGCGGGTCCGCGGGGGCCGACACGGGGTGCGCCGTCGCCCAATTGGTGTCCACCGAGTCGGTGCGGATCTTCTCCAAGGCCAGCGCGACCGCGCGCGGATAGTCCGTCAGCCCGCCGTCGGGGCGGTCAATCAGCTCATCGATTTCCCGGTTGCGCACCAGGCAGTCGTGCTGCAGCGAATCAACCAGCGCGCCGGCGAGGGTATGGGGCAGCGGAGTGACCAGATTAACCCAATGCGAGGCCAGCCGCGGAGTCAGCAGCGGAAGCGGTATCACCCACGGCTTGCGCAGTCCCGCCTGGACGGCGTAGCTGCGCATCAATTCGGCGTAGCTGTAGGCAAGCGGGCCGCCAATGTCATAGGTCCCGGCGCTTCCGGCCGGTAGTTCCGCGCAGCGCGCCAGATAATGCAGGGCGTCGCGCACCGCGATGGGCTGGACCTGGTTCAGCACCCAGCGCGGCGCGGGCATCACCGGCAGCACATCGCTCAAATGCCGGATCATTTCGAAGCTCGCAGATCCCGAACCGATCACCAGTCCCGCCTGCAAGGTGAGCAAGGGGACCGGGCCGGATCCGAGGATCCGCCCCACCTTGGCCCGGGAGGCCAGATGGTCGCTGAGTTCGCCCTCGGGGTGCAGCCCGGAGAAGTAGACCAGCTGTCCCACCGACGCCTCGGTGGCAGCTTTCAGCATGCTTTGCGCGCAGCGCTCCTCGGCGGCCATGAAATTCTTCGTGCTGGACATCGAATGCACCAGGTAATAGACCACGTCCGCTCCGGCGCAGAGCCGGGCGACCGCCGAGCCGTCCTCCAAGGTTCCGGTGATGACCTCCACCTGCTCGCGCCACGGGACGTCGCGCAGCCGTTCGGCGCTGCGCGTGAACACCCGCACCCGGTGCCCGCGTTCGAGCAGCAGCGGAACCAGCCGCCCGCCGATGTAGCCGGTCGCGCCGGTGACCGCAATGGTGCTCATGATTGCCTCGATTTCTCTCGGGTGCCCAAGCGCAGTGCGATTCCTCCCGCGCTGAGCAGCAGCAGGACCGCAATCGCCAGCGCGCCGTAGCCGACCAGTTCGGATTCATTGGTCCCGGTGAGCCGGCTATGCCCAATCCAGGCGATGCCCCAAGCCATGGCCAGCGCCGTGTAGAGCTTTCCTGCACAGTACCAGCAGACCGCCACCGCGATGAGTGCGGCAACCACCAGCAGGGCCAGCGCCGCCACCCGAGCCCACGCGGCGTCTTCTCCCACGCCCCAGGAGGAGAGCAATGCCGAGACATTGGCAATGCTGGCCACGTTCACCCAGCCCAGGTAGACGCCGAAGGTCAGCCACATGATCCAGTGCTCGGCCCGCGTGCTGCTGGGGAAGCGCACCAGCCGGACCAGGATCCAGAGCAGCACCAGCAGCAGCGCGAAGATCACCACGGCGCTCAGCGCCAGCAGGTCGAATTGCACCACCGCGATCCAGGCCGCATTCAGCAGCGCGGAGGCCGCCACCGGCAGGCGCAGCGCCCTCAGGGTTTCCGAGCGCCGCCCGGCGGGCAAAGCCTGGTAGACGGCGAACACCGCAAGTCCCAGATAGATGAAGCTCCAGATGGAGAACGCCGGCCCGGACGGGGACAGCAAGGTCGAGTCGGCACCGAGGTAGCCGCCGGCGGCATCTTGGATGGAGGTGCCGCCCAGGGCGCCGCTGCCGATGAAGGCCGCCGTGATCGCCGCGCCCAGGGCGGCGATTTCCAGGATCACCGTAGGCCAGGAGGCCAGCGATGCGCTGCGTTGTGGTTCTTTCATGATCCGCTCCTCGCGGTTGGTGGGGCAAAAATCTTGAAACTGGAGTCGACAAATGAAGATACTTAAACCATGATGTATCTAGCGAAGCTAATAATCAACCTAGCGAGAGAAGTTCTTCATGGCTACCACTGCGGACCCCAGGTCTTCTAGCGTGCTGCGTCTCATGCGCCAATTCCAGCATGCCTACGCGGCGGCCGAGGACGAATACCGCAGGGAACTGGGCCTGAACGACACGGATCTGCGCGCGTTGAACGCGCTGGGAGTCAACCGGCAGCTCGGTCCCGGACAGCTTGGCGCCAAGCTCGCGGTGTCCACGGCGGGAATCACCTCCGTGCTGGACCGGCTCGAGGCCCATGGCTACATCCGCCGCGAGGACCATCCCCAGGACCGGCGCAAGAAGATGATCTTGCATGGAGAGAACTTTCCCGGCCTCCCGGAGCAAGCCGCGGGAAGCCTGCGCGGAATCTACCGGGCCTTCCGGGAACTGGACGAGCAGCAACAGCACACGGTGCTTGGCTTCCTGCATGATGCCTGCCAAGCGTTGGAATCCGACACCGAAACCCACCTATGGAGCAAAGGGCCATGACCATCCACGCCACCTCACACACGGCACCATCCAGTAAAGACCCCGGATTGCCCGGCTTTGCCGATGCCCGGACGCTGGCCGAAATCCGCCGGCATCTGGAAACCATCCTGAACCGGGCCACGGCGCGGGCGAGCGCCTATTCCCCGCACACCGCGCAGCTCTGGGAGCAGATCGCGCGCAGTGTGGAACACGGAAAACTCACCCGCCCGGCGCTGGTGTTCCTCGGCTACCAGGCGTTCGCCGGCCGGGATCCGGGCCGTGCCAAGGATCTGGCCTGCGCCTTCGAGCTGCTGCATACCGCCTTGCTGATGCATGACGATGTGATCGACCGCGACTACATGCGCCGCGGCCAGCCGACCCTGTCGGCGCACTACCGCGACCAGGCGCTGGCCGCCGGACGCGGCACGGCGGATGCCGAGCACGTGGGCAACAGCGCCGCGGTCATCGCCGGGGACCTGCTGCTGGCAGAGGCCATCAAACTGGCCGCCCGCGCCGGGCACGGACTGGACTGCGAGGGAGCCGTGGAGGACGCCTTCGCGCAGGCCATCGCCCAGGCCGGGGCCGGTGAGCTCGAAGACCTGCTCTACTCGCTGCTCGATGCACCGGCCACCACCGGAGAGGTGTTGCGCATGGAAGAGCTCAAAACCGCCGCCTACTCCTTCCAGCTGCCGCTGCAGGCCGGGGCCCTGCTCGCCGGGGCCAGCGCGCAGCAGGCCGCGCGGCTGGGCGAGGTGGGCTGCCAGCTGGGCATTGCCTACCAGGTGATCGACGACGTGCTGGGGACCTTCGGGAAGCCGGAATCCACCGGAAAGCCCAACGATTCGGATCTGCGCGAAGCCAAGAGCACCATTCTGACCTCGCTGGCCAGCGAACAGGAAGGCTTCAGCTCGCTGCTGGCCGCCTACCGGGCCGGGCACAGTGATATGGCCACCGTGCGCCACGCCCTGGAAGAATCCGGAGCCGAGCAGTTCGCCCGGAAACTCGCCAACGAGCTCTGCGCCTCCGCCACCCGTTCGGCCACCTTCCTGCGCCTGCCTGCCGCCGCGCAGCGCATGCTGCACGAATGCACCGCCCTGATCCTCTCCCGGAGAAACTGAGCCATGGAACCCACAGATCTGCAACGCTACGCGGACACCGCCCAGCGCAGCGCCCGCGTGGTGATCGGCTCCTACTCGACCTCGTTCTCGCTGGCCTGCAAAATGCTGGACCGGGCCACGGCCAGGCATATCGCCAACATCTACGCCCTGGTGCGGCTGGCCGACGAGGTGGTCGACGGGGTAGCCCGCGAAGCCGGGCTGGATGCCCGGCAGGTCGCCGCCGCGCTGGACGCGCTCGAAGCGGAAACCGAGCAGGGGCTGGGCAGCGGATACAGCACCAACCTGCTGGTGCACGCATTTTCCGCAACCGCCCGGGCCACCGGCATCGGCACGGAGCTGACCCGCCCGTTCTTCGCCTCCATGCGCGCGGATTTGCTGCGCAGCACCCACGACGCCCAATCCCTGGAGCAGTACATCTACGGGTCGGCCGAGGTGGTGGGGCTGATGTGCCTGCAGGTGTTCCGCGCCATGCCCGGAAGCCAGCGAAGCCGCACCCCGGAGGCCACCGCCGCAGCCCGGAGCCTGGGCGCGGCCTTCCAGAAGGTGAACTTCCTGCGCGATCTGGCCGCAGACAGCCAGCAGCTGGGACGCAGCTATTTCCCGGGCACCCCGGCCCAGGGTTTCTCCGAAGCGCAGAAATCCGCGCTGGTGGCCGAGATCTACGCCGACCTTGCCATCGCCGAGCGCGGCATCTCACTGCTTCCGCCCGGCGCGGCACGCGCGGTGCGCATGGCACACGATCTGTTCGCCGAACTGAACCGGCAGCTCGAACGCACCGCGGCCAGCGAGCTGCTCACCCGGCGGATCTCCGTCTCAACCCCGCGCAAGGCCCTGATCGCGGCCAGGACCATGCTCGGCACTATTTCTTGGAGCACTAAATGAGCACTTCTCCCTCCCGCGTCGTGGTGATCGGCGCCGGGTTCTCCGGGCTGGCCAGCGCCGGACTGCTGGCCGCCAGCGGGCACCAGGTGACCGTGCTCGAGCAGCACCCCACCCTCGGCGGACGTTCCGGCCGCCTGCACCGGGAGGGTTTCCGCTTTGACACCGGACCCTCGTGGTATCTGATGCCCGAGGTCTTCGAGCATTGGTTCAACTTGATGGGCACGGGCGTGGAAGAGCATCTGGAGCTGCGCGAGCTGCCGGTGGGCTACCGGACCTTCTTCGAAGACGGCGCCGCGCCGGTGGACATGGGTACCGGCGACGCGGTCCGGGAGCTCTTCGAGGAGCTGGAGCCCGGATCCGCCGCGGCGCTGGATAAATACCTGGCCCAGGCCGGCACCAGCTACGCGCTGGCGCTGAAGCATTTCCTCTATGACGACTTCCGCTCCTTGAGGGGACTGCTCAACCCCGGACTCGCGCGCCATGCGCGGAGCCTGGCCCCGCTGCTGGCCAGCGACCTGCACGGCTACATAGCCAAGCGGTTCGCCAATCCGCAGCTGCGCCAGATCCTCGGATACCCGGCCGTTTTCCTCGGCTCCAGCCCGCGGCGCACCCCGGCCCTGTACCAATTGATGAGCCACCTGGATCTGGTGGACGGAGTGAAATACCCGATGGGCGGATTCGCGGGCCTCGCCGACGCCATGGGCCAGCTGGCCATCTCCCGGGGCGCCACTGTGCACCTGGGCGCCACGGCGACGAAGATCGAAACCGCGAAGCGCCCCGGACCGGCGGTGGAAGCGGTGCGCTGGGTCGATGCCGCGGGCAATCTGCAGCGCACCGAAGCGGACTTCGTCATCGGCGCCGCGGATCTGCACCACCTGGAAGGCGAGCTGCTGGACCCTCAATTGCACAGCCACCCGGCGAAAAGCTGGAAGTCCAAGGACCCGGGGCCCAGCGCGGTGCTGCTCTGCCTGGGCATCTCCGGCCAGCTCCCGGAACTGGAGCACCACAACCTGCTGTTCACCCGCGACTGGGATGATAATTTTGCCCGGATCCACGAAGGACGCGAACTTGACGAGCAGACGAGCATCTACGTCTGCAAACCCAGCGCCACGGACCCGGGCGTGGCCCCGGAAGGACATGAGAACCTGTTCATCCTCGTTCCCGCGCCGGCGCTGCCCGAGTGGGGCCGTGGGGGAGCCGACGGGCAAGGGGATTTCATGGTCGAGCAGGTCGCGGACGCGGCCATCGACCAGCTGGCCGCCTGGGCACGGATCCCGGATCTGCGCGAGCGCGTGGTGGTGCGCCAGAGCATCGGACCGGCGGATTTCCTCACGCAATATGGCGCCTTCCGCGGTTCCGCCCTCGGCCTGGCCCACACCTTGGGGCAAAGCGCGATGCTGCGCCCTGGCAACCAGAGCAGCAAGGTGGCCGGGCTCTACTTCGCCGGCAGTTCGGTGCGCCCGGGGATCGGGGTGCCGATGTGCCTGATCAGCGGGGAGCTGGCCGCCAAAGCGGTGAACGGCATCGGCACGCCGGGCGCCATCGACGAAGCCCAGTGGGCGCAGGTGTGCGGAGTGGGCCAATGACCTATCTGCTGATCTTGCTGGGGCTCATCGTTTGCATGGGGCTGCTCGACGCGCGCTTTAAGCTCTTTGTTTTCGCCAAGCCCTGGGCCGCGCTGGCCAGCCTGGTGCTGGGGACGGTCTTCTTTCTGCTCTGGGACGTGATCGCCATTGCCCAAGGCATCTTCCTGCACCTGGACTCGGCGCTGATGACCGGGATCATGGTGGCCGAGCAGCTGCCGCTCGAAGAGGTGTTCTTCCTGTTCTTCCTGTGCTATTCGACAATGATCGTGGTCAACGGGGTTGCGCTGCTGCGCCGGCCGAAAGCCGCTGCGCGGCCACCCCGGGAAGGAGCAGGAAATGTTTCTTGAATTGGGTTTCTGGTTTACGGCCAGCGCCGCCCTCGCCCTGATCGCGGCCCTGCTGTACCGGCGGATCAGGCCGGCCGCAGCGCTTCCGGACTTGGCGCTGGGACTGCTGATCATGGTGCTGCTCACCGCGATCTTCGACAACGTGATGATCGCGGCGGGCCTGTTCGACTATGGCGAGCAGACCTTGCTGGGCGTGCGCATCGGACGCGCCCCGCTTGAGGACTTCCTCTACCCGTTGTGCGCGGTACTGCTGATGCCCGCCCTGTGGTGGCTGCTTGGCGGGAAACCAACGGCAGAGCATCAAAACCAGGGGAGCAGCAAATGATCCGCGCAATCCTCGCCACCTCCCGCCCCATCTCCTGGGTGAATACCGCCTACCCCTTTGCTGCGGCCTATCTGATTGCCGGGCAGCGCATCGACTGGCTGCTGGTTCTGGGAACGCTCTTCTTCCTGTTCCCGTACAACCTGCTGATGTACGGGGTCAACGACGTCTTCGACTACGAGTCGGACCTGCGCAATCCGCGCAAGGGTGGCGTGGAGGGCGCGGTGCTGTCCAGGGATGCGCACCGCACGATCCTCTCCGCCTGCCTGATCATTTCGCTTCCGTTCATCGCGGTGTTGGCCCTTGGCGGGACCGCGCTGTCCAACGCGGTGCTGGCGGCCAGCGTGGCCATGGTGCTGGCCTACAGCGCACCGCGGCTGCGCTTCAAGGAACGCCCGGGGCTGGACTCGCTGACCAGCGCGGTGCATTTTGTGTCCCCGGCGGTCTACGGCTGGGTGCTGGCCGGCAGCGGCTTGACCCTGACCCAGTGGTGCGTCTTCGGCGCGTTTTTGCTTTGGGGGATGGCAAGCCATGCCCTGGGCGCCATCCAGGACATCATCCCGGACCGCGCCGGGGAGCTGGGCTCCATTGCCACGGTGCTCGGCGCGCGGATCACGCTGTATCTGGTGCTGTGCGCCTATCTTCTGGCCGGGGCGGTGCTGCTGCTGGGCCTGTCCTGGCCTGCGGCCGGCGCGGGCCTGCTGGCAGTTCCCTACGTGCTCAACGTACTGCCGCATCTGGCGGTGAGCGATGCAAGTTCCCCGGCGGTGAATGCCGCGTGGAAGAGATTCCTCTGGATCAATTACCTCTGCGGCTTCCTGCTCACTATGCTGATTATTTACACCACCATGTTCGCGTAGCCCAATTGGCAGAGAAGGAAGTACAACATTCTATGGACGTCATCTTGCTTTCCGAGGATGGCGAACCGATCGGTTCGTGCCCGAAGGAATTAGTGCATACGGAGAACACCGCGCTGCACCAAGCCTTTTCCTGCTACCTGTTCAACGCCCAGGGGCAGCTGCTGGTGACCCGCCGCGCCCTGTCGAAGCTGACCTGGCCAGGGGTTTGGACCAACTCCTTCTGCGGCCACCCGGTGCCGGGCGAGGAACTGGTGGATGCGGTGCGCCGGCATGCGGCTCATGAGCTCGGTGCGCAAATTGCCGACCCCCAGGTGGTGCTCGCGGAGTTCGCCTACCGGGCCGTGGACGCCAGCGGAATTGTGGAGAATGAACGCTGCCCGGTCTTCATCGCCACACTGGAAAATGAGCTGGCGCCCAACCCGGAGGAAGTTATGGACTACCAGTGGGTCGAGCCGGACAAGCTGGAAGCCGCCGTGCAAGGCACCCCGTGGGCTTTCAGCCCGTGGATGGGCTGGCAGCTGGCCGAATTCTCGCCGCGCCCCAATCCCTGAGTCCTCGCGTTTTCCCGCGTCCCGAGCAGTGCGTTGCCGCCGAGCCAAGCCAGGGGTTTGGTAGGGCACTGTACCGTGGGTTGTATGGGGCGGTCCGTTGTGGCCTGTCCCACACAGAAAGAGAAAACCACGCATGGATTCGACAAATGGCCTGTCACTGGGTGTCATTGCAACTTCGCAGAAGACCGATGAACGGCGTTTACCGATCCACCCGATGCACTTTGAGCGCATCGAAGAGCGCTTCCGCAAGCGAATGATGGTGGAAACCGGATACGGGCTGGCCTGCGGCATCGATGACGAACAACTCGCACCGCTGGTAGGCAAAATTGCCTCACGAAGCGAAATCATGAAAACCGCAGATATCGTGCTGCTGCCTAAACCGCAGCATGCAGACCTCGAAGAAATGCGTGAAGGACAAATCCTCTGGGGCTGGCCACACTGCGTCCAGGATCAGAAACTCACCCAACTGGCGGTAGACAAGAAGCTGACGCTGATCGCCTTCGAAGCGATGAACCACTGGGGTGCCGACGGAAGCTTTGGGCTTCATGTATTCCACAAGAACAACGAGCTAGCCGGCTACGCTTCGGTACTTCATTCCATGCAGCTGTGCGGGGTGACCGGAGACTACGGGCGCCGGCTGTCTGCAGTGGTCATTGGATTCGGCGCGACCGCTCGCGGCGCGGTGACCGCTTTGCGGGCGCACGGTGTCAATGAGATCAAGGTGCTGACCACGCGTGCTGTGGCAGCGGTGGCCTCGCCCATTCACGCGGTGGACATGGTGCAATTCGAACACGACGAGGGTCCTAATCTGGGCGAAGTAACCACCGAATCCGGCAAGGTGCCTTTGGCGCCGTTCTTGGCCGAACACGATATGGTTATCAACTGCACGCTGCAGGATCCCAATGCACCGCTGATGTATCTGAGTACCGAAGAACTAGGTGCCTTTGCCCCAGGAAGCCTGATCGTTGATGTTTCCTGCGATGAGGGGATGGGCTTCGAATGGGCTAAGCCGACCACCTTTGCTGATCCCATGTTCAGCGTGGGAAAGAACATCAATTATTACGCGGTAGACCATTCGCCTTCCTACCTGTGGAACTCGGCCAGTTGGGAAATCAGCGATGGATTGCTGCCATTCCTCGACGTGGTGCTCGCCGGGCCTGGCGCCTGGAATGAGAATAGGACCATTGCCAGCGCCATTGAAATTCAGGACGGCATCATCAAGAATCCGGCCATCTTGGAATTTCAGCACCGTGAGGCGAACTATCCACATGAATTGCTAGTTTAAGATCTCTCCAGACTGTGATTGGTGAGATCTAAGTCAGTCTTCTGCGTACCGACCGTTTATGGTTGGTACGCAGAAGCTCTATAGCGCGTTGGTCAGTTCGCTTAACGCATCGATATCGAGCAATGTGATTCGGTTTCCTCGTCCTTGAACGATGACCCGAGCCTCACTGAGCGAACGCAACTGACGGCTAATCGACTCAGGAGTGGTGTCCAACAGCGAGGCAATGTCTTTCTTCGCCAGGGGGAGTACCACTTCCAATGCTCGCTCAGCGGATGCCACCGCCGGAAGTGACAGCAAATAATCTGCCAGGCGAGAGCTGACATCTGCGGAAATCACCGCAGCCAAACGAGATTCTGTTTCGCCTAAGCGGCGGCTGACATCTTGAAGCATGCACAATCCGATGCTTGCATGACGTTGTACCAACTGGGCTAAGTCTGCATGGCGAAAAACGCACAACTGAGCGTCCTCCAGCGCAGTCGCATCATTCCCTGGACTGATTCCTGTCAGGAACGCAGACTCACCAAAAAAATCTCCCGGACCCAGAACCCGGATAATTTGTTCGTGACCGTTGGAATTCGTGCGGGAAATCTTTACCCGCCCGGTATGCACCACCAGCAACTGAGAATTGTTGCTGGCAGCAGAGTAGAATACCTCGGCGCGGTCCAAATGAATCGCATGTGCCACCCCGGCAACCTCTAGCTGTTGCTCGTAGCTCAATGATTGAAATAGCGGTACTCGGCTTACACAAAGCTCGTTTGCTCCCGCAGATTTCTCCGTAGCAATACTGGTGTGCATCAGATCTTCCTTACCCTCAGCTATGCCCTTATCCTCCATGAAAAGACGCACAACTGCCACCGCCAAAGTTATCTGGCTGTGGCAGTTGTTCTGCTGCTTAGCGAAGTGCTGCCTTATTCTTTTGATCCTCTCCCGTGGCGACCTGGTCAGGTACGGCAACTTGCGTGGGACGAACCCGCATCAGCCGCATGGCGTTGAGGATGACAATGAGCACCGAACCTTCGTGGACGAGCATTCCCAGCGACATGCTCACCCCGCCGGCAAAGACTCCAGCGAGCAATATCAGCACCGTGCCCAAGGCAATGGTGATGTTCTGTCGCATGATCCGTACTGTGCGTTGGGCCAGCCAGATTGCTTCCGGAAGTTTCAGCAGCCGGTCTCCCATGAGCGCGATATCCGCAGTTTGCACTGCGACCGCCGAACCGGCAGCACCCATGGCCACACCGATGTCCGCGGTGGCCAAGGCCGGCGCATCATTGACCCCGTCACCGACCATGGCCACAACGTGACCTTCGCTCTGCATTTGTGCGACGGCGGCGAGTTTGTCTTCCGGGAGTAAGGAGGCATGGATTTCATCAATTCCCGTCGCCGCAGCGATAGCTTCTGCCACCTTGCGGGAGTCTCCGGTGAGCATCACGACCTTCTTCACCCCAATGGCGTGCAATTCGCGGATCATTGCCGGAGCCTCGGCACGAATCGTGTCGGCTACTGCAATCACTGCGATGACACGGTCTTCCAGCGCGATAATCATGGCGGTTTTTCCTGCTGCGGAGAGCTCGTCAGCAACTTCTGCCGAAGCACCCAATTCAGTAATTCCATATTGAGCCATGAGCGCGGTATTGCCCACCAGAACCTGTTGTCCTTCAACGTGGGCAACTATTCCTTTGCCAATCACCGGGGTGACATCTTCGGCTAGAGTGGTGGGAGAAACCCCTTCGTCACGGGCGGTGTCCAAAATCGGTGCAGCTAGCGGGTGCTCGGATCCTGCCTCGGCGCCGGCGGCCCAGCGAAGCACTGCTGAACGATCCATCTTCGGATCGAGCACCACGATGTCGGTGAGCACAGGGCGCCCCTCGGTGAGGGTGCCAGTCTTATCTACGGCTACCGCGGTGATCCTTGCGGCATTCTCCAGATATTCGCCACCCTTGATCAGGATTCCGTTCCGTGCCGAGCGTCCTATACCTGCCACAATGGCCACCGGGATAGAGATCACTAATGCACCTGGGCAGCCAATGACCAGCAACGTCAGTCCAAGTACCACGTCTGCAGAGATGAGCCATGCCAGCAGGGCGAGCAGCATTACGGCCGGGGTGTACCACTTGGAAAAACGATCAATGAAGGTTTGGGTTTTAGCCTTGGCATCTTGGGCTTCTTCCACGCGGTGAATGATGCGTGCCAACGTGGTGTCAGCGCCGGTGCCGGTGGCCTTGACTTGAAGGAAGCCACCGTGAGAAATAGTTCCCGCGAACACCTGGTCTGCGGCCGACTTTTCAACCGGGATGGATTCGCCGGTGATGGTGGCTTCGTCAATCGCCCCGGTGCCGCTGATGACCAGCCCATCCACGGGGATCTTGGCACCGTTTTTGACTAGTACCGTCTCGCCCATCTTCACCTCGGTGGCAGGTACCTGAACCTGTTCACCATTGCGCAGGACGACGGCTTGATCAGGAACTACCGCGACCAGCTCGGCGAGAGCAGCGCGGGTTTTATTCATGGTTCCTGCTTCCAACGCGTGGCCTACGGAGAAAAGGAAGGTCACCGCTGCCGATTCCCAGAAGTTCCCAATCAGCACCGCGCCGAGGGCAGCGATAGAGACCAACAGATCAATACTGATGAACTTCACCTGCAGGGCCCGTACCGCGTTCACGCTAATTTTGTAGCCGGCCACGATTCCACCAGCAAGCATCAACGCGTTGGACAGGGTAAATACATGGCCCGTCTCGTGGGAGTGTTCGGTGGCTGCAAACCACCAGCGAGGCGTCAGCGTGGCGTTCCACTGCCCGGCAAACAGGTACTGAACACCGAAGGAGAGAAGAATTAGCAGACCGGAAACCACAGGAATAAACCAGTTTCCGTACCTGAATTTGCCAAGCGCTTTCACGAGCACACCGACCTTTCTGAATTATCGACAGGAGATTAGAAGGCCGAGACCGCGGACTTATATCCGGCCTTGTCCACAGCGGCAATGAGTTGCTCAACGGAGGTTTGGGCTGGGTCGTGGTCTACCTCAACGCGGCCCGAGGCGAAGTGCACCTGAACTTTTTCAACGCCTTCTAGTCGGCCAACCTGTTTCTCGATTTTGGATACGCATGAGGGGCAGGAGAAGCCTTCGGCACGGAGCAGGGTGTGGGTGCTTGCAGTCGTGTTGGACATGGTGGAACCTTTCGCTCAAAAAAGAGAAGGAGCAATAGTTGGAGGGGATTCCAACCATTGCTCCCGAGCGTATCTATGTGCTGAAATATTGTCCTTGACGTGGATCAAGTACCTGATTCGCGGAAGTTCTTGCTGGCAAAGCGCCAACTGCCAATGTGCTTGTGCGTTAGTTCGAGCGTGCAGTGAAATGCGCCGAAAGCTGTTGCCGATTACGCGTACCGGTTTTGCGGAATAGCCGCGTCAGCCGCGCCTCCACGGCACTGACCGTAATGAACAATTCTTCGGCGATGTCCTTATTTGTCATGCCTTTGCGAACCATGGCGACCACCTGAGCCTCGTCGGCGGAGAGCATTTTGAAATACGTGTCCTCCGAGGTGCTCTCGGTGACGTGTGAAAGCTGGGAATCGACGCGTTGCGCCCAGCCTAAGGCCCCAATATTCCGGTAGATGGTGCGCGCAATGACAAGCTGCTCGATGCTCTGTTCTTGCCGGCCAGCAGTTCCCAACCGGGTACCGAAGCAGTGGTGGATTCTAGCGAGCTCAAGTTGGCCATCGGCAGGTTGCCACGTATCAAGGAGAGCTTGGAAACGAGCAAGAGAAATATCCCCGGGCAATGCGATTGCTTGAGCGCGAAGTATCAGCATCTTTGCATGCCTGCCCGTTATTCTGGCCATCAACGATTGCGTCGCTCTGAATTCGTTGGCCGCTTCCTGGTCATGATGTGCGCAGGACAAGGCCTCGATGAGATTCACACAGGTTTCCACGTAATGGATACTGACAATCTCGCCATATGCCAGTTGCGCCTGCTGGAAGTACGTGATTGCTTCGTCAAACCTGGCGCTCATCAGCGCTTGGAGTCCTTGAAGCTCGGTGACGAGTGTGGAGTAGATTGAGGGCAGCTGACCTATAACAAATGGCCGCAAGGCATCCAGGATGGGACCAGCCTGATCGGGACGGGCTTTCATGATCCAATACCACGCGTTGACGATGCTTGGCAGCGGACGCATCAAGTCCACGCTAGGTGAGGCGTTCCAGCGTTCTACCGCGCGTAATGCCCGCGGTACATCATGGGCAGTGATAGCAAATTGGGCTTCGTAGAGCAGCCCTAGGGATTGGTAGACGATCTCGGTACTGGTCCCGTTCAGCACCGGCAAAAGTGCGGTGCGCGCCTGTTCGTGGTAGCCGAGCGTCGAGAGGGCCGAGGCGACAGTCAGGAATGTAATGCCATTAACGTCTGCTGCTTTTCGCTGGATCACCGACTGATAGCTGGACATCACCGACGCCTGATGTCCGGTATACGAATCATGGAGTACTTGCGCGTGTTGGAAACGTGGACTAGGCGCAGATTCAGCTGCAGAAAATAGTTCCCGGGCACGCTGCAAATCTGTGTGTGCTTCGCCAAGCTTTCCATCGAGGCACAGGGCAAGGGCGCTCATGCTCATGAGGTTTGCGCTGAGCGCGAGGTTATTGACGTGGTGCTCTTCCACCGCACTATGGATACTGGCAGTGGGGATGATTGAGCCTTCTATAACGCGTAGTTCTACCTCATGGTTCAGCAACATGAGTTTTTGCTCAGGGGCCAGACTGAAGCCATCAAGATATTTAATATAGCGCCAGGCAATACCTAAGTGTCCACTTCGTCCCAGTTGTTGAATGAATTGAAGGACTTCGGGAGCTGGATGCTCACTATCGAGGCGGGTTAGGGCCCATTCAACGACTTCAATGGCTGCATGGATTAAGCCGTCGTCAACTAGGCGGACGGCACCTCGGATTAGCTGGTGTGAGGGTATCTGCGAATCGTCAGCCCGGCTTTGATGAAATAGCTTGAGTTCTATGGAGTTTGCGGCTTCGGCAATGAGCAGATGCATCTGGCGGCGTTGCATAGAGCCGAGACCCCAAAACAAATGGCTGCGCATGAGGGCATTGGGAAGGTTGAGTAATTCTTGGCTGAATCTCACGACACCGGCGTTGACCAGTTCGCTGA
The DNA here is from genome assembly GCF_052377485.1 of Glutamicibacter sp. AOP38-B1-38. NCBI lineage: Bacteria > Bacillati > Actinomycetota > Actinomycetes > Micrococcales > Micrococcaceae > Glutamicibacter > Glutamicibacter sp. AOP38-B1-38. The sequence goes on along the minus strand of NZ_JBQSWU010000020.1, from coordinate 1,135 downwards.
CGTCATGCTCCGTGACATCAGGAATTTTTATGGCCACGGCGAATGGCAGCACTGGGCCAATCGCGATGTATTTCAACGCCGTAATCTGCGTTGCGGTAAAGCGCGCTTCCAGAGCGCGCAGTGTGGAAGAGGACTCTATCCGTGCATGGTACGGAAGCGTCAACGGTTCCTGATTCGACTTTTGTGCCTCCGACAAGGAACTCAGGTGCTCGAGCAGAGTCCCTGGGTTTCCTCGAGCAAAGCAAACGAGAATTTCGGCGACGGACTCCTGCAGCTCAAAGACACTTTCGTCTATGGCGATTTGTTTCAGGGTCAGTGAATCCATCATTTCCAGCGGAAAGCGTTGGAAGACGTCGAATGGCTCAGGTACTGTGGCCGAATTAGTGGTTGCGATGAAACTGACCCGGTTGCCTTGAAGCCGGCTTGCAAGGAATCCTAAGATCCTTTGGCTGTCGGGATCCATGAAATCCAAATCGTCAATGAGGAATACCGTGTCTGGTTCAATTTTCTCGGTGAGTTCTTGAAGCAGGGCTATGGCGATTCGATAACGGTCCACCTCAGCATCCGTGGAATCAGGGACGAGTCCGGAGATCTCTGGTGAAAGCTTCAGCGGAATAGCCGAAATAAAAGAGAATAACCCTGATAGCGGCCAAGCCGAATCATGTTTGTTAGAACGGATAAGCCGGTGGGGTTGCCCATCGAGCCGCTGACCAATCTGCTCGAGTACCCAGGATTTTCCCAAGCCGGACCCGCCAGACACGATGGCAACTCTGTCACGGTGCCCTTTCGTGAATTTTCCTAGCTTTTCTAGAAGCACTTGCCTGTTACGCATAGGGGTGACCCGGCCAGAACTGATATCGCCCGGTGGCAGAATGCGGATTTAAAATCAACAAGTCGAGTACCCCCAAGGTACGTAAATCAGGCCCAGAACTGACGAACCTTTGCGAGTGCAGGTAACGCTCCCCAGCGAAACCTCGTCGATCATACTTATGGCCGACTAATCCAACAATACGTTGACATCGGAAATAGGTGAAAAGTATCACGTCGTGTTTCAGAAACTATTTACGGATGTGTTTTCACATCTTGGATGTATTCTCAACAAAAATAAACTTGGCATACATTCTTACGTCCAGTG
>NZ_JBQSWU010000019.1:0-86379 GCF_052377485.1 Glutamicibacter sp. AOP38-B1-38 | reverse complement strand
CCTCCACAGATTAAAATCCCGGTATCACTTGCAAAAAGTGATACCGGGATTTTTTCGCTTAAGCTTCTGCGGCCCTTTGCCGAATTCCGGGACGCGCCGGGCGTCTAGCCGTGCTGCGGGCTCGGGTCGCCGATATGGCCCTCGGCGCTGGCATCCAGCACGCGGGCGACAAAAGCTGCATACTCACCCATGTAGTGCTTCAGGAAGTCGGCCGTCGAATGATTGAGCACATTGCCCTCGGCGTCGAAGTCTTCCTGATTGAACGCCAGATAGACCTCGGGGGAGTTCAGCTGCGGGGAGTCGAGGAAGCTGAGCACGCCGCGCATCGAGGACTGCATCACCGCGGTGCCGATGGCACCCATTGAGGCTCCGACAAGTCCGCTGGGCTTGCGGGCGAACGAGTTGGTGCCCCATGGCCGTGAACCCCAATCGATCGCATTTTTCAGCGCACCGGGAATCGAGCGATTGTATTCGGGGGAGATGAACAACAACCCGTCCGAAGCTTCGATGGCCCGTTTGAGTTCGGTACCGACGGAAGGGTAATCCTCGTCGTAATCGTAGCTGTAGAGCGGCAGATCCTTGATCGGGATTTCGGTGAATTTCAGATTTTCCGGGGCCAGTTTGATCAGGGCCTTGGACAACGTGCGGTTGATGGAATTCGTGGCTAGCGAACCGACAAAATAGCCGATGCTGTACTGTCTCATGTCCCCAGTTCACCACCGTCGCCGGCATCCGTCTAGAGATTTTCGAAGAAGAAATTCGCCGGGCATCATTTCCTTGCGGCGCAATAGAATGACGCACGCCGAGAGCCTGCGTCATTCTATTGCGCCTCAGGTCAGCGACTACTGCAGGGGATCTTTCGGATTGGGCAGCCGATAAACTTTTTCATCATCCACCGACTGCACGCCTTCGACTTGCTGCAGCTGGGCACGCAGTTCCTCGTTGCCGTGACCGATCACCTGGCCCAGTGTGCCAAGTACCTTGTTGATCCGCAGCCCGGAGGCTTCCAGCGAACTGACCACCTGATCGATCCGAGCGGTATAGGTCGCCGTCACGGTCACGACATAGGTGTGCGAGGAGGCTACCCGATCATCGGATGATTCGCTCATGATCTCCGCGCCCCTAAGCTTCGGCCGGTGGCGGAGCTTGGGTGAGGCCTGATCCAACATCCACGGAGAACAGCTCCAACCGCTGGGCTTCCTGCACGAGCTCCGCCCACAACTCCCGCGCCCGGAAGCCGGTGGCCTCGGCAAGCAACGCCGCGATGCCGGCCACATGCGGGGTAGCCATGGAGGTGCCGCTGATGGTGTTGTACCGTTCGGCCCCCGGCCACGAGGAATAGACCGCTACCCCCGGACCGCAAATATCCACCTGGCCGCCACGGCCCGGCAGCGTGCGAGCGGAGAAGTCGGCTATGTCCAGCGTGTTATCCAGCGCGCCGACCGCCATTACGTAGGGGCTGTTGGCCGGTGCGCCGACGAACCCTGCGTTCCCCTGCGAGCGTTGGGCGTTATTGCCCGCCGCGGCGATGATCAGCGAACCGAGTTCCAGCGCCCGGCGTCCGGCGGTCACATAGGGCGGGTGCACCTGCGGCACATCGGCCCCCAACGACATGGAGATCACCTGGCATTCATTTTCCAAGGCCCAGTCGATACCGGCCAGGATGGTTGCGTCAGACCCGGAGCCGTCGGCGCCAAGCACCTTGCCCGCGTAGATATCCGCCCCGGAGGCCACGCCGTAGCCGCGTCCGTCAGCCAGGGTGCGCGGCCCGCAGGAGGAACCGATGCAATGGGTGCCATGTCCGTGGCCATCTTGGGCGTCCTCACCCTCGACGAAGGACTTGGACACCACCGTGCGTCCGGCAAAGTCGGGGTGGGCCAAATCAAAGCCGGTGTCCAGCACCGCCACCTTGACGCCGGCGCCGGTGAATTTGGAGTCGACCGCGGCTACCGCCTGCAGGCCCCAGGTCGCTTGGTCGGTGTCGTTGAAAGAATCGGAGGGCTGCGCGGCGGGCTCTGCCGACAAGGCGTAATAGACCATCTCGGGGACCACGCGGGTTGGCATCCGCCGGCTGGCGCAACGTGCCTGGAACTCGTCGAGATGCTCGGCGGCGCTGCTGACCACGGCAATGCCCAGCCGCGGGAAGTATTCGGTCAAGCCGTAGCCTTCGGACTCGAGAATCTGCGGGACATCCTCGGAAAGCGCGCGGAGTCCAACGCTTGCGCTCTCGGTTTGTTCGGCCGAATCGAAGACCAGCACGTAGCGACCAGGAATAGGGGTAGCGCTGGAACGGAGAAAGGGAACCTCTGGGGTGAACATGGTCGACTCCTTCAGAACAAGTCAGCTTCCAGCTCCGCGCCGCTAGGTGAATTCATCCGCTGCCGAAGCTGTGGGTACTTAGCACTGTACAGCTCTTGGTGTGCGCGTCACCACGATTTGGCATGAAACTTTTCGGCCTGCGCACTGCGGGGTTAAAACTGCCAGAAGATCCAGTGGATTGCGCTCTGATATCGGTCGAGTCGGAGATGAATGAATATTTCGCCCAGAATCGTGCCGCACAGAAGAGATGAATTTTCTCTCAATTACTTGACGTCTGGATTTGCGGATCAAGCGCCGGGAATCCGTGGAAATCTGCGGCTACGGCAGCGCGGGTTCTTCGCTAAATTTGTTTTTAGTCTCGACAAACGCACTAGTCAAGGTCGAATCAATGGTCAACCGAACGAGATTTCGAATATTTTTCGCCTGTGCGTGTCACGCAGAGCAAAGCTGATGCACAAGGCGCCGAACCCACAGGGATAATGGGACTAATTTTCCCGGTTCCACTTGTATCTTAGTCCGCGACGCATAAGGGTGTTAAACCATAGGGCAATACTCGCAGCAAAGGACAACTTACGATGACGCGAAATATAGACGAGGTCGAACCTCCCGAGAATCCGGATGGACTCGGGGTGGACGAGACTGTTTCGGACTCACCGCATACCGCGCCGATTCCGGTGCATATGCACATTGCCGAAAACGACACCGACGAACAGATCACCGCTAAGCTCCGCCGCCAAGGCGTGCGTTTGGGCAAGGGCGGAATCGCGCCAGCGGTCTTCTGGCCGTCATTGATCGTGATCGTGGCCGTGGCGCTTTTCGCCATTTTCCTGCCCAACGCGGCGGATACGGTGTTCAAAGGGGTCCAGAACTGGATCGTGACGAACCTGGGTTGGTACTACATGCTGATCGTCGGCGGCTTCGTGGCCCTGGTGATCGTGATCGGCTTCTCCAAGCTCGGGCGGATCACGCTGGGCAATGACGGGGAGAAACCGGAATTCGGCTTGTTCAGCTGGTTCGCGATGCTCTTCGCCGCCGGCATGGGCATCGGCCTGGTGTTCTACGGCGTCGGTGAACCGCTGATCTATGCCACGGTTGACCCGAAGCCCGGATGGGAAGGCACCGAAGCGGAGCTGGCAGGCCTTGCCATGGCGCAGACCTTCATCCACTGGGGCCTGCACCCGTGGGCCATCTACGCCGTGATCGGCCTGGCCCTGGCCTACGCAATCCACCGCCGCGGCCGTCCGGTCTCCATTCGCTGGGCGCTGGAGCCGATCCTTGGCGATCGCGTCAAGGGCTGGTTGGGCGACGTGATCGACGTGCTGGCCATCTTCGGCACGGTCTTCGGCGTGGCTACCTCGCTGGGCCTTGGCGTGCAGCAGATCAGCTCGGGCATGGAGGCCATCGGCCTGGTCGACTCGGTGGACAACACGCTGCTGGTCATCCTCATCGTCATCATCACCTTCCTGGCCACCATGAGCGTGGTCAGTGGCCTGGGCGCCGGCATTAAGTGGCTCTCGAATATCAACCTGTCCATGGCGGGCCTGCTGATGATCAGCGTGCTGCTGCTGGGACCAACCTTGTTCCTGTTCCAGAACTTCGTGCAGTCCATCGGCGTGTATCTGGCCAACTTGATGAACATGACCTTCGACGTAGGAGCATTCCAGCAGGGCGAAGCAGCGCAAACCTGGTTCTCCAGCTGGACTGTCTTCTACTGGGGCTGGTGGATCGCTTGGGCGCCGTTCGTCGGCATCTTCATCGCCCGCATCTCGCGCGGGCGCACCGTGCGCCAGTTCATCACCGGCGTGCTGCTGGTACCGACCATCGTCGGGTTCCTCTGGTTCTCGGTGATGGGCGGCTCGGGAATATTCCGCCAGTTCTTCGGCGCCGGGGATATGGTCCAGGACGGTGCGGTTTCCGCCGAGGGGTCACTGTTCCAGATCCTCGGGGACCTGCCGCTGGGATCGATCCTCTCGGTAGTGGCGATCATCCTGGTCGCGATCTTCTTCATTACCTCCTCGGACTCCGGCTCGCTCGTCGTGGATATGCTCGCCTCCGGCGGACACCCGAATCCACCGACCTGGTCCAGAGTTCTCTGGGCCGTGCTCGAAGGCGTGCTGGCCGCTGCACTGCTGATGGCCGGCGGACTTCAAACGCTCCAGGCGGGCTCGCTGGCCACGGCGCTGCCGTTCAGCGTTATCCTGATCCTGATGGCGGTGGCCACGCTCAAGGGCCTGCGCCACGAGAGCAAGGCCCTGGAAGTCATCGAGGCGAAGCTTCGGCTCGAAAAGGTCACCGAACATGTCTCCGACGAGCTGTGGGGCGCCCTGGATGACCAGCCGGAACTGCGCCGTTACGTCGATGACCGCATCGACTATCGGGTGACGCGCTCGCGCGGCGTTTTCGGCCGACGCGATGAAGGTAGCGGAAAGGCCCAGCATAAAAGGGGAACCGAGCAGTAGCAACGCCTTTCGGTAGGCTTTGAACGTCGGCTGGCGAGCCGACCGCATCTTGCGGTCGGTTCGCCAGCTTTTTCGTTACCGGTAGCTGAACGGCGCAAACCTTGCCAAGCGGGTCATGGAAGTGTGAGGATCGAAGAGACAAGCACTAATCAACTGCCGGCGGCAACATGCTTGCCGCCGGCAGAAGTTAAGGGGTGTTCGATGAGCCAGGAATCAATCGTCATCGTTGGTGCGGGTCTTGCCGCGGCCAGCGCCGTGAAGGAACTGCGCAGCTTGGGGCACACCGGGGCGATCACCCTGATCGGCGAGGAGCAGGAACTGCCCTATGAGCGGCCGCCCCTGTCCAAGGGCTACCTCCAGGGCCAGGAGAAGCTCGAGGACTTCACGGTTAATACCGCGCAGTGGTATGCGGACAATGAGGTGGAACTGCGGCTCGGGGTGCGGGTCGAGGAAATTGACCGGAAAGCACAGACGCTGGCCCTCGCCGATGGCAGCAGCGTCCCGTACGGCCAATTGGTCTTGGCCACCGGCGCCCGCCCGAACCTCGGCGGCGCCCATCCCTTCGCCGGCCATGACCTGCCCGGCGTGCACGTGCTGCGCACCGTACAGCAGGCGCATGCACTGCGCGAATCGCTGGACGAAGACACCCAGCTGGCGGTGATCGGTTCGGGCTGGATCGGCATGGAGGCCGCCGCGAGCGCCCGGCACCGCGGGGCGCGGGTCACCGTGTACTCCCCGGACGAGGTTCCGCTGGGCAAGGTCTTCGGCGACCGCTTCGGACATCACCTGCTGGAGCTGCATCAGCGCAACGGGGTAGACGTGCGCACAAGCACCCAGGTGGAAGCGATAAAGGAAACCGGCGGACACCTCGAGGTGGTCAGCAGCGCGGGAACCAGCCGCGCCGACGTGGTGCTCCTGGCCATCGGCGCGGTGCCGAATATCGAATTGGCGCAGCAGGCGGGGTTGGAGACCGATCGCGGGGTGATCGTCGATGCCGCGCTGCGCAGCTCGGATCCAAAAATCCTCGCAATCGGAGACATCGCGCAGGCCTTCAACAGCGCACTGCGCCGGCAGCTGCGCGTGGAGCACTGGGATAACGCCATCCGCCAGGGCAAGCTCGCCGCCGCGACCCTGGCCGGGAAGGACGCAAACTACGATTGGGCCCCGTACTTCTTCACCGACCAGTTCGATCTGGGCATGGAGTATGTCGGCTATGCGGCGCCGGAGGACACCACGGTGGTGCGCGGGGACACCGAATCGGGGGAGTTCATCGTCTTCTGGCTCGATGGCGGAAAGCTCACCGCGGCGATGAATGTGAACATCTGGGATGTGAACGAGACCTTGCGCGGATTGCTGGGACGGAGCATCGCCCCGGAGCGGCTCACCGATCAGTCGGTGGAGCTGGGTGAGCTCTGAGCCGCGCCGCGTAGCTGCTCCGCGCGGCGGTGCGACCCGTAGGGCGTGAGGTCGACGCTGCCCGGCGGGCCCCACACCACCAGCACCCGCAGCTCCGCGGGCCCGGTGTTCGTCAGGCCATGCAGCTCGGCGGGCCCGGCGAGCACCGAGTCCCCGGAAGCCAGCTCATAGGTTTTTGTGCCCACGCGCATGCGGCCGGTCCCTTCCAGCACCTGGTAGAACTCGACCAGCTGCTCGCCCTGGTCGTGCCGGTGGAGTCCCTCGAAGCCGCCGGGCGGGATCACCCAGGTTTGAATGGCCACCGGCAACCCGGTGTGCCCGCCGAAATGGTGGTGCAGCAGCATTTCGCTGCCCTCGTGAAGCCGGTAGCCGAAGCCATCGGAGTCGCGTTTTTCCAGCATCTTTCCTCCGTGACGGTAGCGCTAGGCCAGCTGGCGGGTATATCCCATGCGCTGGCTGATTTGGCGTGCCGTGCCTACGCACGCGGTGATCAGTTCGTCCAGGATTTCGGGCGTGATCCGGAAGAACGGTGCCGCGATCAAGACGCTGGCGACTACCTCGCCGCGATGATTGAATATCGGGGCCGCCACACCGACTTCCTCTGGTGAAGTTTCGCCGTAGTTCACCGCGTAGCCCCGGTTTCGTGCGACGCTGATCCGATCAAGGAATTGCTCCGCCGAAAGATCGCCTTGCAGGAGGATGCTGCCGTTCTCCAAGAGCTCCCGGGTGCTATCCGGAGTCTCATAGGCTAGAAACAGCTGAACCGTTGCGCTCAAGGCGGTGTTGTAGCGGCTGCCCATCGCGGAAGTGTGCTTGACCGGCCGCGAGGAGGGGATCTGCTCCACCGACACCGATTCGTGGCCATCCCAGATGTTGAGCACCGCGGTTTCCCGGACGCTCTCAGCGAGTTCCTTCAAGGGCAGATATGCCGTCTGGCGCACGTCGAGATTCGCCAGCAGCGGGCCGGCTATGGCGATCAATCCCAATCCCAGGCGGAATTTCCGGGTGGGCTCGTCGCGTTCCACGATGCGTTCCTGAACCAGTGCGGCAAGAATCCGGGACACGCTGGATTTATGCAGACCCACTTCCGCCGCAATCTCCGTCACGCCAACCAGCTGCCGCTCGACGGTGAAGCAACGCAAAACATCAATCACGTTGACGATCACCGATGCGCCGCGGACTTCGGGAGTCCGCTCGTCGTCGACGTGTGGTGCGCCCGATCCTTCGTTCTCGAATGCAGTCATGATTTCCTCAACCTGTACGTGCGGGTAATTCAGCTAATCCTAGCTGGCCAAAGAGCTAAGCTAGCGGCTTCTTGCTCGTTTCGACGGAGAGCGCCACGGCAATCAGCGAGACCACCGCAGCGCCCATCAGATACCAGCCCGGGGCAAGGACGCTGCCCGAGGAGGCGATGAGCAGAGTTGCGACGAAGGGCGCGGTGCCGCCGAAGAGGGCATTGGAGAGGTTGAAGGAGACGGCGAATCCCGAGTAGCGCACGCGGGTCGGGAACATCTCGGCCAGGAAGCTGGGCAGGGTTCCATCGTTCAGCGTCAGCATGGCGCCGAGCAGGACCTGGACCAGCAGGATCATGGCGAAGTTGCCGGACTCCAGCATCATGAAGGCGGGAACGGTGAACAGCACGAACAGCACCGATGCGGTGATCAGCACCCGGCGTCTGCCGAAGCGGTCCGAGAGCAAGCCGGTGAGGAAGATGAATCCGATGTACGTGGTCAGGGCCACCGTCGTCGCGATATAGGCCGAGGTGCGATCCAAGCCCAGCTCTTCGGACAGGTAGGTGGGCATGTAGCTGAGGATCACGTAGAAGCCCACGGCGTTGAGCAACACCGCTCCGGAGGCCTGGAGAAGCTGGCGCCAATGGTTCCGGAAGAGCGATGACACCGGAGTCTTGGAGGTATTCTCCTCCTTGGAAAGTTCCCGGAAGACGGGGGAGTCCTCGAGCTTGGTGCGGATGTAGCGACCGATGAGGCCCATCGGCGCGGCGAGCAGGAACGGGATGCGCCAGCCCCAGCTCTGCATCTGCGCCGGGTCCAGAAGCCCGGTGAGCAGGGCCGCCATCAGCGAGCCGAGCAGCAGGCCCGCCGCGGTGCTTGCCGGCACCACCGCGGCATACAGGCCGCGGCGATTGGCTGGCGCGTATTCGACCAGGAACGCCGAGGCCCCGGCGTACTCCCCGGAGGCGGAGAAGCCTTGCACCAGGCGAAGAGCGAGCAGCAGCAAAGGTGCGCCGATGCCGATGCTGGCGTAGCCCGGCAGCAGCGCGATGGCGAAGGTCGCTCCGGACATCAGCAGGATCGACCAGCTCAGTGCCTCGCGGCGCCCCACGCGGTCACCGATGTGGCCCCAGACGAAGCCGCCCAGCGGGCGGACCAAAAATGAGATCGCGAACAGCCCGAAGGTCAGCAGCAATGCCGTTTGGGGAGCCGATTCGGGGAAGAATACCGCGGCAATGGTCACGGCGAGATATCCGTAGGCCGCGTAGTCGAACCACTCCACGAAATTTCCGATGAAGCTGGCGGCGACCACCTTGCGGCGGGTCTGCGGGTCGACGGAAGCCGATGCCGGGCCGTTATCGGCCGAGAGTGCGGCTGCTGCGCCCGGTGGGTTGTTGTTGCTCTGGATCATGGGAGATGCCTCTGCATGGGGGCGGCGCCGGCCGCTTGGCCGCGATGCCGCGGGGATATCAGGTGGTGTCGGAACGCCGTTCGGAGCCCGATACTTGGCGCAGCGCCCGTGCATGCTGCGCATCAGATGGTTAAAGCAGCCGCGGGGCGGGGTTCGGGCCCCGCCCCGCGGTTATCGCTTGCCCTTAGGCATCGATGATGTTGTTCTCCGGACCGAAGCCGAACTTGGTGATGTTCTCGACGCCACCGTCCTCGCCGATGACCAGGATGTCGTGCTCGCGGTAGCCTCCGGCGCCCGGCTCGCCGTCCATGACGGTGAGCATCGGTTCCATCGAGACGACCATGCCCGGCTCGAGCACTGTGTCGATGTCCTCGCGCAGTTCCAGGCCGGCTTCGCGGCCGTAGTAGTGCGAGAGCACGCCGAAGGAGTGGCCGTAGCCGAAGGTGCGGTTGGGCAGCAGGCCGTGGGAAATGTAGATCTCGTTCAGTTCCGCGGCGATGTCCTTGCAGACCGCGCCGGGCTTGATGAGCTCCAGTCCGCGCTTGTGCACCTCGACGTTGACGTTCCACAATTCCAGGCTGCGGGCATCCGGCTCGCCGAGGAACAGGGTGCGCTCCAGCGCGGTGTAGTAGCCGGAGGTCATCGGGAAGCAGTTCAGCGAGAGGATGTCCCCGCGCTCAAGCTTGCGGGTGGTGGCCCAGTTGTGGGCGCCGTCGGTGTTGATCCCGGACTGGAACCAGACCCAGGTATCGCGCACCTCGCGGTGCGGGAAGGTCTTGGCGATCTCGTGCACCATCGCTTCGGTGCCGATCAAAGCTACTTCGTATTCGCTGATTCCTTCGCGGATGGCTGCCTTGATGGCTTCGCCGCCCAGATCGCCGATGCGCGCGCCGTGCTTGATGACTTCGATTTCCTCTGCGGACTTGATCATGCGCTGGCGCATGGCATCCTGCGAGACATCCACCAGCGCGGCACCACTGAAGCTGTCGGCGATCTGCTGGCGGGTCAACCCCGGCAGGGCGTCGTCCTCCACGCCGATCCGGGTCGCCTTCACACCGTCGCGCTTCAGCGCTTCCTGCAGGCCGTAGAAGAAGTTGTCGCGCTTCCAGTCGGTGTACACGATGTTCTCGCCGTAGCTGGTGCGCCATGGCATGCCGGCATCGATGTTCGCGGTCACCGTGGTGGAGTTCTTCGCGGTCACCACGAGCGCGTAGTTGCGGCCGAAGGTGGTGTACAGGAAGTCCGAGTAGTACTTGATGCCGTGGTAGCTGGTCAGGATGACCGCGTCCAGGGACTTGGCCGCCATGATCTGGCGCAGTCCGGCCAGGCGGCGTTCGAACTCGGCATCCGAGAAGGTCAGCTGCTGCTTGGCTCCGTTGTGCAGGGTCTTCAGTCGCGCCAGCTCGGAAACGTTGGTGGCGGTGTTTGCGGCGGTGGTCATGGTTTTGGCTCCTTGTAAGAAATGAAGTGTCAAGGTAGGCCGGCCCAATCAGATGGATTGCGAGGATTCATGGGAATCGCCGGTGAAGAGTTTACGAGTTGCAATGAACGCAACGTCGTTGCAAGAAGACTATGTGTGCTGCGGATCACTGTCAAGAAGTATTTTGGAAACCCTGCAGGCCCAAGTAAAAGAATCGGTGTGACTTGGAATGATCAATGCTTTCAGCGGAATGGATGAAGGCCGTGAGGCTCATTGTTTCGAGCTTCACGGCCTTCCTGGATGTACGGGTTTGCGCAGAACTAGCCCTGCTCGCCGTCCTTCGGCGCCTTCTTGCGGATGGCACCCTCCCCGTCTGGATCCGGGACGAAGACCAGGCTTGGATCCGGATTATTGATGTCCTTCTCCAGCTGCCTGATCGCCTTGTCTCGTTTGAGCAGCCGGCGGATCAGGTTGATGATCATCAAGATGATCACGAAGGAGAAGGGGAAGGCGCCGATGATCGTTCCGGTTTGCACGGTATCGACCACCGCGGTTCCACCCATGGTCAGCAGCACGGTCGTCACCGTAGCAACGGAGAGCACCAAGACGACACGGAACACCGGGCCGGACTTGTGCGGAGCCGAAACGAACTCACTCAGCGCATAAATCCCGGAGTCCAGCGAGGTGACGTAGTAGGTGGCAACCAGCACGGTGGCTACGACCAGCAGGACGGTTCCGATGACCGGTACCGAATCGAGCATCGCAAACAGGCCCGAGGAGGTATCGGCGGCCACGGCGTCGCTGATGCCGCGGTTGGACTGGTCGTCGTAGTAGATGGCGGCCGAACCGAGGATGGCTACCCAGACCATGACGATCAGCGATGGAATGATGGTCACGCCGAGAACGAATTCGCGAATGGTTCGTCCGCGCGAGATCCTGGCGATGAAGCCGGCCACAAATGGCGAGAATGCGATGACCCAGCACCAGATGAAGACCGTCCACCAGCCGTTCCAGCTGTCCTTCCAGCTCTCCAAGGTGGTGGCAGCCAACCCCGAATCGGTCCAGAGGCTCATAGTCGCGAAGTTCGTGAAGAAGCTGCCAAAGGTCTGGGACATATTTGAGATGATGAACAGCGATGGGCCGAAGACCAGTACCGCGGCGATCAAGGCGATGCTCAGAATTGAATTGAGCCCGCTGATCCGGGCCATGCCCTTGTTGATTCCGACGATGGCGGAGATCGAGGTGATGCCCGCGAAGACCAGGATGACCATCAGCCACATCATTGGGGTGGCGTTCAATCCGGTGAATGAGGTGAGGCCGGAGGAGAATTGCATGGCCGCAAAGCCGAAGGAGGTGGCCAGGCCGAGAACCGTCGCGATAATAGCCAGCAGCTCGATGACGACGCCCGCCCCGCGGCGCGACCAGCGCGGCAGGATATCAACCGTCGCCTCGCGGAAGGTGAGCGTCTTGCCCAGATTGTGGTGCGAATAGGCCAGGCAGACCGCGACGGCGCAGTACATGGCCCAGGCCGTCAGCCCCCAGTGGAAGTAGGTCCAGACGATGGCCCCCTCCTGGGCGCCATTCGGGCCGGATGGGATGACCGGATTCTCCTCGCGCAGCATGATCGGTTCGGCAACCGACCAGAAGATCAGCCCGATGCCCTGCCCGCAGGCGAAGAGCATCGAGTACCAGGCGAACTTGCTGTGCTGCGGTTTCGCCAGCGGCCCGCCAAGGCGGATCTTGCCCACGCGGCTCATCGACAGCCAGATGCAGACCACCACGGTGAACACGGAGTACAAGATGAACAGCCAGGTGAATTTCCCGGTCACGAAGGTGCGCATTTCGGAAATTGCGGCGGAGGCGGATGCCGGGTTGCCGAGCACCCAGATGATCACCGCAAGGATCAGCACCGGAGGGATTACGCGGATCAGCAATCGATCGATGGGCGGAATGTGCCGGCCCATGAATCGCGGAACCTCTACCTGTTGGCTTTCCCGGTCTCCTTGGCGCATGGCCTTGCCTGATTTTTTCCGGCCCTGGGACGTTGAGTGATCCACCGACATGCTAGTTCGCCTCCAGGGGCATGCCGCCGAGCAGCAATTCGTTCTTGAGGGCGTCGGCCACCTGGCTCGTGACGGTTTCGAAAAGCAGCCGCCCGCGCTCGGCGGTCGCCCCCTTTGCCGAAGAGAGGCAGCCGCTGTCCGGCGTCCGGGAGGGGTCTTCGGGAAAAATGTCGTAGGGGGTGAGCTTTGCCGGTGGGTGGTCGACAACGCGATCCATCTTGACCAGTGCGGGGTGCAGCAGCAGCATCAGCGACGTTTCGAGGATGCCTCCATGTTCTATGTCCCAGCCGAGGAAACCGTCCGGGAAGACCTTGGACAGGGTCTCTTCGTCGACGAAGTCCCAGTAGGAAAGCAGCATGGCTCGGGCGGCGGCTCCGGGGTTGCGGGTCCTGGCTACCGCGTTGTCCAGGCCCTCGTAGATGAATTGGTAGTTCTCAAAATGCCCATTGAGCACGACAACATTGTCGAACCCCTGGGCTATGAATGAACCGACAACATCTTCAACCATCTGGCTGAGCGAGCAACCGCCGAGGCTGACGGTTCCCGCGCGGTGGTTGCCGCCGCCGGAACGGGGCTGTGATTTGTAGCCGTAGCAAAGCGCCGGAGCGACCAGTGCTCCGGTTTTTTCTGCCACGGCGCCGGCGATGGTGCGTGAGAGCATCGCATCGACGCCTAGCGGCATGTGGGGTCCGTGCTGTTCGGTGGCTCCGGCTGGAATGATAATGGTGGATCCGGTGCGTGCCAAGTGCTCCGCGTAGGTTTGGGCATCAAGCTCTTCGATGAATACTGAGTGCATGGAAATCTCCTGGCCACAAGGGGCGCCGAAGCACCGCGGATGGGACTTGTTCTGTTTCGGAGTCTGGTTGCAGTAAACGCAACACTGTTGCACTGCATCATTTCAGTGGCTCAGGTCACAGTCAAGGCCTGGCGTGAAATAATTTGGCGCACGGATGCACGTTGAAGGCATGCCGGATACCGGCCCGGAGGGATTGCGGCGAGAAGCGCCGCTAGGCGCCAGGGCGCGAGGAAGTTGCCGATTGGCCTCCTGGAGGTGCAGGCGATCGGTGTCATGCATTGCGGAGTGCGGCTCGGCGGGGAAGTCCGCTGAGCCATTCGTTCCGCTGGCGGTCGCGCGCGGGGATGGCTCTTCGGCGACGAGCCGGGGTGGATCGGTGGATTTACAGGACCGCGCGCACTGACGACTCAAAGTGCACGATATGCTCCAGTGCCAGCTCTTCGGCCCCGTGGACGTCGCCGTCCAGAATGGCTTGGAGCAAATTTGCGTGTTCTGAGATGTGCTCTTCAACCGTGGGCATTCGCTCAAGGGTCATGCACCAGATGCGTGTGGCCAGGTTGTCCAGTCGAATGAGGGTTTCTTCGAGGTGGTGATTGCCGGCCGCGCGATAGATCAGCCGGTGGACCTCCAGATCGTTCTCCATCAGCTCGCGGCGGGCAGTGGTCGAGTTCAGTGCGCCGACCGCCCTGACCGTGTCCTCCATCCGGGCACGGACGATCCCGCCGTGCAGGGCGGCGGCTTTTCCTGCCGCCAATGGCTCCAGGGCCTGGCGAACTTCGGTGATATCGGCCAGTTCGGTAATGTCAACGCGCGTGGCGAAGGTTCCGCGGCGCGAATAGGACTGCACGAGATGGTCGACTTCGAGGCGCTTGAGCGCCTCGCGCAGCGGGGTGCGTCCAAGGCCCAGCTCTTCGACCAGCCGGGCTTCGTTGATGGGGTCGCCCGGGGCGATGTCCATCATGATGAGCCGATCGCGCAGTACCAGATAAGCGCGTTCGGCCATGGACTCGCCGCCGCTAATCAGCTGAGCTGTCATGGTCATCGTGTCCTCCGAATTCCCGGCGCCATTGTGCCGAAATGCTATGCGTCAAAGAAATTCCAGCTAACCCATTGACTGGGTGTGACTCCCATCATACAGTGAATTACAGATTGATATATCAGTTGTCGGCAATTCATACATTTAGGAATGGGCAATGACTCAAACTACCTCCCTCGCTGCGGATTCGCTGACCGAGGATCTCGGAACCCTGGACCCGGAGATCGCGCAGCGCATCGACGCGGAGCTGGCTCGCCAGCAGCGTGGCTTGGAGATGATCGCTTCGGAGAACCATACCGCGCAGGCCGTGATGCAGGCGCAGGGTTCGGTGCTGACCAACAAGTACGCCGAGGGCTACCCGGGCCGCCGTTATTACGGTGGCTGCGAAGAGGTCGACGTGGTGGAGACGTTGGCGATCGAGCGTCTGAAGGCTTTGTTCGGTGCGGAGTATGCCAATGTGCAGCCGCATTCGGGGGCGCAGGCTAACGCGTCGGTGTTCCATGCGCTGGTTCGCCCGGGGGATACCGTGATGGGCCTGAACTTGGCTCATGGCGGTCATCTGACCCACGGGATGAAGATCAACTTCTCCGGTCGTCTGTTCAACATCGTTCCTTACGGTGTGGATGAGCAGACCTATGAGGTGGATATGGATGAGGTGGAGCGTCTTGCCGTGGAGAGCCAGCCGAAGATGATCGTGGCTGGTTGGTCGGCGTATCCTCGTCAGTTGGATTTCGCCCGTTTCCGTGAGATCGCTGACAAGGTCGGTGCGTACTTGTTCGTGGATATGGCGCACTTCGCTGGGTTGGTGGCTGCTGGGTTGCATCCTTCGCCGGTGCCTCATGCGCATGTGGTCACCTCCACGACGCATAAGACTCTTGCCGGTCCGCGTGGTGGCATCATCCTGACTAATGATGCTGATATTGCCAAGAAGATCAATTCGGCGGTGTTCCCTGGTCAGCAGGGTGGTCCGTTGGAGCATGTGATTGCTGGCAAGGCGGTGGCGTTCAAGATTGCTGCGTCGGCGGAGTTCAAGGAGCGCCAGGCGCGTACGTTGGCTGGGTCGCGGATTCTGGCTGAGCGTTTGGGCCAGGGGGATGTGGCGGCTAAGGGTATTAGCGTGCTGACCGGTGGTACGGATGTGCATTTGGTTCTGGTTGATTTGCGTCATTCGGAGCTTGATGGGCAGCAGGCCGAGGATTTGTTGGCGCAGGTGGAGATCACGGTGAATCGTAATGCGGTGCCGTTTGATCCGCGTCCGCCGATGGTGACTTCGGGTTTGCGTATTGGTACTCCGGCGTTGGCGACTCGTGGTTTCTCGGAGGCTGCGTTTGGCGAGGTGGCGGAGATTATTGCGCAGGCGTTGATTGCTGGTGCTGATGGTGATACTGGCGTATTGCCGGAGTTGAAGGAACGTGTTTTGAAGTTAGCTGCCGCTCACCCGCTGTACCCGAACCTGCCGAAGATTGGAGCATAATCATGGCTGACCTGCTTCCCGAGCACCCAGAATTTCTCTGGAACAACCCGGACCCGAAAAAGTCCTACGACGCGGTGATCGTCGGCGGCGGCGGGCACGGATTGGCGACCGCCTACTACCTGGCCAAGAACCACGGCATGACAAATATCGCCGTACTTGAAAAGGGCTGGCTGGCCGGCGGTAATATGGCCCGCAACACCACCATCATCCGTTCGAACTACCTGTGGGACGAATCGGCTGGCATCTACGAGCACTCCCTGAAGCTCTGGGAGCAGCTGCCCGAGGAACTGGAATACGACTTCCTCTTCTCCCAGCGCGGGGTCATGAACCTGGCCCACACCCTGGGAGATGTGCGCGAATCGGTCCGCCGCGTGGAGGCGAATAAGCTCAACGGCGTGGACGCCGAATGGCTGAGCCCGGAACAGGTCAAGGAAGCCTGCCCGATCATCAACATTTCCGACGACATCCGCTACCCGATCATGGGCGCCACCTACCAGCCCCGTGCCGGCATCGCCAAGCACGACCACGTTGCCTGGGCCTTCGCCCGCAAATGCAACGAGCTGGGCGTGGACCTGATCCAGAACTGCGAGGTCACCGGAATCCTCAAGGACGGCAACAAGGTCACCGGAGTGAAGACCAACCGCGGCACCATCCTGGCCGGCAAGGTCGCCCTCGCGGGCGCCGGCCACTCCTCGGTGCTGGCCGAAATGGCCGGCGTCGACCTGCCGATCCAGTCCCACCCGCTGCAGGCACTGGTCTCCGAACTCTTCGAACCGGTGCACCCGACGGTGGTCATGTCCAACCACATCCACGTCTACGTCTCCCAGGCGCACAAGGGCGAACTGGTGATGGGCGCGGGCATCGACTCCTACAACGGCTACGGCCAGCGCGGGGCCTTCCACATGATCCAGGAGCAGATGGCCGCCTCCGTGGAGCTCTTCCCGATCTTCGCCCGGGCCCACGTGCTGCGCACCTGGGGCGGCATCGTGGACACCACCATGGACGCCTCGCCGATCATCTCCAAGACCCAGGTCGAGAACCTCTACGTCAACTGCGGCTGGGGAACCGGCGGCTTCAAGGGCACCCCGGGTGCCGGCTGGACCTTCGCGCACACCATCGCCAACGACGAGCCGCACAAGCTGAACAAGCCGTTCGCGCTGGAACGCTTCGAAACCGGCTACCTCATCGACGAACACGGCGCCGCAGCCGTGGCCCACTAAGAAAGGGAACCAGCTCATGATGCTGATTGACTGCCCGAACTGCGGGCCACGCAATGAAACCGAATTCAAATTCGGCGGCCAGGCGCACGTCGCCTACCCGGAGGACCCGCAGGCGCTGAGCGACAAGGAATGGGCCCAGTACCTGTTCTACCGCAAGAACCCCCGAGGCATCAACGCCGAACGCTGGGTGCACGCCGCCGGGTGCCGCAAATGGTTCAACGCCCTGCGCGACACCGTTACCTACGAATTCAAGGCAATCTACGGTGCCGGCGAAGCCCGCCCGGCACTGCAAAACACCGAGGGAGGCACCCGATGAGCACCACCGATTCATACCGTCTGGACGCTGCGCAGGCAGCCGACGCCCGGGTGGACTACGCGCAGCCGCTCGACGTGAAGCTGAACGAGAAGCCGCTGTCCGCGCTGCGCGGGGATACCCTGGCCAGCGCGATGCTGGCCTCCGGCATCCGCCGGGTGGGCGACTCGCTGTACCTGAAGCGCCCGCGGGGCATCTTCGCCGCCGGGGTGGAGGAGCCCAACGCGCTGGTCCACATCCACGCGCGGCACAGCGATGACGTGGACGAGTCGATGCTCGCCGCCCCGGTGGTTCCCGCCGCCCAGGGGCTGTCCGCCCGCACCCTGTCGGGCCTGGGCACCATGGATCCGCGCAAGGACGAGGCCTACTACGACCACGCGCACGTGCACACCGACGTGCTGGTGGTCGGCGCCGGCCCGGCAGGCCTGGCCGCCGCCCGCGAGGCCGCCCGCAGCGGGGCCCGGGTGATGCTGCTCGATGAGCGCGCCGAAGCCGGCGGAAGGCTGCTCGACGCCCCGGACGAACAGATCGACGGGATCGACTCCTGCCAGTGGATCGCCCAGGTCGCCGCCGAGCTTGACGCCGCGGAGGAGACCACTCACCTGCAGCACACCACGGCGCTGGGCAGCTACGACTCGAACTACGTGATCGCCGTGCAGCGCCGCACCGCGCCTCTGGACGATGCCCCGGCTCCGGGGGTCTCGCGCGAACGCGTCTGGCATATCCGTGCCGGTCAGGTGGTGCTCGCCACCGGCGCCCACGAGCGTCCGCTGGTCTTCGAGAACAACGACCGCCCGGGCATCATGCTCGCCGGCGCCGTCCGCTCCTACCTGAACCGCTACGGGGTGCGCGCGGGGTCGCAGATCCTCGTGGCCACCACCAACGACTCGGTCTACCCGCTGGTCACCGAGCTGGCCGCCAGCGGCGGGGTCGTCGCCGTCATCGACGCCCGTGAAAACGTCTCGGTGGCTGCCGCCGAGGCGGTTGGCACCGGGGTGCACGTGATCACCGGTTCGGTGGTCGTGGATACCGAGGCCGGCGCCAACGGCGAGCTGTCCGCCGTCTGGGTCGCCAGCCTGGATGCGCAGAACAATATCGGCGCCGCGCAGCGCCTTGAAGCTGACACCCTGGCCATCTCCGGCGGCTTCAACCCGGTGGTGCACCTGCACTCCCAGCGCCAGGGCAAGCTGGCCTGGGATTCCACCGTGCACGCATTCCTGCCCGCGGCACCCGTCGCCAACCAGCACCTCGCCGGTTCGCTCACCGGCCGCTTCGACACCGCCGGAGCGCTGGCCGGGGGAGCCGCCGCCGGTGCCGCGGCGGCCACCGCCGCCGGTTTCGAGACGATCGCCCGCGTGCCCGAAGCCATCGAGGTGGCTCTGGGCGAAACCCGCCCGGTCTGGCTGATCCCCTCGCGCCAGGGCGAGGATGCGGTGCACTACAAGCACCACTTCGTGGATCTGCAGCGCGACCAGACCGTGGCCGAGGTGCTGCGCTCCACCGGAGCGGGCATGCGCTCGGTGGAACATGTGAAGCGCTACACCTCGATCTCCACCGCCAACGACCAGGGCAAGACCTCCGGGGTGGCAGCTATCGGCGTGATCGCCGCGGTGCTGGGCATCGAAAACCCGGCCGAGATCGGCACCACCACTTTCCGTGCCCCCTACACCCCGGTCTCCTTTGTCGCCCTCGCCGGGCGGAACCGCGGCCAATTGCTGGACCCGGCCCGCGTCACCGCCATGCACCCCTGGCATCTGGCCCAAGGCGCCGCGTTCGAGGACGTCGGGCAGTGGAAGCGCCCCTGGTACTACCCGCAGGCGGGGGAGGACATGGACGCGGCGGTCTACCGCGAATGCGCCGCGGTGCGCGACTCGGTGGGCATGCTGGATGCCAGCACGCTGGGCAAGATCGAGATCCGCGGGGCGGATGCGGCCGAATTCCTCAACCGCATCTACACCAACGGCTACACCAAGCTGAAGGTCGGCATGGGCCGCTACGGGGTCATGTGCCACGCGGACGGGATGATCTTCGATGACGGGGTGACCCTGCGCCTGGCGCAGGACCGCTTCCTGATGCACACCACCACCGGCGGCGCCGCAGAGGTGCTGGACTGGCTGGAGGAGTGGCTGCAGACCGAGTGGCCGGAACTGGATGTCGTGTGCACCTCGGTCACCGAGCAGCTGGCCACCGTCGCGGTGGTCGGGCCGAAATCCCGCGCGGTGATCTCCAAGCTCGCCCCGGAGCTGGACGTGTCCAACGAGGCGTTCAAGTTCATGGCCTTCGCGGATACCACGCTGGAAAACGGCACCCCGGCACGGATCAGCCGGATCTCCTTCTCCGGGGAACTCGCCTTCGAGATCGCGGTGCCGAGCTGGTACGGGCTGGGCACCTGGGAGGCCGTCTACGCGGCCGGCGAAGAATACAACATCACCCCGTACGGCACCGAGACCATGCACGTGCTGCGCGCCGAGAAGGGTTTCATCATCGTCGGGCAGGACACCGACGGCACGGTGACCCCGCAGGACGCGGCCATGGGCTGGGTGGTCTCCAAGCTGAAGGACTTCGTGGGAAACCGCTCCTTCAACCGCGATGACAACCAGCGTGCGGACCGCAAGCAGCTGGTCTCCGTGCTGCCGGTGGACAAGACCCTGCGCCTGCCCGAAGGCACCGCGCTGGTCGGCGCCGGAACCCCGGTCACCCCGGCCGACGGCCCGGTCCCGATGGAAGGCTGGGTCACCAGCTCCTACAACTCGCCCGCGCTGGGCCGGACCTTCGGCCTGGCCCTGATCAAGAACGGCTTCAACCGCATCGGTGAAGTCCTCAAAGCCCCCGTCGGCGACCAGCTGGTCGACGTCGAGGTCTGCGAAACCGTCCTCTACGACCCGGAAGGCAGCCGCCGAGATGGCTAAGCACAGCGTAATCGAACCAACCACCGATCTGCGCCGCTCCCCGGCCGCGCACCTGGCCGAGGCGATGGCCCAGGCCTCCGTCGCCGGGACGCGCGCCGTCGCATTGCGCGAGATTGCGCTGGCCACCGCCGTGTCGCTGCGCGCGGTTCCCGGCAGCGCCGGGCACCAGGCGCTCGCGGCGGCCACCGGTGTGGGCTTGCCGGCCGGCGTCGGCGAGGTCGCCGGGTCCATCGAGGGCACCGCGGTGCTCTGGCTCGGGCCGGATGAATTCATGGCCTTCAACGCCGCCGGGGAGGAGCTCACGCAGCCGCTGGACTCCGCCCTGGGTCAGGCGCCGGGCCAGGTCATCGACCTCTCGGCGAACCGCGCGGTGCTGGAGCTGCGCGGCGCGGCGGCCAGCCTGGTGCTGCGCAAGAGCTGCCCGGCCGATCTGCATCCGCGGGCCTTCGCGGTCAACCAGGCGATCACCACCACGGTTGCCAACGTGCCGATCCTGCTCTGGCGCACCGCGGAGAATAGCTGGTATGTCATGCCGCGCGCCTCGTTCACCGAACATGTGGTGCACTGGATGATCGACGCGATGGCCGAGTTCGGCTCGGACCCGGTGATCTAGCCGCAGCACGATCGGGAACAAGAAGACGCCTGGCGGGCCGGTCCATTTTCGGGCCGGCCCGCCGGTGCCCCACGGTCTGGTTTTAATGCTCAATCACCGAAGGGCTCCCGCAAGGGGCGAGCAAATCCGGCATGCGCTGGCCCTGCGCTCACCATCGGCGAACTGAAGCAGTACACAGCAAACCGGCCGCCGAGGCAAAGCTGATGCAGATCCTCTCTGCGGAACCCTCCAGTAAGCTCTCGGGGCGCACGATCAGCACTCACCACTCATCCCGGCCCGCTTGCAAAGGCGCCAAGCCGTACCACCAGGCGTGGGACCCGCGGGGTCAATACCGTCGGTGCCGCCGCGCATTGCGTAAACGCGGAGCCTTACGAGGGCCCGATCATCGCCCAGCAGGTCCAGGATGTGGATCGTACCTATACCGCCGAGTGCCGCGTGTTCCTCTGGGGCAACCGCACGGTGGTGCAGCGCGAAGCCAATGGCCAACATGGGTGCCCGGCACCGGAAGCCGAGCACGCATGATCGTTCCCCGCCGCGGTTTTCTAGTGCGGCTCCGGGCCGCAGTGCGTGGTGATAAAACGGCTCAACGCCCGCTTCGGGCCGAGCTTCTGGAACAGGTAGGGGAAATCCGCCCACTGCTCGGGAACCAGATTTTGACCCTTCATACCCCACTGGCCTCCGTCCGCATTCAGACAGCGCAGCCTGTCATGAAGCCGGTATTCGACCTCCAGATCCACCGCCTGCCGCAGCGCATCCTCAATGGCCGACGGGAGCAAGGCAAGAATCAATGCGAACAATTCTGGGCTCACCCCGGCCTTTTCCCACCGTGCGGCGTAGTCGCGCCAATGATCCACGCGCAGCGTCCCGGTGCCATGAAGCAACCCGCGGCTGGCCAAATTGTGGCCCATGAACTGCGCGAAATTCCCGGCGTAGAGCCCGGGCGGGTTGTAGGGGTGATCCAAGAGCACCCCGGTCCACCGTCGTTCCCAGGCAAGCCGCGAGCCCTTGGCCGCGGGCTCGGTCATTGGCAGGCCATAGGCGTCAAGCTGCTCGGTGTAAGACATGTTTACTTCCCTTTCATCGACTTGTCCGCGGATACTGACCGCCGACCGGTTCTTCCCCTGGGGCACCCCGCTCGCTGAGGAGGGTTGCCGCGCAGCTAGCCAGGTACTTGACGCTGCGACTCGTGAACCTGCCAATCATCCTAGGACAGCGAACCGACACTTTAGCTCCGGGCGGATCTTGCGCGTTCTATGTCCCTCGCCGAAGGCCTTCACCAGCGAGGGCCTTCGGCGTAGGATATGGCAGATGCAGTGCGCGCAATCCGGTCTTGAGCTCGGCCCGGTGGCGGCTTCTTATCTTGGGGATGAAGGCCGCGGATTCCTGCCCTTGAGGGCACGGACCTTCATGGTGACCCGTCCGAACGGGCATTTCGCGCTGTGTTCCACGCACAGCGCACAGGGTGGAAACAGGGGACGTTCCAATGAACGGCAAGAAGAAATCCAGATTTTTGGCTCTCATCACCGCGGCCTTGGCGGGCGCGGCGCTGATGCTGGCCGGCATGGCACCGGCCGCGGCGCTGGTGCCAATCTCGCGATCCGGCGATACGGGGACCATCAACTACGTCAACCTCGGCGACTCCTACTCGGCGGGCTTCGGCTCGGGAACCATTAAACCCGGGCCTTTTCCGGATTGCCTGCAAACCACCGGGTCAACTCACGTCACCATGATCGACGCGCTACGCGGCGTGCAACTGATCGCAGATGCCGCCTGCGCAGGGCTGGACACCGCGCAGATAACGGCCACCGCTGCCGCGGTAGCCCCGCAACTGGCGCAAGCGGATCTGGTCACGCTCAGTCTGGGCGGAAATAATCTCCAGTGGGGGCAAACAGTCTCAGCCTGCAGCGCCCAGGGCACCGCCGCGAGCTGCCAGCAGATGCTCAAACTCGGCTACGCCTCCATGCCTGCTCTGCGCTCCGAGGTCGGAGCCACGCTGCAGCACATCGATGCGGCAACTCGCGCAAAAATCCTGGTTGTGGGTTATCCGCAGTTATTCACCACCTCCAATGGCGACCAGCCGCTGATCACGGCCAAGAACGCCCGGGCGCTGAACAAGCTGGGGGATGCGCTGAACCGGAATATCAAGATGGCCACCAAGGGTTCGAACGCGTCGTTCGTTTCGGTCACCGGCGCATTTAAGAACCACGGACTGGGTGCCGCGGATTCCTGGATCAGCTTTAATCTGGCGAACCCCGCCGATCCATTTAACCTGCATCCGACGAGCACCGGATACCAGGAGGGCTACTACCCGGCAGTCAAACGCCATATCAACCTGAAAAAATTGGCGCACAGCCAGGAAGGCCAGAATAGGTATTCGCACTAGAAGCACCCGGCCGGCTAACTCTGACGGCGAACCCGGCGGAAAACCGTCTTGGCCGTACGTCTTGCTCGCTGCGGACCGTGAAACTTGCGGACAAGACAGCGGCGCGCTGGCATACTGGGATTAGCGACGCAAACCCGTTGCGGCGGATGAAAATCCGCACTCGGCACGATCCGTGGGAGTCCTGATGACTGAGCGTATTTTGTTGGTTGGCGTTGAACTGGGGCAGGCACCGGCGGTCCTTGAAGCCGTCATCGAGCTGGCCGAGGCCACGGGCGCGAAGGTCATGTGCCTCTACGCGGACTCGGGCCGATTCGTCACCGAACGCCTGCCCACCGGAGAAATAGTCGAAGACACCACCTTCGACGGGGACGAACAGTTTCAGCAAGATTTCTCCCCGGCGCTCGCCGAACAGCTTTCGAAGGCCTTCGCCGGGACGAAGATCAGCTGGGCGGCGCGCACGGTCGCCGGAGATCCTGCCAAAGCTCTGATGCGGGTCGCCGCAGAGCTTGACGCGCAATTGATCGCCATCGGCACCCGGCGTCCGGGACTGCGCAGCAGGATGGAAGAGCTGATGGATGGTTCGATCGCCGTTGCGCTGGCCCATCGGCAGTCCCGCCCGGTGCTCGTTGTCCCGCAGGTTCCCGGCTTCTTTGAGGCGCAGCCCGCCAAGTCATGAAACTTCGCTCGGCGGCGAAAATGTTTCTCTGGCTGGGCCGCTGGCCTACGATGAAGCCATGACTCGGCGTAACGTAGATCTTGCAATCATTGGCTCCGGTTCCGGCAATTCGCTGATTACCGACTACTGGGATGACAAGCAGGTAGCTATCGCCGAAGGCTCAACTTTCGGCGGCACCTGCTTGAATGTCGGTTGCATCCCGACGAAGATGTTCGTCCGCCCCGCCCATCTGGCCCGCGGGACCGAGGAAGCGGCCCGGCTCGGGGTGCAGATGGCCGTGGAGAAGGTCGACTGGCTGGCCATCCGCGACCGGATATTCGGGCGCATCGACCCGATCTCCGCAGGCGGCGAAGACTACCGCAAGCGGTTGGAGAACGTCGAGCTCATCTCCCAGTTCGTCACGCTGCGCGAAGGCAAAACCCTGCGGGCCGAAGACGGCACCGAAATCACCGCCGAGCAGCTGGTCATCGCCGCTGGTTCCCGCCCCACCATGCCCGAGCTGGAAGGCATCGAGCTGGACGGGGTGCACACCTCGGACACCATCATGCGGCTGGCGAAGCTTCCCGAACGGCTGGTGATCATCGGCGGCGGCTACATCGCCTGCGAATTCGCCGCAATCTTCTCCGCGCTGGGCACCGAGGTCATCCAGCTGGTCCGCTCCGGAGCGCTGATGCGCCACCTGGATGCCGAAATCCGCGGGGCCTTCAACGCAGAAGCGACCGGCCACTGGCAGGTGCGCTATCACACCGAAGCCCGCGCGCTGCGCCCGGCCGATTCCGGGCTGGACGTGGTGCTCGGGTCCGAAACGCTGCGAGCCGACGCGGTGCTGGTGGCCATCGGCCGCACCCCGAATACGGATCTGATCGGCGCGCGGGAAGCCGGCCTGGATCTGCACGAGGACGGCCGGCTGCAGGTGGATCAATACCAGCGGGTGCTGCGCGGCGGGCAGCCGGTGACCGGCACCTACGCGTTGGGGGACATCAGCTCACAAACGCAGCTGAAGCATGTGGCGAACTACGAGGCGCGGCTCGTCGCCCACAACTTGGAACACCCCGGGCAGCTGCGCAAGAACTCCGATCGTGCGGTCCCGGCAGCGGTGTTCACCCACCCGGAACTTGCCACCATCGGGCTCACCGAGGAAGAAGCGCGCGCGCAGCTCGGAGCGGAGCACCTCACCGTGAAGACGCAGAAGTTCGGGGACACCGCCTATGGCTGGGCGATGGAGGACCGCTCCGGTCTTTTCAAGGTGCTGGCCGACAAGCGCACCGGCCAGCTGGTCGGCGCGCACGCCATGGGGCCGGAGGCCTCGAACCTCATCCAGCCGGTGATTATGGCGATGAACCTGGGCATCGATGCGCACACCGCGGCCACCGGCCAGTACTGGATCCACCCGGCGCTGATGGAGGTCGTGGAAAACGCCCTGCTCGGTTTGGATGTCCCGGACTCTGGGCTGCTCTAAACCTCGAAATACAGTGCCAGGTGCAGCTTGCACCCGGGGTTGAAGAGCGCATCGCAGGCAGGGCAATGGCTCGCGCCCAGATAGTCCGTGACGCTCAGCTGCGCTTTGCAGACTCCGCAGAGCACCGCCGGTTCGCCGAAGCGCTCCGCGGGCCAGAGTCGTACCTGGTGGCCGGCGACTTCCGCGTGGCACAGGTGGCACGGATAGTACTGTCCGCAGCAGAAGTGCTTGATAGCGATGATATCGACGTCCTGATGATAGTGGGCGCAGCGCGTCTGCGGGTCGACCTCGACCCCGCGGACCGTGGGTGTATCGCTCATTTGTGCTCCTTGGTTCGTGCAGCGCCCGAGAGCCTGCGGTGCTCCTACGCTACCGCGAGGACGCGCGTTGCCGGGCAGAACCCGAAACCATTGTGCATTGATGCACGCTCGATGTGCGAAAGCGGAACCCGCAATGGGGCGCCAACACCTACCTTCCAAGGGTGATCCAGGACATACTCGTGATTGATCATCACAGGTGGGGTTCGGTGGCTGAATGAATAATATTTTTAGTCAGTGCCCTGGTTGGTGCGGTGCTAGGCAGGCATGCTGGTGGAGCGGGCTAGCCGTGTGGGGGTGAATGGAAAATTTATTCACTCATCGTCTTGCACCAGATTCGTGGATGGCGGTCCGGTCGCAGCGGAACGGCAGCCCGGTCTGCGGGTGCTGGGACTGTTGTTCGGTCCAGATGGGAAACCGTCAGTTGCTCCTCTGACTCACATTGCTCGATGCCCGACCTGGCAGGGGGTGCAGCTCGGCGCTCACCGGTGTTGGTACGAGGTTCGTTTGGTTCTGGATGTCCACTCGCCGCACTCCGCAGGCATTGCAACGCACGTAGATGACATAGCCGATCGAAGTAGGGTGCTTGGACTCGCTGATCCAGCTGTGCTCGTGGGTGCCGACGAGCGACGTGTTTTGCTGAGTTTTGATGTTCTGTTTAATGTGCATACTACTACCATGATGTAATGGTCTTATGCATCTCAACCCTTACGGAGAATATGCGGTTCTGCTAGCTGCCTCGCTCGCCTCGTCCTGGCCGGAAGACCGTGCCGGAATCGTCTCTCGCGCACGGGAATTCGGAATGACAGTTCCCTTTCCCGAGGAAACGGGGGACTACATTGCGGTTCGCCGTGTCATCGACGACTGGCTGACCGTGGTGGATGCACCGGACCCGCAAGAGCGTGCACGCATCCTCAATGAGCACATGGCCACCGCCTCTGCGTATCCGCGGCTTACCGACCACGATGATGAAGGGTGGCATCTGCACTACCGGGATGACGACGCGCGCGCCTTGCCCCACGTGCTCTCGGCTGTCTTCAGCGTGGGAACCGCCTTGCATCTCACCACCCGTGGGATGCACCGGCTGCACCGCTGTGCCGCGGGAGCGACGCCGGGGGATCCCTGCACGGCGGTGGTGGCCGATGTGACGCGCAACGGACGGCAGCAGTATTGCTCGGTGCGCTGCGCGAATCGGGCGGCTGTGCGCAGGCATCGTGCCCGAGCGGCGGCGGGCAGCGACTAGTGCGGACTGGCTGCAATCGAGGGGCAACGGGTTCGGGGCTGCCCTTTGCCTGGGTAGTGCGCCAGTTCAGCAGTCGAAGGGCGGGATGAACCAGTTGCCATTTGCGGCGGCATCGTTCAGCGCACGCACCGTCGCATGCACCGCCTTGTTGCGCAGCGCCTCCTCGCGGCCCACCAGCCAGTACTCCGAGGTGTAGGCGAACTGATCGTGCAGCACCGGCGCCAGGGTCGGGTACTGCTCGGAGAGGAAGACCGGCAGCAGGCCTAGTCCGGCGTGGTTCATTGTCGCGGCGAATTGCACCGCGATACTGGTGGAGGACACCGAGCGGCGCATCGGCGGAAATAGGCTGGTTGCGTCGTCGAGCTTGTCCGCGGTCAGCGCGGTGTCGATGTAGTAGTTCAGATAGTGCTCGCGCAGGCCCTCCAGCGTGGTGGGGGTGCCGCGCCGCTCCAGGTACTCGGCGGTGGCGTAGAGCCGCAGCTCATAGTCCATCAGCTTCGGGGAAACCGCGCGGTGAGCAACGCGGGCCGGCCGGTGCAGGGCCAATCCCTGATGGTGCTGGGCCTGGGCGGGGTGGGCATGGCGGCGCTGCTGGTAGCCATCGCCCATACCGCAGGCTGGAAGCGCCCGGCCCGGCTGATCGCGGTGGATATGAACCGCGAGAAGCTCCGGCGCGCACTGGAGCTAGGTGCCACCGAGGCGCTCACCCTCATCGGCTCCTACCTCGGCTCGGCCGTCCCCGCCCGCGACATCCCCTACTACGAACAGCTCTGGCGCGACGGGCTGCTGCCGGTCGAGGAATTGCTTACCGGCCAGCGCCCGCTGAGCGAAATCAATCTGGCCTTCGACGAGCTCGCCGATGGGAGCAGCATCCGCCAGTTGATCACCTTCGACTGACCACGCCAGACAACGGCGCCAGCCGTGATAGTTTAGCGATTATGTCCGTGAAGAATGAGCCGCCCGCCTTGCCGAACCTGCGTGAGGCCGGCGGGATTCCCGCCGCCTGGCTCGACTCCATGCGCACGATGCTGTCCGAAGAGCTTCGCCATCTGATGCTTGGCACCAGCGTCGCCGGGCTGGAGCGGGCCCCGGACCTGGGCATCGCGCAGCACGGTTCGCTCGGCGACTACCGGTCCGCCCACGGCTTGAGCACCCGGCGCTTCGAACGCCTCGCGGAGCGGCTGGTGGACTCCCGGTGAGCATCCCCGCACCGACCTCCGGTCCGCGGGCCTTGGCCACGCTGACCGACCGGCAGATCTTCGATTACCTGTGCCTGCGCCAGCCCGCCACGCGCACCGATATCGCCGATTCTCTGGGCCTTTCCAAACCCACCGCCTCCCAGGGGATCTTGCGCCTCCAGGAAAA
This sequence comes from Glutamicibacter sp. AOP38-B1-38, assembly GCF_052377485.1. NCBI lineage: Bacteria > Bacillati > Actinomycetota > Actinomycetes > Micrococcales > Micrococcaceae > Glutamicibacter > Glutamicibacter sp. AOP38-B1-38. The sequence continues at coordinate 58,255 of NZ_JBQSWU010000019.1, read as the reverse complement.
CGGCCTGGTCAGCTCCGTAGCTGCCGACTACGATCCGAAGGCCGCGGTCCGGCGCGGACGTGCCCCGGAAAGCTACGGAATCAACCAGGACTTCGGCCATCTGCTCGGCCTGAGTCTGGAAGCAGGCACGCTGCTGGGCCGTACCACCGATCTGTCCGGCCGCACCCTGGCCGACGCGCACCTCACGGTGCCCACCGAGGCCAGCGCCGCGGCGGTGCAGCAACTAGCGGCGGACATGGTCCAGGAATTAATTGCCGCCAGCGCGGGGCAGACCCTGGCCGCGGGGGTATCGCAAAGTTCGCCGGTGCAGCGCGCCGGAGAGCAGAGCACGGCGCTGCCCACCCCGGTTTATGCCGGTTCCTCGGCCTCTGTGGCGCCGCTGGTGCGCGAGCAGACCGGGGCTCCGACCAGCTTGGACAATGACGTGAACTGGATGGCGCAGGCACAGATCGCACTCGATGCGGGCCGTGCTGCCGGGTCCTTCGTGCTGCTCTATGTGGGGCCCGGTATCGGCACGGCGTTGGTCATCGACTCCAAGGTGCACCGCGGCGCCAGCGGCACCGCCGGCGAGCTGAGCGCGCAACGCTTCGCGGAACACACCTTCCTGGAGCGATTGCGCGCCGCCGGGCTGACCGAGGCCGGCAGCTCCCGGGTGGATTGCGCCCGCCTGCTGCGGGCGCTGAGCGGGAAGGAACCGGACGATCACCTGGTCGCCGGGCTCACCGAGTTGCTGGCCGACGTGCTGGGCAACCTGCTGGCGTTTTTCGATCCGCACCGCTTGGTGCTCTGCGGTCCGCTGGCTCCCTTCGAGTCCTTCACCATTGGTCTGCAAAGTGCGCTGGCCCGTAGGATGGGGCTGGGAAGAACCGAGTTTGAGGTCAGCACGCTGGGCGAGGATGCGGCACTGCGCGGGGCGCTGCATGGGGCGAGGTCGAAGCATCTGGTTCGGCTTTGGTCCAGCTACCGGGCAGAAGCCGTCTAGGCGTTGACTGCGAACGCCGCCGCCAGCTATTGTAAAGAGTCCTTAATATAGTTTCTGGTTTGCTTTCCGTGGGTACCCCACGGCATGAACCACTTGCAGGGGAGTATCCTGATGGCAACATCTGACGCATCGGCAGCTGAGTCGCAGTACGCTGCCATCGGCCTTGACCTGGGCGGATCATCGATCAAATACGCCTTGGTCGACTCCGCCGGCAAGCTCGTGGAGAGCACCTTCGGCCAGGCCACCACCCCTGAGGGGGCTCACCCGGACGCCGTGGCCCAGGTGATGACGGAGATTATCGGCGAGCTGCAGCGGCTCACCGGCGAAGAGCTGGACGGCATCCCCGCCGGCGTCACCGTGCCCGGCGTGGTGATCGACGGGGTGGTGCATACGGCCGCGAATATCGATGAGGCCTGGATCGGATTGGATGCCACCGCGATGCTGGGCCAGCTGCTGGGCCGCGAAGTTTCGGTGCTCAATGACGCCGACGCGGCGGGCATGGCCGAGGTATACGCTGGCGCCGGCTCGCAGGCCGGCCGGCCGATCAAGGGCAGCACCTTGTTGCTGACCCTGGGTACCGGCATCGGATCGGCGTTCTTCCGCGACGGGGTGCTCTTCCCGAATGTGGAATTCGGGCATCTGGAGATCGACGGCTTCAACGCGGAGAGCAAGGCCGCCGCCCGGGTGATGCGCGAAGAGAACCTCAGTTGGGAGCAGTACATCGCGCGCCTGCAGCGCTACCTGTCCCACGTCGAATTCCTCTGCAGCCCGGATCTGATCGTCATCGGCGGCGCGATCTCCGAAGACCATGAGCAGTTCTTGCCGCAACTGAAGCTGCGGGCCAAACTCGTGCCGGCAGAATACAACAACGCCGCCGGGGTGCTGGGCGCCGCGCATCGCGCCCTGCACTCGGGCACTTAGGAACCTATGCATACCATTGACCCGAACGCCCAAATCAAGCTCGTCGCCGTTGACATGGACGGCACCTTCTTGGACGGTGAGGGCCAAATCCCCGACGCGGCCTGGGCCGTGATCGACGAACTGCAGGATCGGGGCATCAGCTTTGTCCCGGCCTCCGGGCGGCAGTTCGCCACGTTGCGCGAACAGTTCGCGCAATTGGGCGAAATCGCCATCATCGCCGAAAACGGCACCGTGGTGATGCACGGCGAGAACGAGATCTATTCGAACATCATCGCCGGAGAGTCGGTCGCCGCGGTGATCGCCGCGGTCCGCGGCCAAGGGCAGCTGAATGCCGGGCTGGTGCTCTGCGGCCGCCGCACCGCCTATGTGGAACGCAGCGACGCGGCCTTCGCTGCCGCGATCGCCCCGTACTACCGCGCGGTGGAGGTCGTCGAGGACCTGGCCCAGGTGCAGGACGAGATCATCAAGATGGCGGTGAACGTGGGCACCGGCGCGGTCCAGGAGATGGCCGCGGCCCTGGACGTTGAGCTGCAGGTGGTGATCTCCGGAAGCCATTGGGTCGACGCCATGAACCACGGGGTGCACAAGGGCCTTGCGCTCAACGCGCTGCAGGAGAAACTCGGCGTCAGCGCCGGTGAAACGGCGGTCTTCGGTGACTACCCGAACGATCTGGAAATGATCAAGGCCGCCACCTATTCCTTCGCCATGGCCAACGCCCACCCGGTGGTGGCCGCCGCGGCGAACTTCACCGCCCCGGCGAATACCGAGCACGGGGTGCTGCAGGTTTTGCGTGCCTACCTCCAGGGCCGCAGCGAGCTCTGACCCCGTCTGCCTTTGCGGGTGCCGAGTTTCAAACTGGCCGCACCGCGCGGGGCAGGAATTTGGCCGGGAAGCGAAGAACGCCCCCAGTCTCGGCAGGCGGTGACGAAGCTGGGGCGCGGTCAGCCGATGGCCGCGAGGCCGAAAGCCTAGCGGACGTCCTGTTCGGCCAGATGGTTGGCGATCGCGTCGAAGGCGCGGATAGTGGGGAAGAGCTTGGAGGCATCCTGCGGCAGCGGCCAGCTGGAGAGCTTCACGCAGACCATCTTCGTTGCGGGATTCATGTAGATCATCTGCCCGTGGATGCCCAGCGCCAAGGCAACATTCGACTTGGGGTAGGGGAACCAGATCTGATTGCGGTAATGCCCGCCGGGCATCATATTATCGCCCGGTGAATCCGCGAAGGCTTTGAGCTGGTCTTCGGTGGCGGTGAAGGTATCGCGAATCCAATCTGGATCGAAAACCTTCTGCCCGGTCAGCGCCACCCCGTCATTGACGTACAGGTGGCCGAGGCGCGCCAAGTCGCGCAGGGTCGCATTGAAGCCGCCGTCGTACATGCCGGTGCCGAACTGGTCGGTGCCCATCACCAGGTCCTGCTGTGCGCCGATCTTGGCCCATACGTATTCGGAGAGCAGCTGCGCCATGCGCGCGCCGCCAGCCGCCTCCAATACCCAGCCGAGCACGTCGGTCTCGCAGGAACGGTACTCGAACGGACCGCCGTGTTCGGTTTTGGACTTCAGCGTCAGCAGGTAGTCGTACATCCCGATCGGGCCGATCGCGCCGCTGGGTTCGGTCCAGCCGATGGCCTCCTCCAGCAGGCGCACCTCGGCCTTCGGGTCCAGGTACTCCTCGGAGAACTGGATGCCCGAACGCATGTCCAGCAGGTGGCGGACTCTCGCCCCGGCATAGCCCGAGCGTTCCAAAGACGGCACATAGTCGGTGACCAGCGCGTCCACGTCCAGCTTTCCAGCGCCTACCAGCGCGCCCGCCACGGTGCCCACGACGGTCTTGCTCATCGACATCAGCAGGTGGTCGGTCAGCGAGGTCATGGTGTTGTAGTACTTCTCCACCAGTACCCGGCCATTGCGCATCACCAGCAGGCCATCGGTGTTCGTCGAGTTGATGACACCGCGCACGGTCATCGACGGTTCGGACGCGGAGACCTTGGCTACCTCAAGCTCGCCGATCTCCATTTCGGTGAACGGCAGTTTCGCGATCGCGTCATCGCCGCGGGAGACCTTGGTGGTAGGCAGGAACTCGGCGATGTTCTGGAAGGATATCTGGATGTTTTCCGGATACTGCCAGTTGGCGATCGTTAACTCGGTTGTCGCTAGGCCGCTGGTCATCTGCTGGTCCGTCTTCTCTTGGGAACGCTGTTGTGCTCTGTGTTTCGGAGCCTACCACCAGCAGTTGAATGGGGCAGTGATGCTGGGTTAGCGGTTTTCCGCCGGCGGAACGTCGATGCCCTTGTACTGCGCGCGGATCGAGGAGATGAAGTGCTTCGCGTCGATGGTCAACTTCGTCTTCTTCTTCCCCTCATACTGCAGCTTCGCCTTGGTCACCAATACACCCAAGTCAGCGCCCTTCCAACGGTAATCTTCGGCACCGTAGATGCGCAGGAAGAACGCTTCCTTGTGGTTCTGCAGCTGGTGCCAGTCCAGCGCGCTGCGCGAGAACTGCAGCTTGCCCTTGGAGTCCAGGAAGTACTTGCCGGTGCGCGGGGCATGGGTGATGTACTGCACGATGTCATCGGTTTCCTTGATGATCATGTGGCTCCAGACATCCGCCCCGGAGAGCTCCTCCCAGCGCGCGTTGATCTCATCGACGTCCAGCTCGAAGTCCACGTCGAGGTATTCGAGCAGGTGGAAGAGGAACAGCGGGATATCCGCGTAGGCGCCGGCGGTCACGTTGGTGATCGCGCTCGCCCCGGAGATGCGCGGGTTCAATTCGCCCAGGTACACCTCGTCGGTGTCGGTATCGACCAGCACGTCGACCTCGAAGAAGCCGCGGTACCCGGTGGATTCAAGCCCCGCTCCGACCTTGCGGACCAGTTCGATGGCGCGGGCGCGCTGCCCGTCGGTGACCACATCGGGGTGCATCTCGTTGCCGCACCAGCCGCCCTTGTACGGGGTCAGCTCCTTGTATCCGGCCAGCTCGGTGAGAATCGGGCCGACGACGGTGCCGCAGCGGGTGAGCACCGCTTCCACGGCCACCGGCTGGTTGTTGATCCGCTTCATGACCTTGAGCTGTTCGCCGATGATGTGCTTGGAATACTGGTTCCAATCATCCTCGCTGGTGATGAAGAACGTGGTCTTGCCCGAATCGCCGTATGGGGTCTGCACGACCAGATCATCGCCGAGCTTCGCCCCGCGGGAAAGCTTCTGCAGCTGCGCATAGGAGTCGGCGGTGCCCAGCACATTCGGGACCGAGTGGGCGCCGGCGGCGTTGCCCAGTTCGGTGGTGACGATCTTCGAATCCAGATGGGTGCGCAGCTCGTGCGATGGCAGGATCAGGTCGTAGCCCAGCTCCTCGCAGATCGCCTCGGTTTCCTCGTCGAAAAACACCATCGCGATCTTCGGGCGCTGGCCTCCGGGGGTGCGGCGCGCATCGATGTATTCGCGCACCTCGGGGTTTTCCAGCAGCCAGTTGTTGATTTCTTCGGAGCTCTGGAAGTCCACATGCGGCTTCTCACTCGGGGTGAAAACCCGCGGGTGGTGTCCGTCCCAGCCATCGTAGTAAGTGATATAGCTGAATTTGCGCACCCAGCGGTCAAGGCCCAGCAGGTTCACCGGGGTGGCGCCGATGAAATAGATCGGAGTCTGGTTGGTGCGGAAGAAATGGCGCGCCTCGCTCATATTCTTCAGCGTGCGGCCAAAATTCACGATGCGTGGAGCCTCCACGATGCTCTCGTCGTCGTTATAGGCGGCATCCACGGCAACATTGGCAGTCATCTCGTCCAAAACGCTTTCCTGCGACTGCGTTTTGCCGGCCTGTTTGCGTAATTTGGCCAGATCGCTCGGTTTGGGCATCTGCGGTCGTGCCGTGCCTTCGCTCGCCTCAAGAAAATTTGCCATGGGATGTCGTTCCTTCAAAGTGGTAGACCTAGTAATTCTTCACGTGCCCGACGCTGGACACGCTGCGTACCGGTTGCTCTATCCATGCTTCGGGGTGCGAGTAAGGCGAGAGCAACGGTGAGGTAAAGCTGCGGTGAATAGTGAGTTTTGGGGCGCTTTGGCGTTGGGTAATAGCCTAGACGCGCGAAAGTCCTAACGTGAATTTAATGACACGTTAGGACTTTCTCTGTCATGTGACGATGTCAGCTAGCGGAGCCGACGTAATACCCGATGGCTGCCAGGGCTGCCCGCACCCCGGTATCCAGGGCTGGAACATAGTCGGGCAGGAAATGCGGGGAGTGGTTTACCGGGGCGGGCCGAGCGGTGGTGTCGAAGCCGCCGAACATCCAGAACACATTCGGTACGCCCAGCGCATCGGCCAGCGCCCCGAAGTCCTCCGAGCCCATCGCCGGGGGCACGAAGCGCACCTGTTCGGCACCGAACTCGGTCCCGAAGGCCGAGGCCATGGACTGGGTTTGCTGCGGGTCGTTGTAGAGCCGCGGGAAGCTGTAGAGCGGCTCGATCAGCGGCGCCGGCGCATTGCCGGCGGCGGCCTCGGCTTCGATGATGCGGGTGACCGCGCTGAGCACCTGCGCGCGGACCTCTTCGGTGAGCGTGCGGATATTCAGCGTGAACTCCGCGCGATCCGGAATGATGTTCTCCTTCAATCCCGCATGGAAGGTGCCGCAGGTGATCACCGCCGGGCTCAGCGGATGCAGTTCGCGCGAAACGATGCTCTGCAAGCGGGTGATGATATGCGCGCCGAGCACGATCGGGTCGATGGAATCCTGGGGCTGCGAGCCGTGGGACTGCTTGCCGAAGAGCGTCACCTTCAGCGAGTCGGCCAGCGCCATCGCGCTGCCCTCGGTGACCGCAATGGATCCGGTCTGGAAGGGGAAGACATGCTGGCCGAGCACCACCTGCGGGTGCGGGACCTTGTCCCACAGCCCGTCCGCGAGCATCGCCTGCGCGCCGGCCGCGGTTTCCTCGCCCGGCTGGAAGATCCACAGCACCGTGCCGGACCAGCTGTCGGTGCTTCGGGCCAGCACCTGCGCCGCGGCCAGCGCGGAGGCCACGTGCGTGTCGTGGCCGCAGCCGTGCATTACCGGAACCTCGGTGCCGTCGGGCAAGACCCCGGTGGCCACCGAGGCGTAGTCCGCGCCGGTGTCTTCCTTGATCGGCAGCCCGTCGGAATCCGCGCGGAAGGCGATCACCGGGCCGGGGCCATTGGCATGGATCCCCACCACCCCGGTGCCGCCGCAGCGGAAGTTCTCGATGCCCAGATCGGCCAGCCGGCCCTGGATGTAGTCGGCGGTGGCGTGCTCTTGCATCGATAATTCGGGGTGTGCGTGCAGGTGCAGGTAGCTTTCGTGCAGCGCACGAGTCTCCTGGGGGTTCAGCGCGAGCTCGTTCATGGTCTTCCTTTGCTTGGTGGTGCTTAGTCTTCGGTGGTCGCCGCGAACTGGGTGCGGTCCCGGACCAGCCAGGAAACGATGATAGAGGCGATGACCACCAGCGCGGTGGCGAACATCGCCAGCCCGGGAGCCGCCGGCAGGATCACGAAGTTCATCAGCAGCGCGAGCGCAATGGCCACCAGGGTGGGGCGCAGCGACTTCATCGCAACGATGGACTGCACGAGCACCGCACCCATCAGCGAGGGCAGGATGTAGAGGCGGGCGACCTCGACTACCTCGGCGGGAACCATGGATACCAGCCAGGTGCCCAGCAGCCCGACGAAGAGCAGCAGGCTGGTGAGATGGACCGTGGCCGCGCCGCAGATGGCCATCACCGCGGCCAGATCTCCGCGTTTGCTGCCCGGCTTGGCACCGATGGACGCCTGGGCGACGATCGCGGCCGGAAGCAGCTTATTGGAGATGTTGCCGATCATGAATGCCTGGTACATGGCGGCCGAGCCGAGGATCGGGAAGTAGGTGGCCGGTTCGACGATCCACAGCACCCCGAAGGTCGCCGCGACCGCGAGGAATGCCACCCAGATCATCGACGGGGCGATGTCCAGATCGCTGAAGAAGACCAGATAGATCGGGCCGAGCAGGGAGAAGAGCAGGCCGGCGGACATGGTCAGCGAGCCGTAGCGGGTGGTTTGCTTTTCGAAGCGCGCCATTGAGGCGTCGGCTCCGGTCAGTTGTGCTGCTGAGGTGCTCATGTGGTGCTCCTGGTCTTAGGCTGCGGTGTGCAGGAAGTAGCCGGCGGTGATGGCAACGGCGATGGAGATGCCCAACGCCCATTCCTTCAACCATTTCGCGTTCAGCGCCTTGGCCAGGAAGAGGCACAGCGCCATGGTGGCTGCGGACACCGCAACCAGGATCAGGTGGACGTTCGATTTGGGCAGTTCGGCAATGGTCAACGCGGAGAACGCGCCGAGCAGGGCCGCGGTGGGAATCAGCGCCATCACCGCGGGATTGCGTTTGGCCAGCGACTTGCCGCCCTTTTTCATGATCGGGGTGAGGATCAGCGTGGCGAGCATCCACATGGCCCCGGACAGGCTCATCGCCATGAACGCGACCGCGAAGACCTGCTGGGTGTAGTCCGCCCCGCCCAGCGAGGCGCCCATGGCGACCGCGGAGATGGTCGCCGATCCGGTTTCCGCCGAGACCGAACCGATTAGTCCGATGCGCACCAGCACCGCGGGGGTGCCGAACAGGGCCAGCAGCGCGATGGCGACGAAGACGACCGCCAGCGAGGGGCCGACGGAGGCGACCGCACCGGCGCGGAAGGATTCCTTCAGCTCGCGCGCCGGCATGTCCACATGCGGCGCGGCGACCTTGGCCGCCCGCGAGTAGAGGACCGTCTGGATGAAGATGACTGCGAATACGCCCAGGGCGCAGAACCACAGGAAGGGGGTGTTGGCGATGGCCCAGATGTTCGTTGAACTCGGGTCGCCAGCGGCCAGAACGAGCTGTGGCTGCATGGTGGGCTCCTGAAAGGGGTAGGTGGCAAAGCTTGATGTGATGTGGATCGCATCTAGTAATAACCTTGCTAGCTCCCGTCAATAACGGCAATAATTGGCACGTATTGCCAAGTTTCTGTCGTTTTCCGCCAAATCCATGATGGACTTGCCCAATAGATGCAGGATTTAGTCACCAAGGGGAGCCTGTGATGGCGCAGCATGAAGTTTTCAACGAGCTGGAACGCCGCATCGTCATCGCGATGCAGATCGACGGACGGGCCACCTGGCGGAAGATCGCCAGGGTGCTGCACGAGCCGGAACGGACCGTCGCGCGCTATGGCCAGGCGCTGCTGGAGAGCGGGAGAGTTTCGGTGGCGGCGATCGCGCACCGGTCCGGGTCGCTGGTCGCCTCCTTCACCTGCGCGCCGGGGACCGTGCGGGTGGCCTGCGAGGCGCTGGCCCAGCGCCCGGATACCAGTTTCAGCTATATGGTCACCGGGCAGAGCGACGCGGTCACCGAGCTGCACTACGACGGGGACCTGGCCGAAATCCTCACCATGCAGCTGCCGGCTACCCCCGGGGTGAACTCGCTGGCCGTCTACCCGATCCTGAAGTACTTCAAGACCATTCGCGCCTGGCGCGCCGAACCGGTCAGCGAGGCCCAGGAGCGTGCGCTCACCCCGGCCACCGGCGGGGAGCTGACCGAATGGAATCCGGCCCCCGGGCTCACCGAAAACGATTCGATGATCATCGAGGTATTGCGCAAGGACGGGCGGGCGAGCATCGATGCGATCTCCCGGCAGGTGAAGATGAGCGAATCCTCGGTCTCCCGCCGAGTGGACTGGCTGCTGCGCGGCGAGCAGATCAGCATCCGCACGCTGGTGGAGCCGGCGCTGCTCGGCTTCCCCGTGGAGGCGCTGCTGTGGGTGCAGACCTCCCCGCATAGCGTCGAGGCGCTCGGCCAGCGCCTGCGGCTGCTGCCCGAGGTGCGCTATGCGGCGGCCGTCGCCGGGGACGCGCAGCTGATCGTCGACGTCACCGTGCGCACCCAGAAGGACCTGTACCGGTTCATCTCGGACACCGAATGGGGCGAGATGGTGCAGATCAAGACCGCGATGGTGCTTTCGGCACGCAAGCGCGGAGGGCGGCTATTCGCCGTGTAGCGTGGCGGAGAAGTCGTTCTGCGTGAATTCGAATCCGGCGTCGGCCAGCACCCTGCTGGTGACCTTGCGCCCGGTCAGCGCCACCCGGGCGTTGGAACCCAGCGCCGCTGCGCCAAGCTTGGGCAAGAGCGTACCGGTGGGCAGCCCGGGCAGCCCGGCGATCGAGCGCAGCGCGGCCATCACCTCGTGGTTGCGCAGCGGATGCGGGTTCGCCGCGTGCACCACACCTGCGGGGATCGGCGGGGTCTCCAGGCCCAGCAGATTGCGCACCAGGCGCAGCCAGTCCTCCATCCCGATCCAGCTGAACCACTGCTTGCCGCTGCCCAGCGGACCGCCCATGCCGGTGTGCACCAGCAGGCTCAGCGGCTTGAGCAGCGGGGCATCGGGGTGCATCACCAGCGAGGTGCGCAGCACGTAGCTGCGCGCGGCGTTGACCTGCGCGTCGTTGAAGGCCTGCTCCCAGGCCGAGGCCACTCCGGTCATTTCCGGCAGCGCGCGTGCGTCCTTAGGCAACGGGCTGTCTTCGGTGAATTCGGTTTCCCCGCCATCGCCGAAGATCGCCGTGGTGCTGGACTGGATCCAGCTGGCCAGCGGGGTCTCCAGCGCGGCCGCGGCCTCGGCCAGGGTAGCGGTGCTCTGCACGCGCGAGGCGGTCAGCTTGGCGATATTCTCCGCCGTATTGCGCTTGTCCACGCGCTCGCCGGCCAAATTGATCAGGTGCACCGGGTACTTCTCGTGCGTCAGCGCGCTGGCCCAGGCCCCCTGATGGCGCCCGTCCCAGGGGTACTGCTCGGCCGGGAAGTCCGGTTCCGCGTTCCGCGTGAGCACCGCGACCGAGGCGCCGCGGCAGACCAGCTCGGCGACCAGATTGCGCCCCAGGAAGCCGCGTCCCCCGGAGATGACCACATGGGCCGGTACGGTGCGGTGCGCGGCCGGCGGGATGACCTTGAACAGGCGTGCGGCCGCCAGCGCGAAGTCGGCGCACAGCGCATTGGCGACGCTGAATTTGAAGGCGGCGGTTCCGACCCCGCGCAGCGCAACGGTAAAGCGCAGCAGTGCGCCGCTGCCCGCGGAGTCGACTTGCCAGCGCAAGACCATCTCCCCGCCGGGCTGCGGCTGGGTGAATTCCACCATGCGTTGGGCCGGATTGCGGCGGGTGATCGAACCGGCTGGGGCGGTGGCGCGGTGCAGCGGGCCGAACAGCCTGCCCGGCGGGCGCAGGTCGACCTTGGTGCCTACCCCGCGCTGGTCATCGTGCACCACGAAGCCGTCGAAGCTTTTCATCCAGCTGCCGGTCTGCGACAGGTTGCCGACGATGGAATACACCGCCTCGGGGTCTGCGGCGAGGTACTGCGATTCGGTGCGCTGCCAGCGGGTGAACTTATTGAGCATCTGCGCCATTCTCAGATCATCCTTCGAGTTGATCAGAAACTTCGGACTTCTCCAAGGCTACTTCGGTTTGCTGTGCCCGGGCGTGATGCCCGCCCGATGCTGTCCTGAAGTGTCGCGCCGGGCTTGGAAGTGGCGCGGTGATTAAAGGAGAAAACCGGCGTCCGCCGAGTGCCGTTGGGCATTCGGCGGGCGCCGGTTTTCTCGGGAAGAACGACTTGCGCGTTAGGCGGTAACCTTCGTGCCCAGTTCTTCTTCCATGGCGGTGAATTCCGCGTCGATCTCAGCGTTCGGCTTGTAGGTCGCCCGCGAAACGAGCCACGCGACAACCAGCGAGACGATGAAGCCCGGGACGATCTCGTACATGTTGCTGGCAAGCACGTCGATGTTGCCCCAGATGTAGACGACCGCGGCACCGGAAACCATGCCGGCGAAGCCGCCCAGAGCGGTCAGCTTGCGCCAGTACAGGGCCAGCAGCACGATCGGACCGAAGGAGCCGCCGAAACCGGCCCAGGCGAAGGAGACCAGGTCCAGGATCGAGGAACTTGGGCTCAGCGCCAGCAGCGTGGCGATCACCGACACGATCAGCACGCCGGTACGTCCGAGCATCACCAGTGCCTTAGGCGAGGCCTTGCGTCCGGTGATGTTGTAGAGATCTTCGACCAACGCCGAGGAGCAGACGATCAGCTGCGAGGACATCGTCGACATGATGGCTGCCAGCACGGCGGCCAGCACCAAGCCGGCGATCAGCGGGTGGAAGAAGATCTGGCTGAGCAGCAGGAACACGGTCTCGCTGCTTGCATCGGTCAACGGCTCGTCGGCGAAGTAGGCGACGCCAACCAGCGAGGTGGCGATGGCGCCTGCCGAAGCCAGGAACATCCAGCCGATGCCGATGCGGCGTGCCGTCTTGGCCTCGCCCGGGCTGCGCAGCGCCATGAAGCGCACGATGATGTGCGGCTGGCCGAAGTAGCCCAGTCCCCAGGCGGCGGTGGAGAAAATTGCCACGACCGCGAGGAACCAGTTGCTGCCGGTGAAGGAGGAGAACAGGTTGAATGCTTCCGGATTCACCTCGGTGATCTTCGAGGCCAGGGAGCCGAAATCGCCCATCTGGATGACGGCGACGATCGGCACCGCGATCAGCGCGGTGAACATCAGCAGGCCCTGGGCCACGTCGGTGAGCGAGGCTCCGAGGAAGCCGCCGAACAGCGTGTAGAGCAAGGTGATGATGGCAACGAAGATCATGCCGTTCAGATAAGGCCAGCCGAAGGAAGCTTCGAAGAACTTGCCGGCGGCGACCATGCCCGAGGACACGTAGAAGGTGAAGAACACCAGAATGATGACCGCCGAGGCGATGCGCAGCAGGTGCTTGCGGTCCTTCAGGCGCTTCTCGAAGAAGCTCGGAATGGTGATCGCGTTCTGTGAGATGGCGGTGTAGGAACGCAGACGAGGGGCGACGAACTTCCAGTTCGCCCAGGCGCCGATCAGCAGGCCAATGGCGATCCAGGCTTCGTGCAGGCCGCCAAGGTAGATGGCGCCGGGCAGGCCCATCAACAGCCAGCCCGACATGTCACTTGCACCTGCGGATAGCGCTGCCACCCAAGGCTTCAGGCCACGGCCTGCGAGCATGTAATCGTCGATATTCGATGTTCGCCTAAAAGCTATATAGCCGATGCCAAGCATCACGGCCATATAAAAAGCGATTGCGATGATCTGATAAGTCTGGTCAGACATTTTTCCTCATTGCCGTTTTTTGTTCGCCGGCGCGTGTTATTGCCCGGCGAACCGCGGATCTAGTGGTGCGAATCACCACTATTGCACTTATTTTTCTATTTGTCTTGGCTGCCTTCACTGCTCGTTATGGATTTGTAACTTAAAAGACCGTATCGAACTAGTGCGCAGAATCAGAATCGAGTTCCTGCGCTTCGTGTTGAATTGCCAGCTCTTCGTGCACCAGCGTGCGCACCGCCGCGATCGCCGGGGATCGCGCCGAAGAGTGCCGCATCGCGGTGAAAATGGTGCGCACCGGGGCGTTGTGCAGGTCCACGAAACGCAGCTGCCGCTCGAACTGGGTCCATACCAGATCCGGCAGCAGCGCCACCGCCGTGCCGGTCTCGACCAGGGTGACATGTGCCTGAAGATCGGCCGTTTCGTAACGTACGTCCGGCTCGAATCCGGCCATGCGGCAGGACTGCTCCGCCCAGTGCCGGCTTGCCGCGCCCGGCGGTTCCATCACCCATGGAAGGGCAGCGGCATCGGCCAGGGAAGTGGCCCGGTCGAATTCGGCGTTGCCCTCGCCGCCGGGCAGCGGAAGCGCCAGGCGGATCGGGTCATGCGCGAGGTGGCGCCGATCGAGAGTTTCAAAGATCGGTGCCGCATGCCCCTGATACTGTTCGGCGATCACCAGATCGAAGTTGCGGGCGCTGGTTTCGTGCAGCGCTTCTTCGGGTTCGTGCTGGGTCATCTCCACGCGCAGATGCGGATGCATGGAGTGCAGCTTGCGCAAGACCGATGGCATGATGGCGAGCATCGCGGTCTGGAAAACCGCTAGGCGCACGGTGCCCGAGACGTTGGACATGGTCGCCGCCAGGTCCGCTTCGGCGCGTTCCATCGAGCCGAGCAATTCCTCGGTGTGGGCGACGAGAACCTGGGCTTGCGGAGTCAGCTGGAGCTTGCGTCCATTGCGTCGCAAAAGCTCGACTCCGGCTTCGTCTTCGAGCTGGCTGAGCTGCTGTGAAACCGAGGACGGGGAGTAGCGGAGCACATCCGCAACCTCGGCGATCGTTCCGCGAATACTTAATTCTCTGAGAAGACGTAATCGTCGCATTTCAAGCATTGATTCATATCCTAATCACACGCATGTTAAGTGAAGTTATGCCCGGGCGTTTCGTGCACCCATTAATACATTAGCAAACCCGAACGAAGCCCTTCGGGTTTGTTCACTTTTGCTTAATCAAAGTTGGGGTCATACTCGATCTTGCACACAGCATTTTCGCGGCCAACTATCCGGTGATTCCGTAAGCTCGTCAGCCACAACGAAATTCGCGATCGGTGTATCAATATAAGGACGAACTGCATCGAAGGGAACGGCACATATGTCATCCTCTATCACCTCTCAGCGAACCGTCGCTCCGGCGGTTGACGCAACAGGCAAGCCACTGACCCACCCCTCAGAACTTGCCGATGAGACCATCGCCTTGGTCCGCCACTGGCTGACCGAAGCCGCCAATTTCCCGGTCGACGCCTCTGCGGCGCGCCTCGCGGGAGTACTGAAGGATCCGAAGGGCCTGGACTTCACCGTTGGATTCGTCGACGGCGTGATCCGCCCCGAAGATCCAAAGGTCGCGGCCAGCAACCTGAAGCGGCTGGCCCCGATGGTCCCAGCCTTCCTGCCGTGGTATCTGCGCAAGGCCGTCGCACTGGGCGGCACCATGGCTCCGCTGCTGCCGGGAATCGTCGTGCCCGTGGCCCGCAAGGTGCTGCGTGAAATGGTCGGCCACCTGATCATCGACGCCTCGGATACCAAGCTGGGCGGCGCGATCTCCAAGATCAAGCGCGAAGGGGTGAACCTGAACGTGAACCTGCTCGGCGAGGCGATCCTCGGCGAGGGCGAAGCGACCCGCCGTCTGGAGGGCACCTCCAAGCTCTTGGCCCGCGATGACGTGAACTACGTTTCGATTAAGGTTTCCTCCACCGTGGCCCCGCACAACCACTGGGCCTTCGATGAGGCCGTGGAGCACATCGTGGCCAAGCTGCGCCCGCTCTACGAGCTGGCCAACAACGCGAGCGCGAAGAAGTTCATCAACCTGGACATGGAAGAGTTCAAGGACCTGGAACTGACCATCGCGGTCTTCACCAAGATCCTGTCGCTGCCGGCGTTCAAGGACCTCTCGGCCGGGATCGTGCTGCAGGCCTACCTGCCCGACGCCCTGGGCGCGATGATCGAGCTGCAGGAATTCTCCGCCGCGCGCGTGGCCGCCGGCGGCGCGCCGATCAAGGTGCGCGTGGTCAAGGGCGCGAACCTGCCGATGGAAATCATGGAAGCCGATATCCACGGCTGGCCGCTGGCCACCTGCCACTCCAAGCAGGACACCGACACCAGCTACAAGTCGGTGCTCGAATACGCGCTGCGCCCGGAACATGTGCCGAATGTGCGCATCGGCATCGCCGGGCACAACCTCTTCGACGTGGCGCTGGGCTGGCTGCTGGCCAAGGCCCGCGGCGTGCAGCATGGCATCGAGTTCGAGATGCTGCTGGGCATGGCCACCGGCCAGGCCGAAGCGGTGCGCCGCGATGTGGGCGAGCTATTGCTCTACACCCCGGTGGTGCACCCGGCAGAATTCGACGTGGCCATCGCCTACCTGATCCGCCGCCTCGAAGAGGGCGCCAGCCAGGAGAACTTCATGTCCGCGGTCTTCGAACTGGAGAAGAACGAGGAATTGTTCGAGCGTGAAACCAACCGCTTCCTCGCCTCGCTGGAAAACCTGAGCGACGTGGTGCCCGCAACGCACCGCGTGCAGAACCGCCAGCTGCCCGACGCTTCGCTGACCGAGGTAGTGGCCGGATTCGCCGATGGAAGCACCGAGTTCTTCAACACCCCGGACACCGACCCGAACCTGGCCGCCAACCGCGCCTGGGGACGCGAGATCCTGTCCAAAATGCAGGATTCAAATCTCGGCAAGGACCTGGTCGCCGCCCATACCCTGTCCTCGACGGCGCAAATGGATGAGGCCATCGCCATGGGCGTGGACGCATCGGCTAGCTGGCAGGCGCTCGGCGCGGCCGGCCGCGCGGAGATCCTGCACCGTGCCGGGCTGCTCTTCGAAGAGCGCCGCGCGATGCTGCTGGAGGTGCTCGGCTCCGAATGCGGAAAGAACATCGACCAGGGCGACGTGGAGATCTCCGAGGCGATCGACTTCGCCCACTACTACGCGCAGCGCGGCCTGGACCTGGAAAACGTCGACGGGGCAAGCTTTGTGCCCTCGAAGCTGACCGTGGTCACCCCGCCGTGGAACTTCCCGATGGCGATCCCCGCCGGGTCGACGATGTCCGCGCTGGCCGCCGGATCCGCGGTGATCATCAAGCCGGCCACGCTGGCCGCCCGCATCGGCTCGGTGATGGTGCAGACCCTGTGGGATGCGGGAGTGCCCCAGGACGTCTTGCAGCTGGTCTTCGCCGGCGAGCGGAAGCTCGGCACCCAGCTGGTTTCCGACGAGCGGGTTGACCGCTTGATCCTCACCGGCGGCTACGAGACCGCGCAGCTGTTCCGCTCCTTCCGCAAGGATCTGCCCTTGCTGGCCGAAACCTCGGGGAAGAACGCGGTGATCGTCACCCCGCACGCGGACCTGGACTTGGCCGCACGCGACGTGGTGGCCTCGGCCTTCGGGCACGCCGGGCAGAAGTGCTCGGCCGCCTCGCTGGTGGTGCTGGTCGGCTCGGTGGCCGAATCGCGGCGCTTCAACAGCCAGCTGATCGACGCGGTGAAATCGCTGACCGTCGGCTACCCGTGGAACCCGGAATCCCAGATGGGACCGCTGATCGACGTACCGGGGGAGAAGCTCGCGCGCGGCTTGAGCACCCTGGGCGAAGGGGAGCGCTGGGCCATCGAGCCCAAGCAGCTCGACGAGTCGGGCAAGCTCTACTCCCCGGGCGTGCGCTACGGGGTGCAGCGCGGCAGCGAATACCACCAGACCGAGTACTTCGGTCCGATCCTGGGCGTGATGACCGCGCAGAGCCTTGAAGAAGCGGTCGAAATAGTCAACGACATCGACTTCGGACTCACCTCCGGGCTGCACTCGCTGGATTCGGAGGAGATGGCCTACTGGCTGGAGCACATCCAGGCCGGCAACATCTACGTGAACCGCGGCATCACCGGTGCCATCGTGCAGCGCCAGCCCTTCGGCGGCTGGAAGCGCTCGGCGATCGGCGCGGGCACCAAGGCCGGCGGCCCGAACTACCTGGTCGGCATGGGCAGCTGGCGCGATGCTCCGGTGACCGAAACGGCCACCTTGTCGGCCTTCGACGAGCGGCTGCTGAACGCCGCGGAGCTATCGGGCGAAGACGCCGACTGGTTGCGCGGTGCGCTGGGCAGCGACAAGCTGTGGTGGCACCAGGAGTTCAACGCGGCCAAGGACCGTTCGGGACTGGCCGCCGAGCGCAATATCTTCCGCTACAAGCCGGTGGATGTCACGGTGCGCTTCGAAGCCGCCTCCAGCGGGCACGGCATCACCGAGGCCTTGCGCGTGGTGGCCGCCGGGGTGACCGCCGGTTCCCGGGTGATCTTCTCCGCGGATGCGGACCTGCCACGCGGGGTGCGCAACCTGTTCGCCGAGCACTCGGTGACGGTGGTCCGCGAAGATGCAGCGGCGTTCGCCGCCCGGGCCGCGCGCCTGGCCGCGAAAGAGGGGCCGACCGCGGCCTCGCGCATTCGCTTGATCGGCGGTTCGGCCAAGGCCGTTGCCGAGGCCACCGACGGCAAGCCCGATGTGGCGATCTACGCCTCGCCGGTCACCGGTGCCGGACGCGTGGAGTTGCTGCCGTTCCTGCACGAGCAGGCGGTATCGATCACCGCGCACCGGTTCGGTACGCCGAACCACCTCAGCGACGAGCTGATCTAGTCCGCTAGTTTCCTGCGTTGACCGTGGGCCGGTCCGTACCTCGTTTGAGGTCCGGGCCGGCCCGCGGTTTTTTGTGCTTCGTTTCAGGCCCGAGACTCGCTGGTCATTCAGTCAGTCAGGATCAGCGCAGCGCGATATCCATCTGCCTCAAGACAAGACATGGCATCTAATTCTTGGCCGGTGATGGGAAGGCAGGTCGCATCCACCCAACTCTCCCCGCTAGGAGCATCAATCCACGAATCATCGATGATGATCACCGGATGTTCCGCGGAACCCGCTGTCCCATGGCACAAGATCCAATGCGGGACGTCGTAGCCGAGCATCTGCTGCAACGACACCAGCAGCAGCACCCGGGCACCGTTACCCACCGCTTCTTGGATCTGTGAGATCTGCAGCCGCGTAGAAGTCACCGGCAGTCCGGTCGCCTTCGCCCGGCGGTGCGATTCAGCTTGGAGGATGCCGCGCCAGCCGCGTTCGGCCTCGGGATAGTAGTCAACGATGACCGGCTTTCTGGTATCCAGAGACACCTGGACCGAGCTGGCTGGCCAACGCTCTGCGATGGCCAGCCCGAGCCCCACTGGTTCACAGGCCATGAAGTTGGTCGCTTGACGCCACAACAGCAACTCCGCGGTGCGTAGTTGATCCAGCTCGGCGATGCTGGTGGTTTCCCCGTGCGCGGCCAGGGCGGCAACCGCCGCGCAGGTGAAGTTCTCGCTTTGCTGGTAGTGCGCGGTTCGCAAGTAGCTGGCCGGATGCATCCAGCGCACGTAGCCTGCTTGTGGAGTCGAGTCCGAAGCTTGTGTGGCGCAGCGCGGGGCGGGCAGCGTCTGGAAACCGGTTTGTTCGGCCAGGGCGGCTAGCCGCGGATCTTGGGTCCAGTTTTCCCATTTCACGCAGGCTAGGTTTTGAACCCGGGCGTAATCCAGCACCGCGCGGATGACCTCTTCGCGTGTTGCTGCGTCGCGGGCGAGGAGCCCTGCGATCTTTACGTAGGCTGCCGCCGGACGGGCGGTGAGCAATGCGGCACCGACTATTACGGCTTCGGAAAACTGTATCGTCAGCAGTCGGGTGCTGGCAGCCGGAATTTCGCGTTCCCACGGACCGGTCATGGAACCCAGGTGCTTCAGTTGCGCCGGATGCTGATCCGGGTCGAAGTCTTGGAGCCTAGCGCGAAGAGCAGGGTGATGTGCCATGGGAGACTTTCGGTTCGGTGGGTAACTGGTTTCAGCTCCTTGCTTAGCAACTAGGCGCGTGAGCGGTAGAGCAGCCAGATGAAGTACGGCGCGCCAAGGAGGGAAACGATCAACCCGGCTGGGATCTGTGACGGCGCGATCACTGTACGGCCCAGCGTATCGGCCAGGCAGACCAGCAATGCTCCGAAAACCATGGATACCGGAATCACCCGGTGATGGCGCGCCCCCACCAGCGACCGGGCCAGATGCGGGGCGATGAGTCCGACGAAGCCAACCACACCCACTGCTACCACGCTGAGCGCTGCGAGCAACGCTGCAATTGACAGAGCGATCAGCCGGGTGCGGGCCGTCTTGATGCCCAGCACCCGGGGCAGATCCTCGTCGATGGCCAGCAAGTCGAGTTTGCGCCCCATGAGCAGCACCACCGGAAGGCTGAGTGCCAGCACCGCCACAACCGGCGCCACGTCCCCGAACTGACGGCCATAGGTTGAGCCAGACAGCCAAGTATAGATGCGCGGGGTTTCCCACGAGTTAATGCTCAACAACAGGTAGGTGGTGACCGCGGAGAGGGTGTAGCCAGCGCCAATGCCGATCAGCACAAAGCGTTCCGGGGAGAAACCTCGGCGCCAGGCCAGCGCAGTGATGACGGCGAACGTGGTTAAAGAGGCTATGACCGCAAAAATCACCAGCAGCGAGCGTGAACCGCCAAGGGCGGTGATCACTATGGCCGCGCCCAGCCCGGCACCCGCGGTGATGCCAAGGATGCCAGGTTCGGCCAGGGGATTGCGCACGGTGCCCTGTACCAAGCAACCAGCTAGGCCCAGTGCGGCTCCGGCGCCCAGAGCCGCAGTGATCCGTGGTGCCCGTTCGGAGAAAGCGCGGGCGATGAGCTTGGGTGCATCATCCTGGAACCACAAGGCCAGGTCTCCCAGCTTCAGGAACATGCTCCCAGCCAGAAGGCCTAGAATCACCGTTCCGAGCAGCAAAATGAGACCCAGCACCATGGTGAGAATGAACCGGCGGCGGCTAAGCAGTTTGCTAGCCACCTGCAAGGAGTTGCGGGTGCTGGAAGCTTCGGGCAGCCGCATCGCCAGGATGATAATCAGCACCCCGCCCAGGATCGCCGTGGGGACGCCGGTGGGAATGGAGGCTGCACCTTGTGCGCCTAACAAGGAACGGAGGACCGCATCGGCCAGCAGGATCAGTAGCGCACCGATTAGCCCAGTGGCTGGAAGCAAAAATAGCTGGCGGCGCAACACGGTTAGTCGACGTGCGAGCAGCCGGGCGAGCACCGGGGCGCCGAGCCCGACAAAGGTGATGGGTCCGGCCAGCGAAACGGAGACGCCGGTGAGCACCACGGCGCACAGGACGGCTAGGGTGCGCGTTGAACGAACGGGAATGCCGAGCACCGCAGCGTTTTCATCGCCCAGGGCGAGCACGTCCAAACGGCGACAGAGCAAGAGGCAGATGAGCAAGACCGCCAGGATCACCGGAAGGCTGCGTAAAAAAGCATCCAGGTTCAGCTGGGACAGTGAGCCTGAGCCCCAGGCGTAGAGTCCGGTGGTATTTTCCTTGAAGAGCAGCAAGATGATGCCGCTGCCGGCTTCCAAAGCCATCGCGATGGCTGAGCCTGCGAGGATCAACCTGGTAGTGGCGGTCCCTACACTGCGCCCGGAGATAGCCAGCACGACCCCGGCGGCGAGCAGACCGCCGGCGAATGCTAGGGTGCTGGATGCCAAAGTGGACAGGCTCAGGCCCAAGGCTGCGGCCACGCTCAGCGCGAAGTAAGCTCCGGAAGTGACGGCCAAGGTGTCCGGTGAGGCCAACGGATTGCGGGTAACCGATTGGAGCAGGGAGCCGGCGACTCCCAAAGCCAAACCTACCGCGGCCCCCGCGCAGAGTCGTGGCATCCGGGAGCCGGTGAAGATCTCGGCGACCCCTACGCCGCCAATCCGGGTGTTCTCCCCGAACAAAGCGCGCAGCAGTTCACCCAGCCCTACCCCGGAAGTTCCTTGCGTCAGATGCCAGGCGCCGACCAGCAGCACTGCTGCTGCCAAGGCGGCTAGCAGGCCTAGACCTGCTGCGATTCGAGCGCCGGTGGCCGGCACGAAAGAATTTTCCGTGCCGGTCATCGAGACGCTCACGTCACCGGCAGCTGGCAGCCGGTCTGCGGATTTTTCAGCGGTAATCATGCTTTGCCGTGGACTACTTGGCTTCCGAAGCGGAGGTCAACGCATCGGCGAAAGCATCCACGGCCTGGCTGGTGGACTTCGGTCCACCAGCACCCCAGATGTTCGGGAACTGGAAGGTCCGGCCTTCCTTGACTGCGCTGAGGTTCTTCCAGATCTCGCTGGAAGTCAGTTCGGTGGTCCAGCCAGTTCCTGCGTCGTTGGAGTAGAACAGGTTGGCTTCGCCCACACCGGCCAAGCCTTCCACATCGGTTTGGGCTAGACCGTATTCCTTGTTCACTCCGCCGGAGCCAAAGGACTTGTTGATGCCGTCGCTCCAAGCCGGTGTCAATCCCAGTTCCTTACCGAGCTCGGTGAACAGCGCGCCGTCGGTGTAGGGACGGATGGTCAGGTTGGAGCCGTCAACCCAACCGTCGAAGAACATGAAGTCAGTGGTTTCCATCTTCACATCGGCCACCTCCTGCTTCTTGGCCGCTAGGTGGGCATCGAATTCGTTGAGCACTGCGGTTGCGCGCTCGGTGCGGCCGGTGGCCTCGGCGACCTGCGAGAAGACGTTCTTCATATTGCCAATGGGGTCTGAAGAATCGTTGCCCCTAACCGCCAGAACTGGAACGTCGCCCTTATCAAGCTGCGATAGCACAGGGTCCTGGTCGCTAAAGGCATCCACGATAATCAAATCGGGATCTAATGCGTAGATGGAATCCAGATCTGGTTCGCCGCGTTCGCCTACCGAGGCGACGCCTTCTGGAAGTTGCTCTGCTGTGACGTAGGTGGTGTATCCATCGGGGGAGGCGACGCCGACCGGGGTGACACATAAGGTTAGTGCATCTTCAATTTCCTGCCATTCGAGCACGACCACGCGTTCGGCTGGCTTATCTAATTCCAGCGTGCGGCCCAGATCATCGGTCATCGAGACCGAGTCGGTGCTCGTGGCAGTGGTGTCATCCGCGCAGTTTGCAGAGGCCGCGGAGGGGCTCTGTGCGGAGGCAGATCCGGAGGTGTCGGTGGTGCCGCAAGCGGTGGCCGTGAAGAGAAGGGCGAGGGCGGCCACGGAAGTGACGGCGCTACGGACGAGTGGAGACATAGTTTTTCCCTTGTTAATGAGTGTTTCGGTGGTAAGCAGAAGTGGTCAGCTTTGCCGGTGGCGGCTGACCGGTTCGATACGCAGCAATCCGGTCTGCTGATCGGTGCTGACCTGCACGCTGATCTCATAAACCTCTGAGAGGTTCTCGGCGGTGAGGACCTCGGCGGGAGTTCCAGTGGCGTGCACCCGACCTTGCTTCATCAGCACCAGCCGGTCCGCCAGCGCGGCGGCCTGGTTCAAGTCATGGAGCACAATGCCGATGGCCAGCCGGTTTTCACGGGCCAGATCGTGGACTAGGTCCAGGGTCTCGACTTGGTATCTCAGGTCCAGATGGTTGGTAGGTTCGTCGAGCAGCACCACGTTGGTTTGCTGTGCCAGGCACACCGCTAGCCAAACACGCTGAAGTTCTCCGCCAGAAAGCTCCCCGGCTGCCTTTTGCGACATAGCTGTTGTGCCGGTCAGCTCCATGGCCCGAGAAATAGCTGCGTGATCCGTCTGGGATAGTCCGGCGAATCCGCGCCGATACGGGTGGCGGCCGAAAGCGATGATATCTGCCACCGCCAAGCCCTCCGGGGTGGCGTGGGACTGAGCAAAGAGCGTGACTTCGTGCGCGAATTCGCGTCCGTTCAGCGTGCTGATTTCGCGGGGCTTCGAATGGGAACCGGTGAGGGTGATAACCCCTGCGGCTCGCTCATGCAACCGTGCCATGGAACGCAGCAGTGTCGATTTTCCACTGCCATTGGGTCCAATGAGCGCGGTGACTTCACCCGGGGATAAGCTGATGGAGGCACCGTCGACCACGGTGCTTTTGCCATAGCGCAGCACCACCTCATGGGCGTGCATGCTTCCGGCCCCAGCGGAAGCTGATCCGGCTGCTACGCCTGGCATGAGCGTTGGGCGGACTGATTACGTCCGGATTTGTTAATGATTTTCACTTAGGTAAGTCTAAGTTAACTATTGTGTGTCAGCAATCAATGATTTCTGACATTCAATCAGGTTTTCCGGTCACTTCTTCGAGTTCGCCATGGTGAATGCGCCGGGTGTCGATCCCATAGTGCGCCGAAAAGCATCAATAAAAGTACTCGGCTGAGCGTAACCTAACAAGTCAGCCACGTCCTGGACTCCTTCGCCAGTGGCCAGCAGCTCCATTGCGCGGTGAACTTTCACCGCTTGGCGCCACTGGGCAAAGGACAGGCCTGTCGCCTCACGATAGGCGCGGGTGATGGTGCGTGCGCTGATCCCAGTTTCCACTGCCCACTGCTCAAGGGGTCGATTATCCGACGGGTTTGCCAATAACTGGTGTGCAATGCCACTGATCCGCGGGTCATCGGGCAGACGCAGCGCCACTTGGTGAGCGGAAGGTTTGAGCACGTCAAAAACGACGGCCTCTGCACGGGCTCTGGCTTCTTGGCTCAGTTCCCGACTAGAGAGGTGGATCAACAGCGACTCAAGCAGCGGTTCCATGTCGATCACCGTCGGGACTCTGAATTCGGTGGTGGTTCGTTCGGGGGCGAAGAAGGCGCTAAAGAGTTTTATGTGTGCTGTCAGCCGTCCACCATGAAGCATCTTGGCTGGAATCCAGAGGCCGTAACCCTCGGAGACCGTAAAAATCTGTCCCTCAATTTGTGCGGTGAGCGTGCCCTCCTGTGCCCACAAGAGTTCATGGGCCAAGTGCGAATGCGGCTCCCATTCCGTGGACGCCTCAATGTCGAACGCTTCGCTCAAGATCACGAATGAAGAAGTCGCGCCGAGGGGCAGCTCGGTTGCTCGCACCAAGGAGGTGTCCGGCTCACGGGACCAGGTGCCTAGCCCGATAGCTGGTGCAGAAATATGGGTCATGCTAGCAGTATAGAAAGTTATCGACATGACGCAGACCGCGCCATAGCCATGCAGGAATCTGATCAGCGTTCCACTTCATAAACAAGGCTAACCCAGTGTGCAATGCGCAAGCTCTTCATCTCGTTTCTCCAGCCTGAAGCCTCGCGCAATGCGCAAGCTGGCGGAGACAGCGTTACCCGGAGCGACTCGGGCGCTGAGTTTATTGATTCCGAAGGCCCCGGGAATGATGGACAGGGCATTGTCGAGCATTGCTCCGCCGATTCCTCGTCCCCATTTATCTGCCGATACTCAGAAGCCGAGCTCCACACAGGCTTCTTGGCGGGTGGAAAACACGATGCCGACGGGCTTCGTTTGCCTCAGTTGCTACGAACCAGCGCGATGCTCCCACAAGGTCCAGCGGTTCTTGTTCAAGGGCTTCGCGAACGCAGGCCGTGATAGTTTGCCGTTCCTACGGTTGCCCATAACCAATAAAGCGGACTGCTCGTTCGTCCGTGGCCATCGTGGCAATGAAGTCTGTGTCTGCATTCGTGAATGGAAGCAGGGTGATTGAGGAAGGAAGCAACATCCCGACCCTTTTGATGTCGAAGAATTAAACTACCCATGGAAACAAGAACTTTCCCAAAACACCAAGCCAGCGCAGAATCTGGTGCTTCTGCGACCAGAGGCGGCAGTACTGTCAGCAGCAATCACAAGACTAGATTAACAACATGATTACCGCTGGATTTGCCCGCGTCAGGGGCTTAGTGCCGCACGCCCGGCAACGGGTAACTAGGATTTTGCCGATTTCTTCTTTGCTTGACGTTCGCCACCGCCGGGGCGCGCGGCCAGCACGTCTGCGGCCACGGAGAGCAGCGCGGGAAGGATATAGCGGGCGAGCGTGGCCAGCACGAAGAGGGTCAGCGATCCCTCGGGGGCCTGCGCGGCGGCCAGCGCCAGGAAGCCAAAGCCGAGCCCGCTGGCCAGGCCCACGATCCAGCCGGCGGCACCGCGCGGGCGCAGGATGAACCAGCCGGTGAGGGCCACCAGCGGAAGGATCAGGCCCAAGGTGTGGAAGTAGCCGGTGTAGGCGCCGGTCAGATCGAGCGCGGAGACAAAGAACCAGTCGCCGTATTCCACGCTGCCCAGCACCGGGAGCTTGAGCAGCAGATCGAGCAGGAAGCTAAGCATGATGATTCCGATGCCGAAGATTTTTGCCGCACGGGTGATTGGCAACAACCAAAAAGTGGCAAGTACCAGGCAGCGCAGCACCCAGAGGCTGACTACTACCAAGGCGTTCGAACCTAAGACCAGATGGGTCATGGCTAGCGCGGTGTTGCCGGCCAGTCCGAGGATCACCGCGAACCAGATGAAGATGGACAGGGCTGAAAGCTGCATGCGGGGTTTGTTCTCGGTCACCGAATCAAGTGTAGTCAGCGCGGCTGTGTACTGGCTATATTGGCGGTTTAGAGTTCCAGTTTGAGCGCCTTGCGCAGGGTCAGCGCCCCGCCGGTGTGCATCACCGCACGGCGGTAGATCCGTTCGGCGAACAAGATAGTGAACCAGCAGGTAGCCAGCGTAAGGGCCAGTGAGATGAGCGGTTCAACCAGTGAGACTTCACCGCCGAGCAGGCGGATTGGCATCGCGACGGAGGAAACAATTGGCACATAGGAGGCGATGACCAAAAATCCGTCCTTGGCGTAGATTCCGATGAACAGCACCGCCATCAACACACCGACTACCGGCCCAGAGGATTGTTGGAGGTCTTCGGTACGGCTGGCTAGTGCTCCCAGCGTCGCCCAGATTCCGGCGAGGACCAGGAACCCGACAAGGAAGAAGGCCACAAACCAGCCGGCTACTTGCGAGACGACTCCAAGGAACGGGATCTGAACTGGTGATAGATAGGCGGCGAACAGGCCCACGGAGAGAAAGAGCAGCAGCTGGGCCAGCGCGAGAATCACGTTACCCAAGATTTTGCCCGCAAGCAGCTGACGCAGATTGATCGCGCCGGCGAGGATCTCCACTACCCGGTTTTGTTTTTCTTCGATCACCGAGTTGGCTATCGGCATGCCGAAGATGAGTGCTGACATATAGAACAAGAAGGAGAAGAGGAACGCCATAGCCTTGATCATGGAGGCACGTTCGGCGTCCCCATGCATTTGGGTGACCGTTAGTGCACCGTCGCCCGGTAGCTGATCTGCGTTCAGCCCGGCCGAAGTGAGCAGTCGCGCGGTCAACACCTTCTCGGTGGCTTCGCGCAGCGCCCCATGGAGTTTGTCCGGGACTTCATCGGATCCGGTGAGCGTAAATTTATTTGCTGGGCCCTGGCTCAGCGTGGCATCAAGCTCCCCAACATCAAGTTGCGCGGTGGCATCATCGGCCGGTAGCTGTTCGACGTTGATTTTCAGCTGGTCTTCGGCGTCCGAGGCCGCTTGGTTGAGGACGGTGAGACTGGCCTGATCGGTGGCCGCCACCGAAAACTGCGTGGTGCGTGTGGCGAGAAATCCGGTAACGGCGATCGAACCGATGATCAGCAACAGCGTGACCAGGGTGGAGATGATGAAGGCCTTGTCGCGCAGCTTCGTTTCGACTTCGCGCAGGGTGACGATCAGCCAGGCGGGGGTGGGGCGGGTGTTCATGCGATGATCTCCCGGTAGATATCCGCCAGCGCGGGACGGTGCAGGGCGAATTCGGTGACCGTGCCGCGGGAGAGCGCGTGGGCCAGCACGCGTTGCGCGTCGCCTGGCGTGCCGAAGCTGACCAGGGCGTGCTGCCCGGAGAGGTCGATCACCTCGACCCCCGGCTCGGTGCGCAGCCAGCCGGCGTCGGCGCCCAGGGCCAGTCGGTGCCTGCTGGCTTGGGCGGTGCGCAGCTCGCTGGCCGGGGCGTTGGCCAGGATTCTGCCTTCCTGGATGATGACCAGGTGGTCCACCAGGGTATCGAGCAGATCCAGCTGGTGCGAGGAGAAGAGCACCGGGACGCCGCGGGCTGCGTAGTCGCGCAGGATGGAGCTCATCGCGTCCACCGCCAGCGGGTCCAGCCCGCTGAAGGGTTCGTCGAGCACCAGCACGTCGGGTTCGTGCAGCAGCGCGGCGGCCACCTGCACGCGCTGCTGGTTGCCCAGCGAGAGGGCCTCCAGCTTGGATTTGGCCCGCTCGGCCAGGCCGAAGCGGGCCAGCAGGTCCATTGCGCGGGTGCGCGCGGTGCCGCGGGCCAGCCCGTGGAGCTGACCGAGGTAGATCAGCTGGTCGATCACCGGCTGCTTGGGATACAGCCCGCGTTCCTCTGGCATGTAGCCGAAGTTGGGGCGGGTGGGCGCGTCCAGGGCGGCCCCGTCCAGGGTGAGCCGGCCGCCGTGGGCGTTGAGCAGTCCCATGATGATGCGCATGGTGGTGGTCTTCCCGGCGCCGTTGGCGCCGACGAAGCCGGTCAGCGCCCCGCGCGGCACGGTGAAGCTCACCTCGTCCAGGACCTTGGTCCCGGCAAAGGACCGGGTGATCTGCTGAAGTTCGAGCATGCTCGGCCTTTCTGGCTGGGGAATCTCTTCGCTTGCCTTCCAGCTTAGGCAGGCCGGGGCGGATCCGCCTGATGCTTGGGGATGAAACTATTGGATGAGCCCGGCCCGGTGGGCGTAGAGGGCCGCCTGGACGCGGTCGCGCAGGTGCAGCTTGGCCAAGAGGTTGGACAGGTGGGTTTTCACTGTCGCCTCGGACAGGGCCAGCAGGGCGGCGATCTCCTGGTTGTTTTTGCCGCTGGCCAGCGCGGTGAGCACCTGGCGTTCGCGGGCGGTCAGCGCGTGCAGCGCCGCGCTCTCTGCGCCCGGTGCCGGGGTGCCGGGGCGCGCGCTGGTCTTGCGGGTGATGAGCTTGAGTGTGGCCTCCGGGGAGAGCAGCGCGTATCCGGCGTGGATCTGGTGGATCGCGTTGAGCAGCAGTTCCGGTTCGGCGTTTTTCAGCAGGAAGCCGCTGGCCCCGGCATCGAGCGCGTCGAAGAGGTAGTCCTCGCGGTCGAAGGTGGTCAGCACGATGATCTTGGTGTCCACGGTGCCCGCCAGCTGTGCGGTGGCCGCGATGCCGTCCAATGCGGGCATCTGGATGTCCATCAGCGCGACATCCGGGGTGCGGGTGCTGATCAGCTCCACGGCTTCGGTGCCGTTGGCGGCGGTGCCGATGACCAGCAGCTGCGGATCGGTTTCCAGGATGAGCTTCAGCGAGGAGCGGATCAGTGGCTGGTCATCGCAGATCACGACGGTAATTTGGCTCATGGGCTTAGCCTAGTTCCCTTCGGGGGATCCGGGCAGGCGCAGCCGGGCGCGGGTGCGCCAGCCGCGCGGGGTGCGCGGGCCGATCTCCACCAGCCCGTGGTGCAGCGCGGCGCGTTCGCGGATGCCGCGCAGCCCGAAGCCGCTGCCGGCGCTGTCCGGGCGGGGGGCTCCCTCGTCGGTGACTTCCACCTCCACCCAGGATCCCTGCGCGTCGGTTCCGGAGCGCAGCGCGAGCGTGGCGGCGCGGGCGGTGGAGTGCCGGCGCACATTGGCCAGCGCCTCCCCGCAGATGCGGTAGAGGGCCAGCGAGAGGCCGGGGGCCAAGGAGGCGAAGAAGTCCGGGGCGTGCTCGTCCGTCGAGAGCTGCACGCCCAGTCCGTGCGCGGCGTTCTGCTCGAGCAGCCCGGGCAGCGCCGCCAGCGAGGGCTCCGGGGCGCGGGCGGCGGAATTGCCGGTCCCGGGATCCTGCGGGGACTGCTCGCGCAGCACGCCGAGCAGCGAACGGGTTTCGGCCACCGCGCTGCGTGCCGAGGATTCGATGCCGCGCATCAGTTCGATGGCCTGGGCCGGATCGCGGTCCTGGACCAGCCGGGCGGCGGAGGCCTGGACTCCGACGGAGGCGATGTGGTGGGCGATGACGTCGTGCAGCTCGCGGGCGATGCGCAGGCGTTCGGCGTTTACCGCGCGCTCCGCGAGCTCTTCGGCCTGGGCGGCGATGCGCGCGGCCTGGACGAGCACCAGGGATTTGGCGTAGGAATTGGACCAGCTGGTCAGCCCCAGGAAGATCGCTCCGCCGAAGAAGAGCACGTTGATCAGGAAGCTGTACAGCGGCAGGGCCAGCTCTTCGGGGATCGAGCCCATCGGGTTTTCGACCAGCAGCCGGTTCGCCGCCGAATACAGGTCGCCGGTGAAGAAGGAGAGGACCAGCCACACCGCCATGCTCAGCAGCACCAGGGCCATCGCGGTCCACAGCCCGCGGCGGTTGCGGGCCCAAGCCACGGCCGTGTACAGGCCCAGGAAGTAGGCCAGCTGGGCGCAGAACTGCATGACGATGGTGGCTGTGGCGGGGGAGCTGCCGATCAGGAAGGCGGCCGAAGAGATGAGCATCATCGTGATCGGCCAGCGACGGCGGAACATCAGCGGCAGGATCAGGGCCGCGAGCAGGGCGAAGGCCAGCGGCCGCTCGGCGCTTTTGCCCGTCTCGGTCAGCGAGAGCACCAGTTCCAGCATGAGCAGCGCCAGCAGGTAGAAGCCCAGCGCCACCGCGATGTCGCGGCGCAACGCGGTTGCCGAGGGTGCCTCGCGTTCCCAGTCGGCCGGTGGCAGCGAGGGGACCTGGCGGTGCAGCAGCTGCGAAAGGCGGTGCATAGTTCTTCCTGTTCGGTGCATTCGTTGCGGGTGCGAGGGCTCTTCCGCACTGGACTTTACCCGCCGACCGGGCCCGGGTGAATGCGCCTTGGGGATTACGCCATTTGTCTTGGCGTGCCGGGTGGGGCTTGGCCAATTAAGTTACTGAGCGGTAATGTGATCTCATGCACATGATTTTTCGCATCCTGCTGATGCTGCTCCAAGGCAAAAAAGCCCCGAGGCTGTCCATGCTCGACTCCGGAACCCTCCAGATGCGCGCGACGCTGACCGATATCGACTTCGCCGGGCATATCAACAACGGCATGTACTTCTCGATCTTCGATCTGGGCCGCTTCGATCTGATGTTCCGCTCCGGGGCCTGGAAGGTGATCCGCGAGCACAAATGGAGCCCGGTGGTGCAGGCCGAAACCATGACCTTCCGGAAGTCGGTGAAGCTCGGGGTGAAGTTCACCCAAGAGACCCGGGTGCTGGGCATGGATGAGCGCTGCATCTACTTCGAGCAGCGCATCGTGGTGGCCGGCGAAATCTATGCCCGCGGCTATATCGCCACGCGCATGACCTCGAAAACCGGGCCGGTGCCCAATGAGCAGATCCTTGCCGCGCTCGGGCTGAGCATGCCCGAAGACCGCGTGCTCCCCGAATGGGTCGCCCGTTGGCGGGCGGAAAGCGCCCTGCCCGGCGCGCGCAAGCCCGCTCCGCACTCCTGGATCAGCTAGGCGCCGCGGCGCGCGGCGTCCAGGAACCGGGCGATCAGCTCCGGGTCCTTGACTCCGCGGGCGGACTCGACCCCGGAGGAGACATCCGCGCCGCTGGCCGCGGACTCGGCGAGTGCCGCGGCCACATTCTCCGCGGACAAGCCGCCGGCCACCAGCCAGTTGCGCCCGGCCGCGAGGGTGCGCACCTTTGCGTAGTCCCAGCTTTCCCCGCTGCCGGGGACCGCGGCGTCGATCAGCAAGAAGTCCTCTCCCCAGTCCTCGAATGCCTCGGGCTGCGCGTCCATGCGCACCGCGCGGATCACCCGGAATCCGGCCGCGCGCACCGCTTGCACCTCTGCGCGGCGCCGTTCCCCGTGCAGCTGGATCCAGCCGAGCCCGGCGGCGGAGGTGCGCGCGATGGCCGTTGCGGTATCCTCATCGCGGAACACCGCCACGGTGGCCACCTTGCTGGGGACTTGCGCGGCGAGTGCTGCCGCCAGTTCCGGGGAGACCTGACGCGGCGAATTGGTCAGCACGAAGCCCAGCGCGTCCGCCCCGTGCTCCAGCGCGATCGCCACGTCATGCTCCGTGGCCAGGCCGCAGATCTTCACAAACGGGCGGGCGCTCATCGAGTGGCCTCCGCGCTGGCCTGCGGGTCGCTCAGATGCGTGGGGGTGTAGCCGCCGGGCGCGTTGGCGCGGATCTCAAGCAGCTCCCGGGCGTGCTCCCAGAGCCGGGAGTCCTCCGCGCTGACCGGCACCCAGGTTTCTACCGGCACCGCCGTGCCGGTGTCGTCGCGGGCGACCAGCACGGTCAGGCAGTAGGTGGTCAGCTCCATCTGGTTGGTTTTCGGATCCCCGGAGCGCACGTGCACCGCGATGTGCATGCCCTTGGAGCCGGTATAGACCAGCCGGGCCTCGACCTCGACCAGATGGCCGATGAGCAGCGGGCGGTAGAAGCGCACGCCGCCGGAGAACACCGCGACGGTGTCCCGCCCGGCGTAGCGGCTGGCGCACAGGGCGGCCGCCTCGTCGATCCACTTCATCACGATGCCGCCGTGCACCTTGCCGCCCCAGTTCACGTCGGTGGGCGCGGCGAGGAAGCGCAGGGTCACCCGCGGCGCGGTGCCGGCGTCGGTATAGGACTGGTCGTTCATCGACTCGACGATGCGTTCGCGGATCTCGATGCGCGCCAACGCATTCTGCCGCAGCTGCAGCTCGCGCGGGGTGCCCGGGGTGAAGGAGGGCACTTTGGTCGGTTTGCCCCGCTCATCCACCGCCAC
This sequence comes from Glutamicibacter sp. AOP38-B1-38, assembly GCF_052377485.1. Classification (NCBI taxonomy): domain Bacteria; kingdom Bacillati; phylum Actinomycetota; class Actinomycetes; order Micrococcales; family Micrococcaceae; genus Glutamicibacter; species Glutamicibacter sp. AOP38-B1-38. Next base: position 26,456 of record NZ_JBQSWU010000019.1, on the reverse strand, counting down.
GAAGATCACCAGGCAGGTGGAGGAGGTGACCGGGCGCAGCTCGCGCGGATCGGAGAAGGACACCTCGGTGCGGATATGCATGGAGCTGGTGCCGGTGTAGACCACCGAGGCGGTGACCTCCACCAGGTCCCCGGAATGGATCGGATCCGCAAAGTGGATATTTCCCACGTAGGCGGTCACGCAGTAGCTGGCGGACCAGCCCACCGCGGCGGCGTAGGCGGCCTTATCCACCCATTCGAGCACCGTGCCGGCGGCCACCGTTCCGGTGATCCCCACATCCGTGGGCGCTGCGAGGAAGCGAAGGGTCACCGAATGCGGCCGGCTGGCCGTTTGCAGAGCAGTCATTTGTCTAGTTTCCCCCGCGCGGGCGCCGGTTGCCAACCTATGACGCCGGGCTTTCGACTTAGGATGGAGGGGTGCGTAGGGTCTTTGGAATTTTTTCGGCATCCACCGCGGCGGTGGTCTGCCTCGGGTTGCTCTCGGCCATCGGTGCCATCGGGCTGGCGGTGCTCATCGGGCGCGCCATCGATTCGCTGCGCGCGGATCAGCCCTTGGACGTCGGCTGGTATGTGGCGGTGGGGTACGAACTGCTGCTGGTGGCCGCCGCGGCGCTGCTTACCCCGGTGCTCATCGCCCGCTCCGGGCGCAAGCTCGGAGCGCTGCAGCGCCACCAGCTGGTGCGCCACTATTTGGCCATCGGCCCGTTGGCGGTGCGCCGGCTCGGCGAGGGCGAACTGGTCGATGCCGCCATGGACGCGGTCGATCGCTCGGTGCGCTTCCGCACCGGCTTCATGGGTCCGGCCATCTGCGCGGTGGCCACCCCGGTGCTGGTGCTGCTCGGCATCGTGTTTTTCATCGATCCGCTCAGCGCCTTGATTCTGCTGCTGCCCACCATGCTGGTCCCGGTGCTGGTCATCGGCTTCCAAAGGCTTTTCCGCGGTTCTTCGGGCGAGTACCGCCGGGCCCAAGGGCTGCTCTCGGCCACCTTCCTCGACGGGTTGCGGGCGCTGACCATGCTCAAGCTCAACGGCGGGGCATCCTGGATGGGGCAGCGCATCGCGGTGGCCAGCGAAAGGGTGCGCCAGCAGGTGATGAAACTGCTGGCGCGGAACCAGCTGGTGCTGCTGGTGATCGACGCGAGCTTCGCGGTGCTGCTGCTGGCCACCGCCGCGCTGCTTGCCTGGTGGCGGGTGGGCAGCCTGGCGATCACCCCCGGGGAGGGGGCCGCCCTGGTGCTGCTCAGCTTCCTGATGCTCGCCCCGGTGAACTACGTGGGCAGCTTCTTCTACATCGGGATGACCGGCAAGGCGGCCGAGCAGAAAATTGAGAGCTTCATGGACACCGAGCGGCACCGTGCGGCGGCGAATCCGCTGCGCGTCGACCTGCGCGCCGACGCCTTGCAGCTGCTGGATCTGGGGGCCGGATATGAGGGGCACCCCGCGGCGCTGGAGCAGCTGAACTTCAGTTTCCCCGCCGGCTCGAAGACCGCGGTGATCGGGGCCTCGGGCAGCGGCAAAACCACCTTGCTGCGCGTGCTGCAGGGGCAGCTGGAGACCACCGCCGGGATCATCCACGACGGGCACCAGGCTTTGGGCCCGGCCACGCTGCGCTCGAATACGGCGGTGGTGGAACAGGGCACAACGCTCTTCGGGATCAGCCTGCGCGAGAACCTGCTGCTTGCCGCGCCGCAGGCCAGCGACGAAAAGCTGCGCGCGATGCTGCGCCGCGCCGGGTTGGCGCCGTGGTTCGCGCAGCAGGAAGCGGGGCTGGACACGGTGCTTGGCGAGGGCGGCGCAACGCTGTCCGGGGGCCAGGCCCAACGCCTGGCCATCGCCCGCGCGCTGCTGGCCGAGCGGCCCATCCTGCTGCTCGACGAGCCGACCAGCTCGCTGGATGTGCAGACCGAAGCCGAGGTGCTGGACACCCTGCGCGAGGTGGCGGCGGGGCTCACGGTCATCACCGTGACCCACCGCTTGGGGCTGCTCGCCGACTACGACCAGGTGCTGGTCCTGGATCGGGGGCGGATCGTGCAAGCCGGGTCCCGGGAGGAACTGCTGGGCACCGAGGGGTACCTGAAAACGGCGATGGAGAATTTCGGCCAGCGCGTCGCAGCGCTGGGCAGCCAACGCGGGAACGGGGCGAAATGATGAAACCGCACGGCCAGCAGCCAAGCAGCCTCGCCAGCGCCCGGTGGCTGATCGCCCAAACCCGGGACCTGCTGCCGCCGGTGCTGCTTGCCTGCCTGCTCGCCTGCCTCACCCGACTGGTCGCCTTGGCCATCTATCTCTTTGCCGGGCTGGGGCTGGTGGCGGCCATCGGCCTTCAGCTGCCCGCCGGGCTGCCGCGGCTTCCCTTCGGCCTGCTGGTGGCGGCGATTATCCTCGCCGGCCTGTGCAAGGGAGGGCTGCGCTATGCCGAACAGTATGTGGGGCACAGGCTCGCCTTCCTGGCCCTGGCCAGGCTGCGTTCAACCATGTACGAGGCCTACCAGCGGCAGGCGCCCTTCGCGGCGGCCAGCAAGAATTCCGGATCCATGCTGGCCAAGGCCACCCGCGATATCGACAAGGTGGAGGTATTCTTCGCGCATACCCTGCCGCCGGCCGCGGCAGCGCTGCTGGTCAGCGGCGCGGTGCTGGGCTGCGTCTACCAGGTCTTTGGCGGCACCGCGACGCTGATCCTCGCCGGCGGCTATCTGCTGGTCGGACTGCTGCTGCCGCTGCTCGGGGTCGGCGCGCTGCGCCAGGCGGCTGGCAGCGCCGCACAGGTGCGCGGCAGCCAGAACCGGATCATCATCGAATCCCTGGCGGGCATCGAAGTGCTCCACGCCTTCGGCGCCGGTGGGCGGATGCTCAAGCGCATGGATGAGGCCGGAGCGGCGGATACCCGGGAAGCCCACCGGGCCAGCTGGGTGACCGGGCTGCGCGCGGCGCTGAGCCAGATCGTCATCTGGGGCAGCGCGCTGGCCCTGCTGCTCACCGATTCCGTCCAAGGCACGGCGGCCACGATCATCCTGGTGGTGATCGCGGTCCCTTCCTTCGAGCCGGTGCGCGCCGTGGACGGGTTCGTGCTGGGGCTGCAGGACTCCCTGGCGAGCGCTCGCCGATTGTTCGCCACCGCCAGCGCGCCACCGGCCGTGGCCGAGCCGAGCGAGGCGGGGGACCTGCCGGATACCGGGACGCTGAACGTCCAAGACCTCACCGTGCGGCACGGGCAGCGCGAAGTGGTGCAGCAGGTGGACTTCACGGTGGAGCCCGGGGAACTGGTGGCGCTGGTGGGCGCCTCGGGCTCCGGGAAATCCTCCATCACCGCCGCGCTGGTCCGGGCGCTGCCGGCCGGCGGAAGGCTCAGCTTTGGCGGGGCCGCCCTGGATGCGGTACCGCTCCAGGCGCTGCGTTCGCGCATCGTGGTGGTCTCCCAGGAGGCGGTGATGGTCCGCGGCACGGTCCGCGAAAATCTGCTCTTGGGCACCACCGGAACTACCGACGAGGAGCTCCGCGCGGTGCTTGAGGAGCTGGGTCTGGGCGAATGGCTGGAGCAGCAGCCGCAGGGCCTGGACACCCGGCTGGCAGATCGTTCCACCAGGCTTTCCGGCGGCCAGCGCCAGCGCTTGGCCCTGGCGCGCGCCCTGCTGCGGCACCCGGCGCTGCTGGTTATGGACGAATCGACCAGCGCACTGGATGCCGCGAGCGAAGCCCTGGTGCTGAAGGCGATAAATGAGCGCCGCGGATACGGGATGGGGGTGCTGATGATCAGCCACCGCCTTTCCATCGTGCAAGAGGCCAGCGAGGTGCTGGTGCTGCGCGAGGGGCGGGTGGTCGAAACCGGTTCCCCCCAACAGCTGCTGGCCGATGGCACCAGCGAGTTCTACCAGATGGTGCTGCGCGAAAACGATCGGATCGATACCGGGGGCTAATCCCTGACAAGTCCCGGTGCAGGCAGTAGGGTCGAAAACATGATGCGAATAGTAGTGATTCTGTTCCTGTTCGTGCTCGCCGCCGGGTTTGTGCTCACGGCGCTGCTGGCGGGAACTTCCGGCAACTGGGTGTGGTGGATCCTGGTGGCGCTCACCGCGGTGCTGGTGGCCGTGGGGATCCGGGACATGACGCAGAAACGGCATGCGATCCTGCGCAACTTCCCCATTCTGGGACATGCCCGCTACCTGTTCGAATTCATCCGCCCGGAGATCCAGCAGTACTTCATCGAGCGGAACACCGACGGCACGCCCTTTGACCGCGACACCCGCTCGATGATCTACGCCCGGGCCAAGGGCGCCGACAGCCACAAGGCTTTCGGCACCGAGCTGAAGGTGAACGAGGTCGGCCACGAATACCTGCTGCATTCAAGCGCGCCGGTGGCTCCGAGCAAGGAGCAGCACCGGGTGGAAATCGGTTCGAGCCAGTGCGCCCAGCCCTATGAGATGTCGCTGCTGAACATCTCCTCGATGAGCTTCGGGTCGCTCTCGGCCAACGCGGTGCTGGCGATGAACAAGGGCGCGGCCATGGGGGATTTTGTCCACGAGACCGGCGAGGGCGGGCTGACCAAATACCATCTGGAGCACGGTGCGGACCTCTTCTGGGAGATCGGTTCGGGCTACTTCGGCTGCCGCACCCCCGAAGGCCGGTTCAACCCCGAGACCTTTGCGCAGAAGGCCAACCTCCCGCAGGTCAAGGGCATCACCATCAAGATGTCGCAGGGTGCAAAGCCCGGACTCGGCGGGGTGCTTCCGGCGGCGAAGGTGACCGCGGAAATCTCCGAGGCCCGCGAGGTGCCGATGGGCCAGGACTGCATTTCCCCGGCGAGCCACGCCGAATTCTCTACCCCGCGCGAACTGCTGGCCTTCGTTTCAAAGCTGCGCAAGCTCTCCGGCGGCAAACCGGTGGGAATCAAATTCTGCGTCGGTTCACGCACCGATGTGATGGCGATCTGCAAGGCCATGATCGAAACCGGGGTGCTGGTTGACTTCATCACCGTGGACGGTGCCGAAGGCGGCACCGGCGCCGCACCCCTGGAGTACGAAGACCATGTGGGGACACCCCTGACCGAGGGGCTGATGCTGGTCCACAACGTGTTGATGGGCGCCGGGCTGCGCCACGAAATCCGCCTGGCGGCGGCAGGGAAGATCGCCAACGGCTCGGATATCGTCAAGCGCCTGATCCAGGGCGCGGACTTCGCCTTTTCCGCCCGGCCGATGATGATGGCCACCGGCTGCATCCAGGCGCAGAAGTGCCATACGAACCACTGCCCGGTTGGCGTAGCGACGCAGAACAAGCGGCTCATGCGCGCCTTGGACGTCGAGGACAAGGGCCACCGGGTGTACAACTACCACCGGCTGACGGTCACCGAGGCGGGACAGATCATGGCGTCCATGGGCCTGCACGGTCCGGACCAGCTGAACACCCGGATGCTGCGGCGCCGGGTGAATCTCCAGTCGACCCGCTCCTACGCCTCGCTGTTCCACTGGCTGCAGCCCGGCGAGCTGCTGGAGAATCCTCCGGCCTCGTGGCGGGATGACTGGCAGGAGGCGGACGCGGATCACTTCGGCGAACACGCCCCGGTGCATTTCGGCCTCCCGAGCAGTGTGGCGCTGGCCCCGGCCCGCCGGCTCAGTGAACCCGGCGAAGCGGTGAAGGCCACGCGCGTGGAGCCGCGCGATTCGCAGAAGGTCCATCCGGTGCCCAGCGATGTCACCCGGCCCGAAGGCCAGCCAGGGTCCTGAACCGAAGCTACTCGCCCATGAGCGCCAGCAGCGCGGCGGCGTTGACCTCGCGCGGCGCTGCGGGTTGCCAGCTGGGATTCCGGTCCTTGTCGATGACCTGGGCGCGGATGCCTTCGGCCAGGTCGGGCTGGTGCATCAGGTGCTCCGCCAGGCGCAGCTCCCGGTCCAGGGCGCCGCGCAGGTTCTGCTCGGCGCGGGCCGCACGCACCGCATGGAACGCCGCGGCCACGCTGGTCGGGGAGTTCGCGGATATCATCTCGGCCGCGCGGCGCGCGCCGGGGTGGACCATGGACTGCAATCGTTCCAGGACCGCGTCCGGGCTCTCGGCGCCGAAGGCGTAATCGATCCAGCCCTGTTCGATTTCCAGCCGACGGGATTCGGGAACCGCGTGGAGCACCTCGAAGGCCGCGGCGATCTCCGCGGCGCCCAGGCCGATCAGGTCATCGAGCTCATCAACTATGGACGCGGCGAGGGATTCGCTAATGACCGCGTCGGCGAAACCCAGGAAGACCGCGTCCGCGCCGCTGAAGGAAGTGGCCGTCATGGCGAAGTATTCGCCGAAGTGCCCCGGCGCGTTGGCCAGCAGGTGGCTTCCGCCAACATCCGGGGTGTAGCCGATGCGCGCTTCGGGCATGGCCAGCTTCGCGTCGGCGGTGACCAGGCGCACCGGTGCGTGGCTGGCCAGGCCGATGCCGCCGCCCATGGTGATCCCGTGGGCCAGCGTAATCAGCGGCTTGGGGTAGACCGAAATCAAGTGGTCGGTGCGGAACTCCAGGGCGAGCAGTTCCAGGAAGTCCGCGTGCCGGCCACCGGTGATCGCGGCATGGAAGTCGGCGATATCTCCTCCGGCGCAGAACCCCCGCTCGCCGCGTCCGGTGAGCAAAACGAGCCCGATCTTCGGGTCCTCGGCCCACAGCTGCAGGACCCGGTGCAGCTCTTGGAGCATGGACAAGGTCAAGGCGTTGAGTTTGCCCGGACGGTTCAGTTCAAGATGTCCTACCGGTCCGTGCACGGACGCTACGACTAGTTCTTCCACGATCGCCCTTTCCGAGGCTGCCTACCGATAACCGCTTTCCAGCCTAGTCGGAAAGGATCTGCGTGAGCCGGTCCAAAACGAGGGCAACCTTGGGCTTCTTCGAATTCTCCGGCTTCAAGGCGAAAATCGAGCGGGCGAGCCGGATTTCCGGTGCATCGACAATACGCAGGCCCGCGGGGGCCTGGGTCATGGCCAGATCCGGCACCAAGGCGGCGCCGAGGCCCGAGGAGACTAGATTCAGCGACGCGTTAAAATCGTCGCAGTAGGCCGCGACCTGCGGGTGGATGTTGTACGAGGCGAAGAGCCGGGAGATCAAGGTGGCGTCCGAGGTGCCCGGGTGGTGGAAGATCCACGGCCATTCGGCGAGCTGGTCCACGGTCAGCTGGGCGTCGTCTGCGATCGGCCACGAGGCCGGGATGACCACGCGGAACTGGTCATCGCCCAGCCAGGCGCGTTCCAGAGAGGCGGGCCAGCTCAGCCCGCCGGGTCCCACCTGGAAGATGAGCGCGAGGTCCAGGTCCCCGCCGTTGCCCAGGCCGGCGACGGTTTGCTGGGGTTCGCCGATCCACAGGCGCAAATTGATGCCCAGGGAGTTCCAGTCTTCGCTGGTCAGCAGCTTGGGCAGCGCGTAGGTGGCCAGGGACGGGAAGATGCCGAGCTTGATCTCCTCACGGTCTGTGGAATCCGTGGAGATGGTCGCTACGTCGGCCATCAGGGCGTCGAGGTCGGTGAGCACGCGCTTGGCGTGGCGCACCATGCGCAGTGCCCCGGGCGTGGGGGTGATGGAGCGGGCGCCACGCAGGAACAACGTGGTTCCGGTGCTGCGTTCTAAGGCGGTCATCTGTTGGGAGACGGCGCTGGCAGTGTAGCCCAGCCGGGTTGCGGCCGTGGCAAAGGAACGATGCGCCACCACTTCGAGCAGGGTGCGCAGATGAACTGGATTGATCACTTCTAAAGTCTAAACGCTGAAGCCTAAGGGCTGCTTAGTCAGTGAGCTAGTCCTCATCTTCGTCGGCGTTGGATTCTTCGGTGAATTCGTTATCCAGCTGCGCCTCGGTTTCCAGATCGTCATCGAGCAGGTAGGCGCGGGTGGCCAACGGGTCGATGTTCCGCATCGTTTCGGGCGAATCGCTGGAGCCCTCATAGGCTTGCGAATCGCGGCCGTCGTCGGGCTCGTAGATGTCGTTCCCGTATTCGGGTGCGAAGTCGGTTGGTTCGAAATCCTTGGTCATCACGTACTCCTCCACAGAATGCGAGGGACCCGACGAGAGCCGGGGGCATCCCTCATGACTTCTCGTAATCACAGCCTAGGCCGGGAAGGCGCACAAGGAAAGACTTGTATTTTCGCGCTGCTCAGTGATTGTGTTCGGCGTAGTGCTCCAGCAGCGGAGCGGCCCGGTAGGCCAGGTGGGTGTGGAGTGCGAAGGTGGTTTCGGACCGGGTGACACCCTTGATCCGCAGGATCTGCCGCAGCCCCGACTGCAACTGGTGGGTATCGGTAGCGATCAGCCGCACCCAGACATCTCCACGGCCGGAGGTTTCGTGGATTTCCAGCACGTTGGGAATCTGCCGCAGCGAGGTCACCACGGTATCGAGGTCGCGGTGCAGCACCTCCAAGGTGACGAAGGCCAGTACGTCGTAGCCGAGCTTGGCCAGGTCGAGGTCGCGGCCGCCTTCGCGCAGCACATCCGCGCGCTGCAGGCGGCGGAGGCGCGACTGGGCGGTGTTGCGGGCCACGCCGACCTCGTCGGCGAGATCCGAGATCTGGATCCGCGGATCGCGGATCAACGCCAAGAGAATTTTCAGATCCACGTCATCCAAACGCACCATTTGCTCACTCCTAGGACCCGCGGGGGCCAAGTTTTTGACTATTTTGCTCAAACTCTAACAACTTTAGAGCCGAAGCGTCCTTCTTTGGCGGATATTTATGAGTGAACGATCTAGATCAGTAGACATTTTCTTACAGATCGCTCAACTAGCCGGTGGGGTAGCGAGCAACCCCACCGCTAAAAACTTTTGAGTGCAACAACCTGGCGACATCCTTTGGACCACCCGCCTTTTGGGAGACCCCATGTCGGTAATCAGCGAACTGCGCATGCAGCCGGCTCGGCTCAGGCCGCTGACCTGGAATCCGGGCACTACCACGCGGCTGAGCATCACCGTGCTGGTGAGCTTCACCTTGCTGGTGGGCGCGAATTTGGCGACGCCGCTCTACCCGCAGCTGCAGGCCGATCTCTCCCTGGGCGCCATGGGGACCACCATCGCCTTCGCCAGCTACGTCTGTTCGCTGATGTTCTTCCTGTCCATCGTGGGCCACTGGTCCGATCACATCGGCCGCCGGGCCGCGCTGGTGCTTGCCATCATCATCTCGCTGGTGGGCACGCTGAGCTTCGGTGCTGCCTCAAACCTGTGGGAACTGTGCCTCGGGCGAGGCCTGCAGGGGGCCGGGGTGGCCCTGGCCACCGGAGCCAGCGCCGCGGCGCTGCGCGAGCTGCTGCCGCATAAGCCCGAATGGGCCTCGCGCTTCACCCTGCTGGCCTCCTCCGGGGGCGTGGCCTTCGGCCCCTTGCTCGGCGGCGTGCTGGCCTTGCTGCCCGGCGGGCGGACCACGGTGTTCACCGTGCAAGCGGTGCTGCTGCTCGTGACGCTCATTCCATTGGTCGCGCTGCAGGCGCGCCCGGCCATTGCCATGGCCGAGCGCGGGCAACGGCACCGCGCGCTGGCCCCGCGCCGGCTGGGGATCCCACGCGAGGCGCGCGCCAAATTCTGGATGGGCGCGCTGGTCGGATTCTTGAGCTTTGCCGTGTTCGGTTTCACCTTGTCCTTGGCCCCGGGCTATTTCGCGCAGGTTTTCGAGCTGACCTCGCTGCCGATGATCGGGCTGGTTGCGGGACTTCCCTTGGGAATCTCGGCGCTGTCCCAGGTGGTGATCCGCGGCGGCCAGCGCCTGCTGCCGCTCGGCCTGATGCTGCTGGCCGCCAGCACCATTGGCCTGGTGGTGGCCGCCGAGCTCGGCTCGCTCTGGTTGGCGATGCTGGCGCTGGCGCTGATCGGCCTGGGGCAGGGGATCGCGTTCCGGACCGCGTTCAGCGGCGCGGTGAATGCCGTGGCGGCTTCCTGGCACGCCCAGACCGTGTCGACCATCTACCTGGTGACCTACCTCGGCAGCGCGCTGCCGGTGATCGTCTTGGGCTGGGCGGTGGGGGTCTATGGCCAGGAACTGAGCATTCTGGTCTTCAGCGTGCTCTGCGCGCTGCTGGCGCTGCTGCTCACCGGGTGGTCCGTGGCCTCGTTGGCGAAGGACCGCGCCGCTCGGGCATAGCCTGGAATCGCTGAGTGCTTCCGCCTTTCCGCCCGGCCACTGAGTCCGCTTGCCCACGTGGGCGTTAAAACAGAAGCGATCCACCCCGGAATCCTGCCACGCACCGCTATGGTGCGTGGCCGGTTCCTTTCGGGGCGGATCGCTGTGGCGCTAGGGCGGCGACGAGATTGCCGGCCCGGTGCGCATCAGCCCGCGGTAACCAGCTTGCAGGCCTGTGCGGTGAGGTTGACCGAATTCAACCGGTCCTCTTCGAGCAATGGGTGGTGCACGGTGATCAGCTCGTCCGCCTGGGCGGTTTCGGCGAAATCGGCAAGGTACTCGGCCACGTTATCGCCGGTTCCGATGGCGGTGAAGCGCATCATGTCCAAGATCTGCTCGGCCTGCGGAGTATCCATCACCATGTCGAGTTCGGCTTCGGTGAATTCCTTCTTTGCATTGCGGCCCAAGAAGGACGCGACGCGGTGGCGTTCGGAGGCCACCTTGAGCTCGTGGGCGTGCTGCACGCTTTCGGCGGCAATCACCCCGACGCCGGCGATGACATATGGTTCGGCCAGCTGGGCCGAGGGCTTGAACTGCTCGCGGTAGGTCTTAACCGCCTGCTGCAGGGCCGCCGGGGCGAAATGCGAGGCGAAGGAGTAGGGAAGGCCGAGCTGCGCGGCTAGCTGCGCGCCGAAGAGCGAGGAGCCCAGAATGTAGAGCGGAACGTTGGTGCCCGCCCCCGGGATGGCCTGCACTCCGGGAATGCGTGACTCGCCGGCCAGGTAGGCCTGGAGTTCCAGCACATCGTGCGGGAAGGAGTCGGCGGCGGAGGCGTCGCGCCGCAGCGCGCGCAAGGTGGTCATATCGGTGCCCGGGGCGCGTCCCATTCCCAGGTCGATGCGATCGCCGAAGATCTCGGCCAGGGTGCCGAATTGCTCGGCAATCACCAGCGGCGAGTGGTTGGGGAGCATAATGCCGCCAGAGCCCAAACGGATGCGCTCGGTGTGGTGGGCCACGTGGCTGATCAACAGGGAGGTCGCGCTGGAGGCGATGGTCGGCATGTTGTGGTGCTCGGCGTACCAAACACGTTCATAGCCGGTGCGCTCAGCAAGCTGAGCGAGGCGTACAGATGACTTGAATGAGTCGGAAATGGTGCTATTAGGTGCAACCGGGGCAAGGTCCAGAATCGAAAGCTTCACGTTTGGTACAACCCACCGAGGTGCGGGACTATTCCGTGAAGCCAATTACACGTGAAAACGGCGTCTTCCCGGATGATTCCGGGAAGACGCCGTTGACGCTAATGTCTAGGGGCTATTCGCCTAAGACGCTTTAGAGTCCGCGGATGTCCGCTGCCTGAAGACCCTTAGGGCCCTCAACTACTTCGAACTCAACCTTCTGGCCTTCTTCCAGGGTACGGAAGCCCTGGGTCTGGATGGCGGAGAAGTGAGCAAAGACGTCAGGATCTCCGCTGTCTGGAGCGATGAAGCCGAAGCCTTTTTCAGCATTAAACCACTTGACGATACCGGTTGCCATTATACTATTTGGTCCTTTCAGACGTTCCTCACCGATTTTTTGGTGAGCTTGGTTGTAATCCACGAGAGACGTTGAAACCGAAGTTCCCTCGTCCTACGAAGCAGCCAAGTCATTCACTTCACGTCTAGAAGGGGTTCGCGCCAACCATGCGGATCGACATTCACAAACTTCTAAAGGGTTCTTCGCGAATTACTTTGGAACTACACTGCCTAGCCTACGTCGAGATTCGCAACTTTTGAATAACTTTGACCTAATTAATCTAGATTTTCGGAAAGTGTCCCAAATCGTTTACCGAGTAGCGGGTTTGATGATTCGAGCCACCACGATTGCGGCGACCAGGGCCAGCACCGCTGCGATGCTCGAAGTGATGAGCACCCCGTGGTCAAAAGCGTGGGCGGCGGAGGCCAAAAGCGCCTGCGCCTGATCGGCGGGCAGCCCCTGCGCAATCTGATGCGCACCGCTCAGGGTCTCCCCGGCCGCTTGGGTCGCCGCGGCGTCGAGGGCTTCCGGAACCTTGAGTTGCGCGGCATAGACGGTATTCAAAATGGTGCCGAGCACGGCCACCCCGAGCACCGCTCCGACCTCATAGGCGGTTTCCGAGATTGCCGAGGCCGCCCCCGACTTCGAGGCGGGCACCGCGGTGAGCACCATGTCATTGGACAGGGTCTCTGACATGCCCACACCAATTCCCAGGACGCAGAAGGCCGCCATGAGCCAGAAGACATCTCCGGAGGAACCGGCGAAAACGACCACCGCGTAGGCCACGGCCGAAAGCATCAGGCCGCCGACCATGATGGCCGGTGCGCCGAAGCGCGCGGCCAGTGGGACCGAGACGAGGCCGAAGACCATCGTCAAGACCAGGCCCGGGGTCATCAGCAGGCCGGCATCGAGCGGGCTGTATCCGGCGATGAGCTGCAGATGCTGGGAAACGAAGTAGATGAAGCCCACCAGCGAGAAGACGCCGATCAGGTTCACCGTCAGCGCTCCGGAGAACGCGGCATTGGAAAACAGGCGCACGTCGATCATCGGATTGGCGGCGGCCAGCTGGCGGCGTACGAAGCCCACCCCGCTGGCAACGGAGAGCGCTACGGCGCCAATGACCACGTACAGCGGCTCGGAGGTGAAGGACTTGATCGCGTAGACGAAGGGCAGCAAGGTGAAGATGACCAGGACGATGGACAGCGGATCGACTCGCCCGGGATTCGGGTCCTTGGATTCGGGCAACAGCAGCAGGCCGCCGATGAGCAGCGGCAGCAGCATCGGAACTGCCAGCAGGAAGACCGAACCCCACCAGAAGTGCTCCAGAAGGAGCCCGCCGATGATGGGGCCGAGGACCGCTCCGCCGGAGAATGCGCTGGCCCAGATGGCTACCGCGGTCCGGCGTTCTTTGGCGTCGGGGAAGATATTGCGGATCAAGGAGAGCGTGGCCGGCATCAGCATGGCGCCGAAAATACCGAGCAGGGCGCGGGCGAGCACCAGCTGGAAGGCGTCGGTGGCGAAGGCCGCCAACGCGGAGATCAGCGCGAATCCCGTGGCACCGATCAGCAGCACCTTGCGTCGGCCAATCCGGTCACCCAGGAAGCCCATGGGGACTAGCAGTCCCGCGAGGATCAGTGGGTAGATGTCGATGATCCATAGCAGTTGCGTACCGCTAGGCGATAGCGCACCCGAGATGGCGGGAACCGCGAATGACAGCACCGTGTTGTCCACGGAGACGAGTAGTACCGGGAAAAGCAGTACGGTCAGAGCGGCCCAGCGGCGCGAACGACTCAGCGTGGAGGCGCGTTCGGTGATCTGTGAGCTCATGGGATTGGCCTTTGAAATTAGTGCGTAGGAAATTGGGGGTGTGGTTTCACCCTCAAGAGTAACTGTACCGTCCGGTTGGTATAGTTACCATCGAATGTAAGGTTAAATCCGTCACCGTCTAAACCCTAAGGAGATTCATGGCCCGTCCACCTGCGGCACGCACGAAGGTACTGGATGCTTATATCTCGCTGCTCTGCGAAGAAGGGGAACGTGCGGCAACCCTCGAAGCCGCCGCGACACGAGCAGGAGTTTCAAAAGGCGGACTGCTTTACCACTTTGCCTCGAAGGAAGCGCTCGCCGCCGGGGTGATCGAGTCCACCGAGGAGCACGTCCAACTGGATCTCGATCGGATGCACGAGGCCGCAGAGGGCGCCTCGGTTTATTACGTGCAGACCTCGGCGGAAGTCGACACCGAATTGGACCGCCATCTGGTCGCGGTGCAGCGCCTGGCGCAGGCCGGAGTCGGCAGCGCCGCGGCGATGCTCGAGGACGTGCACGCCCGGTGGCTGCAGCTAATCCTCGACGAAGTGGGGGACCCGGCGATCGCGCATCTGGTCATCCTGATTGGCGAGGGGCTCTATGCGCATCTGGCCATGCCCGGCTCCTGGTATCAAAGCAATTTTGAGGGTCGGCTCAAAGAATTACTAGAATTGGTCCCGCAACTCAAAAAGTTGAAAGAACTCAACGAATAATTCTGCAGGGATGTGTCACATGGCCGAAGACGGCACAAGGAACCGGCTCAAAGGCCGTATCGGGGCGCTGCTTGGCATCTTGCTGATGGCCCTGTCGCTGCGCGCGGCGGTAGTGTCCGTGCCGCCGCTGCTGGCCCGCATCCAAGAAGATATCGAGTTCACCGAATTCACCACCGGGCTGCTGGCCATGCTGGCACCGATCTCATTCGCCGTCTTCGGGCTGTTGACCCCGCGGCTGATTCGGCTTTGGGGCCTGGAGCGTACGCTGGTCATCGCGGTCGCGCTGGCCGTGGCCGGACAGCTGGCACGGCCATTGATGCCCAATGTCTATCCCTTCCTGGCCTTGTCCATTGTCACCCTGGCCGGTTACGGCATGGGCAACGTGGTGCTGCCGCCGTTGGTGAAAAAATACTTCCCGGACCGCATCGGCGTTGTCACCAGCGGATACGTCACGATGATCGCCATCGGCACCTGGCTGGCGCCGCAATTCTCGGTTCCCTTCGCCAATGTCGGCAGCTGGCAGACCTCGATCGGCTCGTGGGCCCTGTTGTCCGGGATCGTGCTGATCCCCTGGATGATGCAGCTGTTTGCGGACCGCCGCGTGGAGCGCCCGGAGGCGGCATTGCCGGCGGCCGGGGGACACGAGATCGCGCGGATCAACCCGTGGAAGTCCAAGGTCGCCTGGGGGCTGGCCATCTTCCTTGCCGGCAACTCAGCGCAGACCTATGTGTACTTCACCTGGCTGCCGCCGTACCTGTACGCCCAGGGCCTGGACGAGGCGGCCAGCGGAAATATGCTCGCGCTCTTCGCGATCCTCGGATTGCCGGTGGCACTGTTGGTCCCGCTGTGGGTTCCGCGCTTGAAGAACCCGATCATCGCGGTGGGCGTGTTCACCGCCTGCTGGATTACCGGCCACCTCGGAATCTATCTTTCCCCGACCCAGGGAACCTGGTTCTGGGTGTCGATGGCGGGCCTGGGCCAGGGCACCTTCGCCATCGCGCTGTTGATGATGAACCTGCGCTCGCGCACCACCTACGGTTCGGGCGTGCTTTCGGGCTTCGCCCAGGGCCTGGGCTATGCCGGCGCCGCCATCGTTCCGATGCTCTTCGGCGTCGTGCAGCAGGCCAGCGGATCCTGGGGCGTGGCCTTCTCGATGCTCGGGGTGTGCATCGTGGTGATGCTGCTCGGAGCGGTGATCATCAATCCATCGCGCACCATCGAGGACAGCGCGCCGGGTGCCGAAAACGAGGGCAAGCTCGAACGCGTGGACTAGGCGGAACTAGAAATGCCGTTGCGGTCCGTTCTCCGGTGGGGATCCCGGGGTAGGCCGGTGCCAGTGTCCGGCCGCCAGCGGGATGCGCCAGCCGAACTTCAGCGAGGCCAGCCGCGTGGCAAAGGTCAGCGCCGCGATGCCCACGCCGACCATGGGGTTGAAGAGCTCAAAGCTCCAGCACACCGCGGTGAGGATGCCGCCGATCATCGCCGGGATCGCATAGATGTCCCGCGGGTTGAACAAATCAGGGGTGACATTGGAAATGACATCACGCATCAGCCCGCCGCCCACCCCGGTAATCATCCCTAGCAGCACCGCGGTGACCGGATTAAAATCGTGCTGCAGGGCCTTGAGTGTGCCGGTCATGCAGAACAAGCCCAGTCCCGCGGCATCGAAGACCAGCACCAGGCGGTGAAGTTTTTGGATGGCGGGAGTAAAGCCATAAACGAGCAACGCGGCCAGCACCGGCGGCAGGAAATAAATGGGATGCCCGAAGGTGGCCGGGGACTCGTTCAGGATCAGGTCGCGCACCACGCCGCCGCCCAGGCCGGTGACGCCGCCGAGGAATACCGAACCGAGCATGTCAAAACCGCGGCGCGCGGCCATCAACGAGCCGGCGACGGCGAAAAAGAAAATGCCAACGAGTTCGATGACAATGAGCATGTAGTGGCCCTCAGCGAGTTGGAGTGGAAGCAGATGCAGAGCTTATTATTCTCCGAGTTCCTGCGCGCGAATAATCGTGGAAAGTTTTACTAAGGTATTCAGGTTGCGCGTGGTGATAATCCGCTGGCGCGCCTGCGCGGTGACAAGCTTCGAAACCGGGGTTTCAAGGCTTTGGCCCTTTGGGCTGATCCAGCACAAGCTCCTGGCGCGCACCGCCACCACCGTAGCATCGGCGAGTTGGGCCGCCGCGGCATATAGTTCCTGGGCATCGCGCTCACTGGCGCACAGGGTCAGGTAGCGGTGGAACTCGGCAGCTGCCGCGGGCACCGGCACCGGGAAGTCGGCGGCGAGTTCATGGACTTCGGCGGCGCTGAAAGCCAGCGCCGGAATGGGGCGGCCGTAGTAGTCGGCCAGCAATTGCTCGCAGTGCGCACGCAGCTCGGGCGCCGCGCCGTGCGGCGCGTCGAGGATTGCATTGCCGCTGGCGAGCACGGTTTTAACCGGGCCGTAGCCGGCCTCGCCGAGCAGTGTCGCGAGATCTTTCATCAAAACTTTGACGCCGCCGACGTTAACCCCGCGCAAGAACAATACGAACTTTGCCATGGCTCCATCCAAGCGCACCGAGTTAGCGCTTGTCGAGGGTCGTTCCTGGCCCGAAATATGACTAGGATCGAACACATGCTTCAGCACATGCCCTTTGGTTCCTGGCCCTCGACCATCTCAGCTGCGCAAGTAGCGGCTGGCACTAAACCGCTCGGCGGAGCCTGCTTCTTCGGAGACAAGCTGATCGTGCAGGAAGGCCTGCCTGCCGAGGGCGGACGGGTGACCCTTGTCGAGTATGGGCGCAGCGCTGCCGCGGCGGGACGTCAGCTGATCGCGGCACCGTATAACGTGCGCTCGCGGGTGCATGAGTACGGGGGTGCCAGCTGGCTGCTGCTCGAAGGGGCGGTCCCCGCGGTGGTCTTTGCAAACTTCGAAGACCAGCGCGTCTACTTGAAGGTGCTGGCCAATGAAGAGCCGGTGGCGCTGACCCCGCCAAGCATGATCGACGGCGATCCGGCACTGCGCTTCGCAGAATTCGTGCCGGGGCCGGCGGGCCAGGTGCTGGCAATTATGGAAGACCTGCGGGCCGAACCGGTGCGCCATATCGTGGAAATTCCGCTGGACGGCAGCGCCAGCGAAGATCTGGCGGCCATTCGACTGCTCAGCACTCCGGCGCGGTTTGTCGCCGGGCCGCGGCTGAGCCCGGATGCCACGCATCTGACGTGGATCAGCTGGGAACACCCGGATATGCCCTGGGATGCGACCGAACTCCACCTCGCCGAATACACCGAGCAGGGAACCTTGCGGGGCTCGGTGATCGCCGGAGGCCCGGAGGTCTCGGTCATGCAGCCCGAATGGACCGACGATGACCGGCTGACCTTCATCTCGGATGCCTCGGGATGGTGGAATCCCTACACCTACCAGCTCAGTTCCGGGCGCACCGTGCGTCTGGTTGACCGTGCCGCAGAGTTCGCAGGTCCGCTGTGGCAGGTAGGCACCGGATGGTATCTGAACGAAAATCAGCAGACCCTGTTGTGTTCCTACGGAACGGGCACGACCAAGCTGGCACGGGTGCATACGATTACCGGGGGACTGGAAGACCTCGCCTTGCCCTTCACCCGGGTGCGTCCGCTGGCGTTGCAAGATGGGTGGCTGTTGGCTGGCACCTCTTCGCTGACCCAAGGCGAAGAGATCTCCTTGATCAACGTGGAGACCCTGGAGCACCGGTCGGTGACCCGGTCGATCGCCGAGCTGCCAGAGCCCGCCATGCTTCCGGAAGTCGAAGAATTTGAATGCGCCAACGCGGCCGGCCAGGCGGTCCACGCGCTGCTCTACAAGCCCCGCCAAGAAGGCTTTGCGGGAGCAGAAGGGGAACTGCCCCCGTATGTCACCTTCGTGCACGGCGGGCCAACCAGCCAAGCGGTCGCAACGCTGAGCGCCACCGTTGCCTACTACACCTCGCGGGGCATCGGTGTGGTGGACGTGAACTATGGTGGCTCCACCGGTTATGGCCGGGATTATCGAAACCGGCTCCGTGGCGCGTGGGGTGTAGTCGACGTGGCGGACACCGTAGCGGTGATCAAGGCGCTCATCGCCCGGGGACTTGCCGATCCGGCAAGGATCGGCATCGAAGGCGGCAGCGCCGGCGGCTGGACGGTGCTGTGCGCGCTGACCTTCTCCGAGGTCTTCACCGCCGGCATCAGCCGGTACGGCGTCTCGGACCTGGTGGGATTGGTGGAGGATACCCACGACTTCGAATCCCAGTACATGTTCTCCTTGGTCGGTCCTTACCCGGAAGCGGCAGAGCTGTACGAAAAGCGGGCGCCTATCAACCATGTGGAGAAGATTTCCTGCCCGGTGCTGCTTCTCCAGGGCGATGAGGACAAGGTGGTCCCGCCGGCTCAATCACAGGTGGTGGCCGACGCGTTGGCCAAGCGGGGGATTCCGCATGCCTACATCCTGTTTGCCGGAGAACAGCATGGCTTCCGCAAGTCGGCAAATATCATCAAGGCGCTAGAAAGCTCGCTGTCGTTCTATGCACAGATCTTCGACTTCGCGGTGGACGTGCCAGCGATCGAGCTGACTTAGTCTTCGGGTCCCTGCCAGGAGGTGCGCAAGCGATCAATTTCGCGGCGGTCCTTCTTGGTGGGGCGCCCGGTACCCCGGTCGCGGATCGGGACCTGCGGGATGACGACTTTCTCGCGGGGCGGGGTGTGGTCCAGATAGCATTTGACGGCTACCGGCGCGCCGACGCGCTTAGAAATGAGCCCGGTGACCTCAAGGTCCCGATCCCAGCCGTCCTTGCGGACCCGGATGCGGTCCCCGGGTACGACGATCTGCGATGCCTTGACCGGATCCCCATTGAGCCGAACATGACCGGCGCGGCAGGCGGTGGTTGCCGCCGAGCGAGTCTTATACATGCGCACCGCCCAGAGCCAGGCGTCAAGACGGACCTTACCGCCGGTGGGAATTTCGACCATAGGTCAAAAGTCTAGATCACCGTGGGATTAGTTGTTGTTTGCGTTGGCATCATCGCAGGCCTGCACCAGGCGATCTTGCAGTGCTTGCGGCGCCTGGTCTCCCGAACTTGCCAGTTCCTTGAGCACATCGACTATTGGCTGCGGCAAACCGCCGCCTTCAACCGAACCGATGATGGAACTGAGCACACGCAGCTCTCCGGCATCTATGCTGCCATCCTGGACCGGCGCACAGGCCTGGCGGACCATCTCCGTGGCGGCAGCGTCGGTGAGCTGCGTGGCAGCCGACGTGGCGGTGTCTTCCAGCACGGAACAACCAGCGGTCACCATGATGAGCGACGATACGGCGAGTATCGCGGCTGACTTTCGAATTGCTACATTCCCCATAGCTAGCAAGTCTAGCGTCCAAGTTTTAGGATCTGCTGGGTGTGAACCGAGTTGATCATCTGAAGATTAAGCTCTTTGGGGCACAATGGTTCGGTGAGTAGCACAGAGCAGAAGATCATTGAACAGCTGGCAGCCGAACTATCTGGAAACTCCAAAGTCGCGGTCTGGCAGGTCAAAGCGGCCGTGGAACTTTTGGACTCGGGGTCAACGGTTCCCTTTATCGCTAGGTACCGAAAAGAAGTCACCGGGATGCTCTCGGACACGCAGCTGCGTTTGCTCGAAGAACGCCTGCGGTACTTGCGAGAACTCGAAGAACGCCGCGTCACGGTACGCGAAGCCATCAGCGAAGCCGGAAAACTAACCGATCAGCTTGACGCCGCGATTTCGGCGGCTGCCACCAAGGCCGAGTTGGAAGACATCTACCTTCCGTTCAAGTCCAAGCGGCGGACCAAGGCGCAGATAGCTCGTGAAGCTGGGCTGGAACCGTTGGCGGATTTGCTGCTTGGCGATCCGAGCACCGATCCGCAGGTGGCCGCGGCCGCTTACCTCAACGTCGAAGCCGGCTTCGGCACCGAGCTGGATGTGCTTTCCGGTGCCCGTTCGATCGTGACCGAGCGGGTTTCCCAGGATGTCGCCTTGGCTTCCGAGCTTCGCGAGCGGCTGTGGAAGTCGGGCAAGATCGGGGCCAGCGCCGCGGCCGCCGCTACTGTTGAGGCGCAAGGTAAATACAAGGACTACCTCGACTATGTGGCGACCCTGGATTCGCTGCCTTCGCACCGAGTGCTGGCCTTGCTGCGCGGCGAACGCGACGGAGCGCTGAAACTGCAGTTCGCCGAGGCGGATCCGCGCGATGAGCAAGCGCTCGCCGCGGCGCGCACCGGTTACGAAAACGCCATCGCTTCCTCCCTCGGAATTTCCACCAGCCCCGATGCACCGGCCGCTAGCTGGCTGGCGCAGACCGTTCGTCTGGCATGGAAGGCCCGGCTGCTCACGCGATTTGAATCCGATCTGCGCGCTCGCCTCTTCGAAGCGGCCGAGGATGAATCGGTGAAGATTTTCGCGGCCAACCTGCGCGATGTGCTGCTGGCTGCGCCGGCGGGCAGCAAGGCAGTGCTCGGCCTCGACCCGGGTCTGCGCACCGGGGTGAAGGTCGCGGTAGTCGATCTCACCGGCAAGGTCGTAGATATAGCCACCATCTACCCGCATGCCCCGGCTAATCGGTGGGACGAGTCGGTGAAGACGCTGACCAGATTGGCGCAGAAGCACGGCACCTCGCTGATTGCCGTGGGCAACGGCACCGCGGGACGCGAAACCGATCGCCTGGCCGCAGAGGTCATCAAGGCACTGGGCGGCAAGGACCTGTCCAAGGTCATCGTGTCCGAGGCCGGAGCGTCCGTCTACTCTGCCTCCGAACTTGCCAGCCAGGAACTACCTGACCTGGACGTGTCGATCCGCGGCGCGGTGTCCATTGCCCGGCGCCTGCAGGATCCCTTGGCCGAGCTGGTCAAGATCGATCCGAAATCCATTGGTGTGGGCCAGTACCAGCACGATGTCGGGGCCACGAAACTGGACCGTGCCTTGGACGCTGTCGTTGAGGACTGCGTGAATGCGGTCGGCGTGGACGTAAATACCGCGTCCCCGGCGCTGCTTTCCCGCGTGGCGGGTGTAGGCCCCCTGCTCAGCAGGAATATCGTCGATCACCGCAACGCCAACGGGGCTTTTGCCACGCGCAAGGAGCTGCTGAAGGTGCCGCGCTTGGGCGCCAAGGCCTTCGAGCAGTGCGCCGGCTTCTTGCGTATCACCGGTGGCAAGGAACGCCTGGATGCCTCCTCGGTACATCCCGAAGCGTACGCGCTGGCCAATAAGCTGCAGCAGGCTGCCGAAAGCCAGGGACGGCGTTTAGAAGAGCTGAACCCCGCCGACTTCACCACCGAGCAGTTCGGCGAGCCGACGATACGGGATGTCATTGCAGAACTTCGCCGTCCGGCGCGTGACCCCCGCGGCGAATTCGTTACGGCCGCATTGCGTGAAGGCGTGGAAACACTTTCCGACGTCAAGCCGGGGATGATCATGGAGGGCACCGTGTCCAACGTGGCAGCCTTCGGCGCGTTCGTAGATTTGGGCGTGCACCAAGACGGACTGATCCATGTCTCGGCGATGAGCAACAAGTTCATCTCCGATCCGCGCGAAGTAGTCAGCTCGGGACAGATCGTCAAGGTGAAGGTCCTCGAAGTCGATGCGACGCGCAAGCGCATTTCGCTCACCTTGCGTTTGGACGACGAGCTGCCGGGCGAGAAAACGACGCCAGAACAGACAAAACCGCGCGGTCAGGGTGGGCTCCGGTCCAACGGCGGGCCAAGCAAGCGGGGCGAGCGTGGCCAGGAGGGGAATCGCAAGGCCGCACCGGCAGCCAACGCCAATACGGCCATGGCCGAAGCTCTGCGCCGCGCTGGGCTGGGGAAATAGGTAGGACCCAGGTGGTTGTTGCCCTTGCCTTTGTTAGCATCGGCTCAATTAACTACTGGTCAACGCTAAAGTATGCGCTAATTACCCTCGTGATAAGTGTGTCCGAACTTCGGTGACAAGCAGGAAAATGAGTCGTAGTCTGTAGACATGGAACTTACAGGAAAATTGGCAGAGGCCTTCAACACTCAGTTAACTCTCGAATTGACAGCTGCGACCGTTTACCGTCAGCTGGCAGTGGAAATGGACGTTATGAGCCTTTCCGGCATTGCCGGTTGGTTCCGTGCGCAGGCGGCAGAAGAAGTAGTGCATGCGGAGAAGTTCATGACTCACATGACCGACCGTGATGCCCGTCCAAAGATCGGCGAACAGCCGGCACCGGTGATGAACGTCAAGACCGTTGTCGACGCGTTCACCGTTTCGCTGTCCCACGAGCGCAAGGTTTCCGAAGCAATCCGGGAACTCTACCGACTGGCACAGACTGAGGGCGACATCGATTCGATCCCGATGTTGAACTGGTTCATCGAGGAACAGGTCGAAGAAGAGGCCACCGTTTCCGAGATTCTGGACCGGCTCAAGCTCGTCGGAGACGACGGCAGCGGCATTCTGCGACTGGACCGCGAGCTCGGGGCACGTACGTCGGCAGGCGAATAAAACTTCAGGAAGATAAAAACTCTTCAAACATGAAATAAACTTAGGGAATCAGCTAATTGCTGGTTCTCTAAGTTTTTCTATATCGAGGTGGTTGTGAACCAATTGGGTTATCCGCATCCTTCGGCTCGGACGTCGTCACCGACGCATACGCACCGCACGACGGCAGAGCTGAAACTACGTAAGGGTGCCGGGCGACACTACCTTGTGCAGAGCAATCTGAGCTCGGGAACGGAACTTGCGCTCGTTGAAGTGCGCGGCTCCTGGGCGCATGTTTACGTTCACCGAATCTATGGGTGGCTGCCGAATATCTATCTTGAACCGATTCCGGCGGCCTTTGAAGAAAACGTTGAAGGCAATCCTGAAGTAGATAGCGGTTCGCGGGTGCTTTCGCGCTATTCGCTGATCGAGGCAACGCATCTCACCACCGCGACTCTCAATCTGCGCAAGGGCAGCGGCACGGGATATCCGGTACTCAAAGTCGTCGAGCAGGCGAGCAAGGTGCGGATGGTGCTGCAACAGGGACTGTGGTCGCAAATCCAGTTTGGCCAACTGCTGGGCTGGGTCCCGAGCATGTATCTGCAGACCTTGCCGTCGCGTCCGGCCAAGGGCGGGCTCATCGCGGTGCCCAACCAACGGGCACTGACGACCATTCAGCTCAATGCCCGACGCGGACCTGGAGACCACCACTCTTTGGCGCGCATTTTGCAGGCCGACACCGCCGTGGTGATCGTGGCCCGCCAGGGTGCCTGGCGGCAGATCGACCGCGAAGGTGAAGAAATGTGGATTCCAGCCAGCCAATTGCGGACCGTCTACTAAGCGGTCAGCAGATCCGCTGAGGTAATGAGACCTGTTTCAGAGGCGATGACCGCTAGTTGGACTCGGTTCGAAACGCTAAGCTCGTCCATGATCCGGGCCAAGTGCAACTTCACCGACCCTTCGCTGATGTACGTTGATCGCGAAATCTGGATGTTCGTCATACCTGACGCGACACCACGCACGAGTTGCCTGTCGCGATCACTCATTTT
This sequence comes from Glutamicibacter sp. AOP38-B1-38, assembly GCF_052377485.1. Classification (NCBI taxonomy): domain Bacteria; kingdom Bacillati; phylum Actinomycetota; class Actinomycetes; order Micrococcales; family Micrococcaceae; genus Glutamicibacter; species Glutamicibacter sp. AOP38-B1-38. The sequence goes on along the minus strand of NZ_JBQSWU010000019.1, from coordinate 2,887 downwards.
GTCAATGATTGCTTGATTCTGGGATCGCCTGGCGAATCGCAGCGGCTTCTCCCAACCTTCGGAGGGCTGGGCAAATAGTTGATAGCCGGCGGCGACCATGCGAAGCGCGCTGGGCAGCTCGGCGCTAATCGAATTCTTCGAAATCAGTCCGGAACTACCCGACTCGTAGGCCTTCGCGAGTTCCGCGCGCCCGTATGAATTGGCGAGCAGCACGACCTTCGTCGATGGTGCTTGGGACGTAATATCCTGGATGGCGAGATGGATATCGGTGCCGCTAAGTGAGTACTCAAGAATCACGATGTGCGGGGTAAAGCTCACGGCATTTTGCACTGCTTCATGCATCGAGTCCGAGATTTTCTCGATCGTAATGTCATTGGCCGATGCTAAAACAGCGGAAATCCCTGCGCGCGAAAAATGATCGCTATCGGCCAAATGGACTCGAATAGGGGGGCAAGGGGCATCATCCTTATTCAGAAAATACTCAGGTTGAGGTGCAACAGATCGCCCCTTCATGTCCCCACATGAGTTCATCCATTGCTTGTAGTGTAATCCTATAGCCATGTGGCTAAAAAAACACTCCGACAGTCGGCTGTTAAGTCTCAAATCAGACACGGTTTTCACAATGGACCTCCACCTAAGCGGTGTCAATACCTAATTTTGATGAATTTCAATTGAAGTGTATATGTCAGCTACCGACGGGTAACCCATATCAGCTAGATTTTTTAGCCAAGTGGCCAAGATTAATAACCTGAATTAGCAAAGAATTAGCTGAAAGAAACCTGAGAGTGTGGGGTTGCTCGGCATAGGGTCAAGGATGGGTCACTTTTGCAGAAGTGCACTCGAAACATTCCGATTGAACGATTTGGCTTCTGATCCGACAGGAGAAAGAAGCATCGCAACTTGAGGACCAATTGGGGCTCGCTGCAAATCGGGCATCAGTGAAAGACTTTGTGGGAGGACACGAGTTTTGAAAGATACCAACAAGAAGCCGCGTTTCCGGCGTACGGCCACTTCTGGCCTAGCGTTTGGAACAACGACGGCTGTATTCGCTGCTTCGGCAGTACTTTGCGCAGCGCCGGCTAGTGCCTTCAGCGCTGACGATCCTTCGCAAGCTCAGGCTCATATTATTGACCTTGACTTGTCGACCTTAGACCTTGTGGGTTCGGGCTTCACTCAGCAGAGTTTCCCGGATGACGGCAATCCCGGTGCCGATCAGGGACAGCTGGATGTCGGTCTGCTTTCCGATGAGACGATTGATCTAGGTTCAGGCGTCCAGCTTCCGCTCTTGAAGAATGCAGAAGGCGTGGGCCTCATCGACCTGGGTGAACTCGGAGGATTGAGCAGCTACAGCCTTGCTGATACTGAGATTCATGCTCGCGCATCCTCTGGCGCAATTACCGACGGCGGTGCGATCGCAGTATCCCCGAACGCCGGTGTTGGAAACGATCCAGCGTACATCGATCTGACTGCACTGTTCGACCAGGCTGGAGTTGAAGGACTAACCGATCAGATCCTTGACGCTGCTCGTATCGAACTTGGTGCGCTGGCATCGGAAGCCGAAAGCACCAACGACGTGGTTACTAGCGATTACGTCATCGCGGGAGCCGAGCTGGAACTGAGCAGCCCTCTGGTGGGTACGCTTGGCACCACGTTGGGTGAAGTATTCCAGACCGCTGTAGACCCTGTGAGCGGGCTTGTTTCCACAGGCGGTGCGCTGGATTCGCTGCTGAATCAGATCGAAACTGCCGCGAATGCGATTCCGTTGGTCAACGTTAACAGTGCTCAGGTAACGATCGACGGGCTGGACACCGTTGGCCAGACTGTTGTTGACGAGCTAATCGCAACACCTATCGCGAACGATAGCGGTTCGATTTCTATCGATCTCGGAACCGGCGATGTTCACGTCGACCTGGCTAAGCTGATTGAAGAAAGCGGCCAGGATCTGAATAATTTCGATCCGAACACGCCTCTGATTGGTGAAGATGTAGCGAATGCTATCGCCAATGGAATCACCGAATCACTGTCGGGAATTACCACCAAGGCAACTTCCATCATCGAGTCGGTCTTGAATGACTTGAACGTGAAGGTCGAACTGAACATAACCGCAGGAGTATTCCCTCTTACGGCAACTGGCGGTGTACTGATCGAAGGAACGCTGGCCCAGTTCGCTGGAACCGAAGCGCCTGCACCGACGGCAGAAACTGAGCTTGATCTGCTTGGAATTATTGATATCGGCGACCTGCTGAACCCAATTACTGCTGCCGTTGCAGATGGTATTACCACTACCACTGGCCCATTGGTACAGGGCGTGCTCGATAACGTCGGCAATGGTCTTGGCGAGGTTGTAGACCCAGCTGTAAGCATAATCGCTGGTCAGCTGGAGCCAGTTCTGCGTGGGGTGCTTGATCGCGTAGTAACCATCACGATCAACGAGCAGCCAACCGCTGAACCGCTGCTCACCGATGGCGACTTGGGCGCTGACAGCTTTACCGTCCGTGCGCTGTCCGTAACTGTGCTGCCAGACGTTGCTGCAGGTGGCCTTGCCAACCTGTCGCTGGCGTCTTCAACAGTACAGTCTGCTGCTGAAGAAGCAGTTGTCGCACCAGTCGATATCCTGACTCCGACCGAGGGCGAAGAAGTTCCTGTTGGCCCCGTTGACGTAACGGGTACCGGCGAGCCTGGTTCCGAAGTAACTGTCTCAATTCCGGGACAGGCCGATCAGGTGACTACTGTTGATGCTGAAGATGGTACCTGGACTGTTACATTCCCTGACTTGCCAATTGACGACTATACAGCCACTGCAACTGACGAAAACGGATCAAATGACGCAGTGAACTTCAGCGTTGTTGGAGCCAACACCGATGTGAACACTGCGGATAATACCGAG
>NZ_JBQSWU010000018.1:0-90228 GCF_052377485.1 Glutamicibacter sp. AOP38-B1-38 | reverse complement strand
ATGCGGATACCTTGCGCGTCGCCGGCCCGGATTCCGAATCGATCGGCCGCCGTGCCCTGGAAGCCGGAGTCGTGCTGAGCGAGTTGCGTCCACTGCAACGGACCCTGGAAGACGCGTACATGGAATTGACCCGCGACGAGGTCGAATACAAATCACGAATTCTCAACGAAGCAGTTGCCGGAGGAACGAACTAATGAGTACTCAGCTCGCAACCCCAACACGCGGCAAGGTCACCTTCGGTGGTGTGCTGCGTTCGGAATCCATTCGCTTCTTCTCCCTGAATTCCACCCGTATTCTGCTGCTTGTGGCGATCGTGCTCAATATGGGCATTGCCGCCCTTGGCGTGTGGGGAGTTGGCTCCTTTGCCGGCGAGGCCCCGCCGATGCCAGGCGCCCCCGACATGTCAAGTGCGGCCTTTACCGCAGAACTCGTGGGTTCCGGCCTGGCGTTCTCCCAGCTGATCCTCGGCGTTTTGGGCGTGCTGCTCGTCAGCGGAGAATTCACCACCGGTTCGGCGGTGAGCACCTTCTTGGCCAGCCCGCAGCGTCTGCGCGTATTCGCCGCCAAGGCTACGCTGATTACCCTGCTCTGCGCCGTAGTCCAGGTCATCGGAAGCACACTTGCCTACCTGGTATGCATGCCATTGGCCAAGAACTACAACATGGAGCTGAACTACTTCGGCGGTGATTTCCAGAACGTGCTCTGGTTCGGAGTCTTGGCTGTGGTGATGGCTGCGCTGATCGGTTTGGCGCTGGGCGCACTGCTGCGCAACTCTGCAGGTGGGATTACCTCGCTGGTGGCGTTGTTCTTTGTGCTCCCCGCGGTCACCGGGCTGCTCACCTTGCTTGCCGACTGGGTCCAGGACATCGTCCGTTTCCTCCCGGATAATCTGAGCATGTCATTGGCTATGCCGCTGTCCTACCCCAGCGAGCTTGAGCAGTGGCAGCAGCTGCTCGGGGTAGCCGGATGGACGCTGATTCCGCTCATTCTGGCCGCTTGGCTGTTGAAGAGCCGAGACGTCTAAGAAGAGTTGCAGCAGCTGAGCAAACTAGACTGGATGATATGAGCCAAACATCGCTGCAGGAGCCGATAGTCTCCTTCGACGAGCTGGCGGCCAAGCGGATGGGCCGGGTACGCAGGTACCTGCGCACCCATCCGCGTGTGGTCGTTGTGGGAACCGTAGTAATCTACTTCTTCTTGGCGCTCCCCAACACCGTCATGATGGCCTATCTGCCACAGGTACCTCCGGCGCTGTATTTGCTGCTGACGGTGAGTATCGGGCTGGTGCTGCTCTGGCGTCGTAAAGCGCCGCTCACCGTGCTGAGCATCGTTTTTGTCCTTGAATTCGTTGGCATATTGATTGCCGGCCAAGGCGGCGGAATGGGCGGGGTCGGCATGACCATCGCCCTGTATACGGTGGGAACCAGTTATTCTGGCCGGCGTGCGATCCCCATCGCGCTGCTCGCCGGCTGCTTCCAACTGTTGATGATGGTGCTGATGGGTTACCCGGACCTTTCGGATCTGATCGCGCAACCAGATGAAGAAAACCTCGATGACGCTGCGGCTTCCGGTATTCTCATCGGTGTCACCGGCGGGTTCCTGATTGGCATTTACGCCGCGGCCGCGGCTATCGGTACGAACATCCGCAATGCGCGCATCCACGAGGCCGAGCTCAACCACTGGGCCTCACAGGTCTCGCGCCTGGCCCAGGTGCAGGAACGGAACCGTATCGCCCGCGAAATGCATGACGTGGTCGCCCACTCGCTTTCGGTGATGATTGCGTTGTCCGAAGGGGCGCGCGTGGTCGGGCGGCGTGACCAGGAACGTTCCGAGCAGGTGCTCAAGGAGCTCTCGGGCACCGGCCGGGCGGCGCTCGCCGACATGCGCCGCATGCTCGGGGTACTACGCCAGAATGAGACCGGTGAGCCAGAGCTTAAACCAACCGGCGGCAGCCTCGACCAATTGCTTGAGGGCTTCCGTGTTGCAGGATTGCCACTGACCTACACATACACCGGCAAGCAACTTCCCGAAGACGCCGCCTTCCAGCTGACGATCTTCCGCATTATCCAAGAGTCGTTGACCAACTCCCTGCGCTACGCCCACAATGTCAGCAACGTGCAGGTGCGAATGGAACGCTGTACGAGCCAGGTGCGGATCGAAATCATCGATGACGGTGATGCAACCCGTGTGCCAAGCGTCGGCACCGGTCAGGGACTGCGCGGAATGCGTGAACGCGTGGCGCTTTTTGACGGAACGGTGAACGCAGGGCCGGCGGCCAATGGCGGTTGGATTGTCAAAGCCACCTTGCAATTGCCCGAATACAGCACGCAGAATCCAAGGTCCAAGGAGTAGCTGATGGAAGAAAATATTAAAGTGCTGCTGGTCGATGATCAGCCGCTGCTGCGCATGGGCTTCCGGCTGATTCTCGAAGGCGAAACCGATATGCATATCGTGGGGGAGGCAGCAGATGGCCTGGAAGCGTTGACACAGACCGCGGCGTTGACCCCGGACGTGGTGCTGATGGATGTGCGCATGCCGAAGATGGATGGCCTCGAGGCGACCGAACGGATCGCCAAGCAGCATCCGGAAACGAAGATCATCATCTTGACCACCTTCGACCTGGATGAGTACGCTTTTTCCGGTTTGCAGGCCGGTGCCAGTGCCTTCTTGCTCAAGGATGTGGCACCCGAGGAGCTGGTCTCCGCGGTACGGCTGGTTGCTTCGGGGGATGCCGTTGTTGCACCGCGCGTGACCGCGCGACTGCTCGAGACCTATGTGCGCAACGGCGCTAAAGGCCAGCCTGCGAAGAATGCGGAGGCTCCGGAACGCGATCCGCTACTCGATGATCTGACACCTCGGGAGCAGGAAGTGCTGCGCGCCCTGTCCGAGGGGCTGTCCAATGCGGAGATTGCGCATCGGTTCTTCCTCTCCGAGGCGACGGTCAAAACACATGTGCGACGCATCCTGACCAAGCTGCATCTGCGAGATAGGGTGCAGGCCGTGGTCTACGCCTACGAGACCGGATTGGTGATCCCTTCGCAGGGGCTGGACTTCTAAGGTTTTTGCAAAGCAAAGCGCTGCGGGCGGCCTCCAATAGGGGTGCCGCCCGCAGTGCTTTTGAGCCTAGCGGCGCTTCTGCGCCTTGCGCTCTCTCCTGGCGGTGGCACGCAGCTGGATCACGCGGGCAGCCCCGGCTGCCGCAATGAGCAAGCCGCCACCGACTGCGGCAATGAACAGCGCCAGTCCCAGATTCACCTGGCCTTCGTAGCTGAAGTAGCGCAGCGTCACCTGGTCCTGATTCTGGGCAATGAAAATGATGAGCAGCACCAGCACAATGAGCCCCAGCACGGATGCCGTCCAGATCCGTCCGAGCCTGGTGGCGGGCAACTTGGACTCCGGTTCGGGCGGCGGGGTCTTGGTCTTGGATTTTCTCGGTTTGCCGACCGGGTCGGCAACCGGTTTTGCTACGGCAACCTCAGCTGGATCTGGTGTTGGTTCGTGACCAACCGGGATCTCATCTGGGCTGTGAGGAGTCGATGTCATGATTTCGCTCGTTTCCTAGTTGGCTACTTTCTGCCAGCATTGCCCGAATACAGGCACTTCGTCAAGTGCAATACCTTTTGATTCGCTGGTCAGAGCCCTTCGATGTTCACGAATGCCGAAGGTGAGCCATGCATCGAGTCAGTCCGCGGGTCCCCAATCCGGCGCGGACTCCAAAAGTCAGCAGGCAAGTTGCCGAAAACTCCATGGTGTCTTCGTTGGCATAGCCGGTCACGGCAGAAGCCCACTAAGCTGGACAAAGCTCGGCAATTCAGGCCGACACCGCAACCTGATGAAAGAAGTGAGCACCCAGTTATGGCACAAGCCGCAGCAATGGCCCACATTGCAGACCTGGCCGAATACGTAGCGACCTCCCCGTCGAGCTTCCACGCGGCAGCCAGCGCTGCCAAACGATTGGAGGCCGCGGGCTTCACCGCCTTGGACGAATCAGCCGCGTGGAACCTCAGCGCGGGCTCCTACTACGTGGTGCGCGACGGCGCCGTCATCGCCTGGGTCCAGCCCGATGCAGCCACCGCGACCAGCGGTTTCCACATCCTCGGTGCCCACACGGATTCACCCGGTTTTAAGCTCAAGCCCAAACCAACCACCGGCTCCAACGGATGGTGGCAGGCAGGCGTCGAGGTCTACGGCGGTCCGCTGCTGAATTCCTGGCTGGACCGCGAACTGGTGCTCGCCGGACGCCTGGTGCTGCGCGACGGGTCAGTGCACCTGGCGCAGACCGAACCACTGCTGCGCATCCCGCAGCTCGCGATTCACCTGGACCGCCAGGTCAACGAAGGCCTGACCTTGGACAAGCAGTCCCACACCAACCCGATATTCGGCGCAGGGGATCTGGCAGACGCGGACATCCTAGGCATTCTGGCGGCCTCAGCGGGCGTGGACCCGGCCTTGGTTGCGGGCTATGACGTGCTCACCGCTCCGGCTCAGCGCGGCGAGGTCTTCGGCCACGGCAAGGACTTCTTCGCCAGTTCGCGACTGGACAACCTCACCAGCGTGCATGCCGGGCTGATCGCATTGACCGGTTACTCCCGGAATCCCTCGGGCAACCGCATCGCCATGCTCGCCGCCTTCGACCACGAGGAAATTGGTTCGGCATCGCGTTCCGGTGCCAGCGGTCCGTTCTTGGAAGAACTGCTGGGCCGGATCCAGGCATCCTTCGGCGCGAGCACCGAGGATACCGCCCGGGCGATGTCGGCCTCGGTTTGCCTCTCCGCGGATGCCGGCCACGCGGTGCACCCGAACTATGCGGAGCGTCACGACCCGGCCAACCGACCGCAGCTCAACGGCGGTCCGTTGCTGAAGATCAATGCCAATCAGCGCTACGCCACCGACGCGGTCGGGGCGGCTGCCTTCGCGAATTGGTGCGAGAACGCAGGAGTTCCATACCAAGAGTTCGTCTCGAACAACCGGGTACCGTGCGGTTCGACCATCGGCCCGCTGACCGCCACCCGTTTGGGCATCCGCACCCTGGACGTAGGCGTCGCGCTGCTTTCCATGCATTCGGCACGCGAGATGTGCGGCGTTGACGATCCTTGGTACCTCTCGAAGGTTTCCCGCGAGTTCTTCGGAGCCTAGGCAAAAATGAGCTCAGCTCCAAATGAACTCAAAATCTTGCTCTGATTCTGAGTTCATTTGGAGTTTGAGTTGGTCGTTGCCGCTGGATCCGCTGGCCGCTTCGAACCTCGGGGTACCGCGGCACATGGTGGCATAATCGCCTGCATGACGATCTTCGCTCAAGACCTGTTGGTGTTCCAGCAGACGAAAAACATCTCGAAGAATGACTTCGCCATCAGGGACGGCGCTGGCGTGCAGGTTGCCCACGTTGAAACGGGTGGCAGCGCGCTGGGCCGAATGTTTGCCGGGGCCCGGCAGCTTACGGTCTTCGATGGTCCAGGCAATCCGGTCCTACAGGTGAAAGACACCATGACCTTGGGCCGCGACCGCTTGGAAATCCTAGATGGGCAGGGCAATCCGCTGGCTAGTCTGGTCAAGCGAATCACCTTCTTCAAAACTCGAATCACCATCGATTTCCAGGGCGAAGAGCTGGAAATGTCCGGTGATATCTGGGGATTCGATTTCCAGGTCACCGGGGCTGTGGGTGCGCTCGCCAGCGTTTCGCGCGAATGGTCGGGTATGGGCAATGCCCTGCTCGGAAAATCCACCTATGCCTTGCGGCTTGCCCCAAGCCTCACGATTGGGCAGCGTCAGGCCGTCATCGGTTCGATCTTGGCCCTCGATCTTATTCGGGAGAAGCAAAAACGTAGCAGCTGATGAGAGTTCCGCGCCTTATTCTCCCGGGCACGTTCATCGGCGAGGCATAGCAGCTTGATACCGAGCCAACAGCGCCCCGGATCGGCAGGTGGGTGGCGATACGGTTTTTGGCTTCTTGCGGCTGCCGCACAGGGGATTGGTACCTGCCGATGGCCTGCGGGTCATCGGCTGGTTGCTATCCGTTAACCCGGCGGTGGTCGGATAGGACTCTATGAGTTCTCCTTCTGCTGCCCCCAAGAACTTCCGGCCCGAGATCCAGGCGTTGCGTGCCCTCGCGGTCCTTTTGGTGGTTGCCTATCACCTGGAGCCTGGACTATTGCCCGGCGGTTATATTGGCGTGGATATCTTTTTCGTGATCTCCGGCTTCTTGATCACCTCGCACCTTTTGCGCGAGGCGCAGCGTACCGGAACGGTGAACCTGGCGTCCTTCTTCGCCGGGCGTGCCCGCAGGATCTTGCCGGCCGCAATGCTCGTCATTCTGGTGGTCGTTGCGGCGGCCCTGGTCATCTTCCCCAAAACCCTATGGGGGACAGTCGGCGTGCAGGCCCTCGCCTCGGCCTTCTCGGTGCAGAACTGGGTGTTGGCCGCGGATTCCGTGGACTACCTGGCGGCCGAACAGGCACCCGGACCGCTGCAGCACTTCTGGTCCCTAGGGGTTGAGGAGCAGTTCTACCTGTTCTGGCCGCTGCTCGTGCTGGCGGTCTGCATGCTGGTCAAACACAACCTTCCCGGCCCGCGAGCCGATCGCTTTGCCTCCCGCCGGCGGATGCTGTGGATCGTCTTTACGGCTACTGCCCTGATCTCCTTGGGCTATTCGATCTTCACCGGGTATTCCGGGAACCCGGCCGGCTACTTCATCACAACCACCCGCATCTGGGAACTGGCGGCCGGCGGGCTGCTCGCCCTTGCCGCGGATGGGCATGCGCACGGTGCCTTCAGGCTGCCGCGCTGGGCCGGCTCCTGGTCGGTGCGCAATGCCCTGGTGCTGCTCGCGCTGACGGCAATTCTCGGTGCGGCCTTCAGCTATGACGCGCAGACCGTATTCCCCGGCATCGCAGCCGCCCTCCCGGTGCTTGGCTGTGCGGCCATCATTGCCGCAGGCAGCACCTCGGGTCCCGGTTCGTTGCACGCGCTGGTGAATTTTGCTCCGGTGCAGTGGGTCGGCATGGCCTCATACTCTTTGTATCTCTGGCACTGGCCACTGATAGTTTTCGCCATCCACCTCACCGGGCATGATCCGACCCCGGTGGAATCATTGGCTCTCTTGGCAGGATCCCTGGCATTGGCCTGGGCCAGCCTGCGTTTCGTCGAAACCCCGGCACGCCATTGGCGGCCAGTGGCGGCCTCCGCGAAGCGCTCGCTGCTCGCAGGGGCCACGATGATCGCGGTGGTTGCATCGGTGGCGCTGGTTCCGGGCGTTGCGCAGCGCGAATCGATCGAACGCGAGCAGCAAGAAGTCGCGGCGCTGCTGGCGAACCCGCCGGCCGGCTTCGGCGCCGCCTCCGTATCCGTTGGCGCCCCGGCCTATCTGGCGGATCAGCCCCAGATCATTCCGGTGCCGGCAACGGCCGAAGACGATCAGCCGGATTTAGGCGAATGCGTGCAGGACCCGCAATCCACCCGGATCAAGGAATGCGAATTCGGCAGCGAGGATGCCACTTTTGCGGTGGCCCTGGTCGGCGACTCCCACGCGGCCCACTGGTTCGAGGCGCTCGCCGGCCACGCCAAGGAGCGCGGTTGGAAGGTCGTGACCTATTTGAAGAACTCCTGCCCGTTCAGCGCCGAGAGCCGAACCGCAGAACGCGAGGGAGGGATCAACTGCGCCGAAGCCAATGAGCAGACGCTGAAGAAACTGAGCGAACGCGAGGACCTCAACGCGATCGTTGCGGCTAATTGGGGCGGAGCGAGTTTCGTGGGGGATGCGGGGCGCGGATACGCCGAGCAGTGGGGCAAGCTCGAAGACGCGGGACGCCAGGTGTACGCGGTGGTCGATACGCCGCGGCCGCCGCAGGATTCCTACGCGCGGGACTGCGTGGAGCAGCACTCCTCTAACCCGGAGCAATGCTCCTTCGAAAAGGAGTCCGCCTTCGAAGAGGGGGATGCCACCCGGCAGGCCGCGAAGCTTGAGCCGCGGGTTCAGGTGCTGGATTTCAGCGATCAGTTCTGCATCGACCAGCGCTGCCCGGCGGTCATCGGAAATGTACTGGTCTACCGGGATAAGCATCATGTTTCGGACACCTATATGCGCACGTTGGCGCCGGTGTTCGGCGATCGTCTGGAAGCTGCGATGGACGGCGAGCAATAAAGAGATCATGATCTAGGACACCAAGGGTTCTGCCTAGACCGACATCTCGGGTAGGATTGAAAGGTCTGTGCTACTGCACGCCCGAAACTTGGGTGCCGCGGAGCACGGATAACGCAAGAACCTCCTGTTGCGGAAATGCCGCGACCGTTTAGCCCAAAGGAGGTGGGTTCACATGCGTGCTTATGAACTTATGGTCCTCATCGATCCAGAGGTCGATGACCGCACCGTAGAACCAACCATCGAGAAGTACCTCGAGGTTGTTCGCGCTGCTGGTGGATCGATCGAGAAGGTCGATATCTGGGGACGTCGCAAGATGTCTTACGAGATCCAGAAGAAGGCAGAAGCCATCTACATCGTGGTGAACTACACCGCGGATCCAGCTACTTCGTTCGAGCTTGAGCGCCAGCTCAAGATCAACGAGCAGATCCTGCGCCACAAGGTCACCCGTCCGGAAGAAGCCCGCGTTTAATTACGCTGGCAACATCTTCCGTTGTACGACAAACGTTCATTCTGAGTAAGGAGAGTCAATGGCAGGCGAGACTGTTATTACCGTCATCGGAAATCTGACCGCCGATCCGGAGCTGCGATTCACGCCATCCGGTTCAGCCGTAGCGAACTTCACGATCGCTTCGACTCCTCGCACCTTCGATCGCCAGTCCAATGAATGGAAGGACGGGGAAGCCCTGTTCTTGCGTGCATCGGTGTGGCGAGAGGCTGCAGAAAACGTAGCCGAGACGTTCACCAAGGGCATGCGAGTCATCGCCCAGGGTCGTCTGCGCTCGCGTTCGTACGACACCAAGGAAGGCGAACGTCGCACCGTCATGGAGCTAGAGGTCGATGAAATCGGCCCGTCGCTCCGTTTTGCATCCGCCAAGGTAACCCGTACCCAGCGCTCCGGCGGTGGCCAGGGCGGCTTTGGCAACAACGCCGGCGGTGGAGGTTTCTCCAACGCGCCGCAGCAAAATGCCCCACAGCAGCCGCAGCAACAGCAGCCGCAGCAGGGCGGTGGATGGAATGCTCCATCCAACGACCCGTGGAGCACCGGCGGCAACTCCGGCGGTAACAACGGCGGCGGCGGTGGCTGGGGTAACCCAGGCAACGACGAGCCACCTTTCTAACAATTATTTATTCACCATCCCGCAGATCTCTCTGCGGGCTCCAAACCTAAGGAGCTCCACGATGGCTAAGGCTGAAATCCGTAAGCCCAAACCAAAGTCCAATCCCTTGAAGGCCGCTGACATCACCGTCATCGACTACAAGGACGTAGCGTTGCTGCGCAAGTTCATCTCTGATCGCGGAAAGATCCGCGCTCGTCGCGTGACCGGCGTATCGGTTCAGGAACAGCGCAAGATCGCACAGGCAATCAAGAACGCACGTGAAGTAGCCCTGCTGCCTTACTCCGGCGCTGGCCGAGGCTAAGGAAGAGGGATAGCAAAATGGCAAAGATCATTCTGACTCACGAAGTATCCGGTCTGGGTGCTGCGGGCGACATTGTTGAGGTAAAGAACGGCTACGCCCGTAACTACCTCCTTCCACGCGGGTTCGCACTCGTGTGGACCAAGGGCGGTGAGAAGCAGGTTGAGTCCATCAAGGCTGCTCGTGCCGCTCGTGCCGTTGCAAACCTTGAGGAAGCTCAGGCAATTGCGGCGAAGCTGAAGTCCCAGCCGGTGAAGATCACCGTCAAGGCTGGCGCTAACGGCCGCCTGTTCGGCACCGTTAAGACCGCTGACATCGCTGACGCAGTTGAGGCTGCCGGTCTGGGTAAGATCGACAAGCGCAACGTTGAGGTCAACGACCACATCAAGTCGACTGGCAACTACAGCGCAACCGTTCGCATTCACGCGGATGTTGTTGCAAACCTGAAGCTTCAGGTTGTAGCTGCTGCCAAGAAGTAAGTCTGCTTAGACTCACCTCTTTTCAATGGGTGGTGCATTCTCCGCAAGGGGAGTGCACCACCCATTGGCGTTAACGGCTCTTCCGCACACGCGCCAAGAAACGTGAGAAGTCGATAGTGATTCCAAGTGCGATCAACCCCCAAGCCGGGAGCCAGGTCATCGCAAAGTTGGCCAGGCCTTCGGAATTTTTATCACGCGTAATTAGCTGAATGAGCACCCAGAGCACGGCGAGGATCACGGCGGCAGCGAGAAACGCGGCACTTCCTTTTGGCTTCTTGCCCTCGGGGAAGCTTTTCGCGTATTCCCCAGGCGTGCCGAAACTGCTCGTGGCTTCTTCGTAGCTGCTGCTCTCGGAGTCGACTTCGCGCACGATGTCACGAATGGTATCGATGGCAATATGGCGTGATGTCAGGCTCGTGCGGAGTTCATCGATATAAGTTGCAACGCTGCTCATGTGGTGCTCCTAGGCAATCTGGCGTAGCCAGAGTCGAATTTCTCGCAGGGTCTGTTGGCCCTGTTCGGTGATTGTGAAGTTCTTGCGCGCCGGTCCGCGGTCGGCGAGTTCCCATTCGGCTGCGATATCTCCGGCCTCTTCCATGCCGCGTAGCAGCGGATACAAGGTGCCGCTCTTGATCCCGGTGATGCCGAGCTCATCGAGTTTTGAAAGCATGGAATAACCGTGGCTTGGCCTCTGGAGCAATTGGCCCAAGATCACCACGGGCAGCATGGAACGCTTGATCTGATGAACTACCTTATTTTCGTCCATGACTTAAGCATGATTCGTACATAGCCAGGATCTCATCCCGCTTTTGGATGAAATTTCCCGGTGTCCCCTAGTCAGTACCGCTTGCCGGTATTTAATGCCATGTCGAAACCCTGTGTTGGTCCATAATTCATCGAAATGACCCGCACGAATGCCGTCATAATCATTGGGGAACGCTGCCGCCGCCCATAGCCTCGAATGTGAGAGTGGCTATGGTTGACGAAAACAAGAGAAGCGGTGGAACACATGGGCTTTGCGTATGCCGATCCGGATGTATTAACTGACTCCCAGCGCGACGCGGTTGCCGAGCATCGGCGTACCGTGCAGGAGGAATCCCGCAAGCTGTCGCTGCGCGAAATGCGTGAAGAAGCGCAATTGAGCCAGGTGGAACTAGCCGCAATGCTGAAGCTCAGCGTTGATCGCGTCGCCCGCATGGAAACGGGGGATATCGACCGCGTGCAATTCGCCACCTTGCGCCGTTACGTCGAAGCGATGGGTGGCAGGCTGCAGGCAAGGGTTGTAGGCGAAGTCGTTCATGTGGAGCTGAGCTAGGCCACGAGGTCACCTGGGGCCAGACCGGTCAGCGCAAATTGGACGCATCTCGTCGCTAATATCCCCACCTATCGCGCATAAGGCCTAGTAGAGGTCCAACTGCGGGCGAATAACGGCTAAAGTATTCCGGTGAGATGCAGGTTATAGACCTGCATCACAAGGAAGTTTAGAAGGGGTTATTTTGCACGAGCGTATTCACCACCGAGCCTTTGTTGACCGTTTGATGAGTGCCGAACAGGCGGCAACTTTTATCAAACCCGGCATGACAGTGGCCATGAGTGGCTTCACCGGTGCGGGATACCCCAAGGCGGTACCGGGCGCGCTCGCGGCGCAGATGGAACACCAGCATGGCGAAGGCAAGGACTTCAAGATCAACGTGCTCACCGGCGCCTCGACCGCCCCCGAGCTTGACGGAGTGCTGGCCAAGGCCGAGGGCATGAATCTGCGCCTACCGTATATGTCCGATCCGGAACTGCGCCGCCGCATCAACGACGGCAACATGGAGTACATGGACATTCACCTGTCCCACGTCGCCCAGCACGCCTGGTTCGGCTTCTACGGCAAGATCGATGTAGCTATCGTCGAGGTAGTCGGGGTGACCGCAGAAGGCGACCTGATCCCTTCCAGCTCGGTGGGCAATAACAAGACCTGGCTGGAGATGGCAGACCGGATCATCATCGAGGTCAACACCCAGCAGTCCGCCTCCTTGGACGGCATGCACGATATCTACTACGGCACCGCGCTGCCACCGCACCGCAAACCCATCGACCTGACCACGGTGCGCGACCGCATCGGCCAGAAATACATGGATATCGACGTCACCAAGGTGGTCGCGGTCGTCGAAACCGACGCGCCCGACCGGTTGAGCCCCTTTGCCCCGGTGGATGAGACCAGCACGCAGATTGCCGATCACCTGCTCGACTTCCTGGATTACGAGATCCGCGCCGGACGGCTCACCGAGAAGCTGCTGCCACTGCAGTCTGGTGTGGGAAACATCGCCAACGCGGTGCTCGCAGGGCTGGCCCGCGGCGGCTACAAGGGCTTGACCGCCTACACCGAGGTCATCCAGGACGGCATGCTGGAGCTGATCAAGGACGGCACCATCGAGTTCGCCTCCGCCACCAGCTTCTCCCTGTCGGCAGCGGGCATCGAGGAGTTCAACAAGCACGTGGCCCACTACCGCGAACGCATCTTGCTGCGCGCCCAGGAGATCTCCAACCATCCGGAGATCATCCGCCGGCTGGGCTGCATCGCGCTGAATGGCATGATCGAGGCGGATATCTACGGCAACGTGAACTCCACCAATGTGCTCGGCTCCCATGTGATGAACGGAATCGGCGGCTCGGGCGACTTTGCCCGCAATGGCTACCTGTCGGTGTTCATGTCTCCCTCGATGGCCAAGGGCGGCAAGATCTCGGGCATCGTGCCCATGGCCAGCCACGTGGACCACACCGAGCACGACACCATGATCCTGATTACCGAACAGGGACTGGCCGATCTGCGCGGGCTGTCACCGAAGCAGCGCGCCCAGCTGGTTATCGACAAGTGCGCGCACCCCACGTACCGTCCGATGCTCCAGGACTACTTCGACCGGGCCCGGAGCGAAAGCTACGGCAAGCACACCCCGCACCTGCTGGGCGAGGCCTTGAGCTGGCACCAGCGCTACTACGAGACCGGGGATATGCGCCTGGCCCGGTAGTAGTCCGCCGCATACCGTGCAGCGAGCCCGCGAGAACCCAAGGGTTTTCGCGGGCTCGCACTCGTTCACTGCCCCGAAATCATCCCGGAGCAGACCAGATCCGCGGCCAGGCGCAGTTCCGGGGCGGAGCGTTGCCCGCCGGTTGCAGCGCCCAGCAGCGGCGGAGCCCCCAGAAAGCTGGCCCAGAGCCGGGCGGCGGCCTGCAGAAATCGCTGATCCACCGCGGAGGTCACGCTCAAGCTCAGCACCTGCTCGATGGACCGCTCGAGATCATGCAGGTAACGCGCCAGGGCGGCTGCCACCTCGGCGTGGGTATGCTGTTCGCGCCACAGCACCACTCGGAGCATTGTGGAACGCGCTTGCTCCGCGCAGTAGCGTTCGGCGATCTTCACGAGGCCCGAGGCAGGATCGCCGGGAACTGCCAGCGCGCCGGAATCGATCTCCGTGCCCTGCAGGCGTTCCTCCAGCAAGGCGGTGAGCAGGGCGAACTTCGCCGGGAAATAGTAGAACAGGAGCCCTTTGGGTACTCCGGCATCCCTGGCGATATGCGAGGTAGGGGTCCCATCGAAGCCTTGCTTCGCGAACAGCTGTTCGGCGGCGTCCAGGATGCGGGTGCGCGCGGTGGCCCCGGTTTCGTCCTTGGCGCGATTAGAGTGCTTGCCACCATGGGTCGGGGTGCGCAGGGGCATGGGGGATCCTTCCGCGGTTGAGCTGCGGGCAAGAATGACGCGTGCGGCTCAGCGGGCTCTGCCCGCAGTCCCGCACGCGTCCGGTTGCGTGTTGCCGGTGGTTGTCAGTGCGCGGCCCGCGTACCGCCATGGGTTTCGTGGCGCATGTGCATCGCCGGTGCGATCGCCCAGAGGGAAGCAACCAGGCCTACGGCGCCACAGATCCATGAGACCCAAGAAGCAGTGGCATAGCTGCTTGCATAGGATCCGAGCCAAGGGGCGACGACCATGAGTGCGCTGACCGCGGCCAGAATCCACTCCAGGCTGACCAGCCGTGGCATGGCGACACTCCATATGCCGACAACGACCATCAGGGCGCCAAGGCCCACCATCAGGTTCATGGACATCGTGGTGCCCGTGACCCATGTTGTCGACAGCGCGGCGTAGGCGCCAGCCACCACGACAACCCAATCTTGCCACCGAGTCCACTTCTTCATTGAAAGTCACCTTCCTAGAGGTCGGAGTGCTCCCTTTGGGAGTCAATTTCCAATTTATGATTGATTGACCGCCCGGTCAATAGTTTATCCGGGGTACCGGACTGCGGCTGGGGAGCCGATTCGCGCCGCGCATGCCGCCGGGCAAGCAGCCCTCTGATGGTCGTATTTCCGGTAGCCAACGACGACTTTTTGCCGGTTCACCGGCGCTAGTGATGCAGGCTCGGGCGATAGATGAGCTCTTGCGTCCGGCCATCGAGCAGTCGGGACTCTACGAGTTCCAGGTCGAAGTCCTCGGCCCCCTCGAAGATCGGTGATTGCCCGGTCAGTCCGGTGAGCACCGGGAAGATGGTGACTTGGATATAGTCGACGAGGCCGGCTGCCAACAGCGAACGATTCATGGACAGCGAACCGTGAGAGCGCAGCGGCACCAGCGACTCGGCTTTCAGCCGCGGAACTACGGCAAGGGCATCACCGCGCTCAATGGCCGCGTCGGGCCAGTCCAGCGGGCCGACGAGGGAGTTGGAAATGACGGTGGCAGGCTGCTTGTGCATGGCCTCGCCCCAAGGGTCATCCACATCCGTATATTTCTCCGCCTCGGCCCAGAACTGGGCAAAGAGCCGATAGGTGTTTGCGCCGAAGACCATCCGGCAGGGTGGCGAGTAGTGCTCGAGCCGCCGAGCGAGCAGCTCCGGGCCCTGTTTGCCCCAGTAGCCGCCCCAATTTCCGGTGGCGCTGCCGAAGCCGTCGAGGCTGGAGAAGATGTCGAAGGTATATGTCGCTGCCATGGGAACTCCCCGTGAAATCGGCGCTAAGTGCACCTCACCTTACGCCTCGCAGGTGCGCGGGGGAACCCAAAGCAGGCATCAAGTCAGGCGTTCTCTGAATGCGCTGCAAGGCTTCGATTGCGCAGCACGTTCTTTTGCACCTTGCCGGTAGAGGTGCGCGGCAGATCCTGCGGGAACACGATGGTGCGTGGCACTTTAAATCCAGCTAGCCGTTCGCGGGCAAAATTGATCAGGGTCGCCTCGTCCAGGCTCGAACCGGTGGTGCGAATGACATAGGCGACCGGACGCTCGCCCCATTTGTCGTCGGGGACGCCCACCACCGCAAGATCCAGCACCTGCGGGTGCGCGGCGAGAGCCTGTTCGACCTCAATGGTGGAGATGTTCTCTCCACCTGAAATGATGATGTCCTTGGCCCGGTCACGGACCTGGAGGTAGCCGTCCGGGTGCATCACTCCCAGATCGCCGGTATGGAAGTAACCGCCGAAAAAGGCCTGCTCGGTGGCTGCCTCATCGCGGTAGTAGCCAATCATCACGTTGTTGCCGCGCAAGACGATCTCACCCATGGTTTGCCCATCGGCGGGAACGTCCACCATATTCTCGTCGACGATGCGTGCGCTTTCGGCGGTCAGCATGCCCACGCCTTGGCGGGAGAGCATTGCGGCTCGCGTGTCCGCATCCAGTTGATCCCAGTCATCCTGGTATTCACAGATGGTGTAGGGGCCATAGACCTCGGTGAGCCCATATACATGGACCACCTCGATGCCCAGCTTCTGCAGCTTCGTGATGATTGCCGGGGACGGCGGGGCGCCGGCGGTGGTGATACGCAGCGGATCGCACAGGGCGTGGGCGCGCGGTGAGTCGGCAATGATCGAGCAGACCGTGGGGGCTCCGCACAGATGTGTGGCGCAAAGATTCTCAATGGCGTCCCACACCGCATCCTCGCGCACGCCGCGCAAGCACAGGTGCGTGCCACCCGCGGCGGTGACCGCCCAAGGGGTGCACCAGCCGTTGCAGTGGAACATCGGCAGGGTCCACAGGTAACGGGTCTTTGCGGTGAAGCCTTGGTGATGGGCCTCGCTCAGCGAGTTCAGGTAGCTGCCGCGGTGCGAGTACAGCACGCCCTTGGGTTTGCCGGTGGTGCCCGAGGTGTAGTTCAACGTGATCGGGGCGCGCTCATCTGCCACCTCGTAGTTCAGGCGTTCCTCGCCGGCCGCGTCCAGCAGCTCGCAGAGCACCGCGTCCACGGCGACGGTCGGGCGCGTACCGGCGTATTGGTCATCGGTGATCTCGATCAACGCTTCCAAGCTCGGAATCTCGGAACGCAGGGTCGAAGTATTTGCCAACAATTCGGTATCGGCGAACAGCAGCTTCGACTCGGAATGATCCATAATATAGCGCAGCTCGGGCGCCGACAGGCGGGTGTTCAGTGCGATCAGCACGCCCCCGGCCAGCGGAACCGCGTAGTGGGCCATGAGCATCTCGGGAGTATTCGGCGCAAGTACCGCGACGCGGTCCCCGGGCGCGATCCGCGCCTTGACGACCTGGGCGAAGCGTTGCACGCGCCGCTCGAATTCGGCGTAGCTGTACCTGCGGGTCCCGTGGATCACCGCGGTCTTCGACGGGTATACCTCGGCCGAACGCTGCAGGAATCGCAGGGGTGTGAGTTCCGAGTGGTTAGCCTGAGTCATGACCATGTGTGCGATATCCTTCGATTCGTATCCGTGGTTTCCTTCAGCCTGCGCCTGTGAGCTGAAGCACTTGCGACCTTCATGGTGGCATGGACCTCGGGTTCAATCCAAGAACCGCAGTATCAATTCGTTCAGTGGCCGAAATTCAGCGCCGGGTGGCAGTTCGGTCGATGAGCGTCTCCGGGGAGATGCCGAGAATCCTGTCGTCACCCTCTTGCGGGGTGCCGCGACCGTCGGTGTTATTCGTCAGCACCCAGAGCTCGCCGGTCTCGCTGACCTTCACGTCCCGCAGGCGCCCATGGTCACCTACGAGGAACTCGGTGGAATCGTGAGGCGTGCTCAGCTCCACGGTTCGCAGGCGCTCCCCGCGCAGGTTGGCGATGTAGAGGACCCCGTCGTAAATGGTGATGCCGCTGGGGCTCGCGGACTGCGTGCTCCATTGCTGGATCGGGTCGCGGTATTCGGGATCTTCCGCAATGCCTTCGTGCGCCGGCCAGCCGTAGTTGGCTCCGGGCTCAATAATGTTCAATTCATCCCAGCGGTTCTGCCCAAACTCGCTGGCATACATGGTTCCGTCGGGAGCCCAAGCGATACCTTGTGGATTGCGATGGCCGAAACTGAATACCGGCGAACCGGGGAAGGGGTTGTCGCCGGGGACCTCGCCCTGAATGGTCAGCCGCAGGATCTTTCCGCCTAGACTTTCCAGATCTTGAGCCGAGGATTCATTTCCAGCGTCTCCCACGGTCGCGTAGAGCATCGAATCCGGTCCGATGGCTAGACGCCCCCCGTTGTGAATTCCTGCCGATGGCAATTCGGACAGGATCGTCCGCGGATGACTCAGCGCGAGCGCACCGCTGTCGCCGGAAAGTTCGAATCGCTGGATGCGGTTGCCGTCTTCTGCGGTGGAGTAGGCGAAAAGGTAGGGCTGTTGAAAGGCCAGCCCAAGCAGTCCGCCTTCGCCACCATGAACTACGTCGTCCAGGCGGATGATCTGCCTGGTTTTGCCCGCTGAATCTATTTCCACGATCCGCCCCGAATCGCGTTCTGAAACGATCAGCGTATTTTCGGCGAAGACCATGGACCAGGGGGCGGCTAGCTCGGCTGCGATCCTTCGCGGTTCGGGCGACTTGGTATCGACTGCCCTGCTGCTTGACGTGGCGCCGGGGGAACGCGGTGCTTCGGCGGCGCATCCGGTGAGCATCGCGGCGCAGGCGAGAATTCCAAGGAAAACCGTGATCTTCGGATTACCAGCTATTCGAGGCCGCATGGTTTCAGGCTAGCAAGATCCGTTCGCTATGCAAGAGGCTGGGCGCTTCGTATCGCACCGAAGGGGAGCGGTATCAGCGGGCCGCGCAGCCGCATCCGAACCCTCCGGTGATTGAATAAATTTCCGATGGACCCTCGAATACTTGTGGCTCATCGAATTTTGGGTTGAATATTTCGATTTGCGAAGCAATTTGTTTGACGCGCGGGAGCTTAGGCCAATATCGTTTTAATCAGAATCATGAGCGTCAGCTAAAGGCCCTGGCTAGCTGGCCGGCAACCCTCTATACGGTAGCGGGGTGCTCCAGGTGAAGATTCGGTGTCGCGCAACACCGCACGATACAAGTACCGCACATCGAGGCGTTAAACCTTCGACGGCGGGTAAGAGCAAGTCAAAGCTGCTTTAGCCTGCCGCCGACCGTCGCCGTACCGGTGGGCATGAAGCAAAGGAAGTCAAGGCATGTCTTTGAATCAAGAACTTGACGCACTGACGCTGCGCAAGGTTTTCGCCCAGCACCCATCGGGAATTGCCACTCTGTGCGCCGAAGTCAACGGGGAAAAGACGGGAATCGTCGCCTCCTCATTCACCGTAGGGGTTTCCTTGGAACCGGCGTTGGTGATGTTTGCCGTGCAGAAAACCTCGAACACTTGGCCGAAGCTGCGGGACGCAAATCGAATCGGCGTTTCGGTGCTCAGCGAGCGCAATGAAGGGGTCTGCAGGCAGATCGCTTCCAAGAGCGGAGATCGATTCCGCGGTGTGGACACCCACACCAGCGACGACGGCTCGTTGTTCATCCATGACTCAACGCTGTGGCTCGACACGACGATCTACAGTGAGGTTGAGGCCGGAGACCATTGGGTCATCCTGTTGCAGGTCCATGGCCATAAGGTCGCCGAGCATTTACCGTCGATTTTCCATGATTCACGATTTCACTCGTTACCAGTCCCGGAACTCGTCTAAATAGTTGTCGTCGCTTCGCGCCACCTGTCATTTTCGCTGACATGTGGCGCGCAGTCGTTTAACTGGCCCGGCGGGCTCGGACCGCGCGGGCGCGTTAAGTTCATATGACCGCAGAGGGGTGCTCTGCATCGAATTGTGGATTACTCGCCTCGAAGTTACGTTTCAGTAGCTTTTTGGAGCGGTGACTACCGCGTTCTTCACGAAGATTCTTTCCACAAAACTATCCACACCTCTGTGGATGGTACGTTGATAAGTCGGTGCAGCAGGTTGAATACACCGGAATCCCGCGAGTTATGCTGTGGATAACGTCATTTGCGAAGGTTGACTCTACAAAGAAATTAACTTTCTATCCACAGGTGTGCAAACAACAAACTCCAAGTCAGATAGTCATTAGCACAACTTAAGTGGGGTAATCCACAAGCTTCTCCCCAAGTCGCACACAGGGTCATCCACAGCTAGAGGGGGATTATCCACAGATCTTGTGGATAACAGAGTTTGCGGCTATGGATAAGAGACCTACTGTTGGCTTTGGGACTGATATATCCACAGGTACCGCCGACACGATAACGTCGGTTGGCGGTGACATGCTTGAGTGTTGCCATCATGGCACAAGGGTATTTCCCAGAGGGTCAATAGGGGATGGAAGTGTCAGTTATGAGCGCGGAGCCGGTCTACGAGAGTCAGGGTTCGGAAGCGGGTCGCACCCCGCCGCAGGATATTCCTGCCGAAATGTCGGTTCTTGGCGGCATGATGCTGTCGAAGGATGCGATCGCCGACGTGGTCGAGGCGCTGCGCGGAACAGATTTCTATCGCCCGGCCCATGAATCCATTTTTGACGCAATCATCGATCTCTACGGACGAGGCGAACCAGCCGATGCCGTGACGGTCTCCGATCTGCTCACCAAGCGCAGCGAGATCGCCCGCGTGGGTGGCGCCGCCTATCTGCACAACCTCATCCAGCAGGTGCCCACCGCCGCGAACGCCGGCTACTACGCCGAAATCGTGCGCGAACGCGCCGTATTGCGCCGCCTGGTCGATGCCGGGACCCGGATCGTCCAGATGGGCTATTCGCCCGATGGTGAGGTTGACGCGATCGTCAACGAGGCGCAGGCCGAGGTGTACAAGGTCGCCGAGAACCGCAACAGCGAAGACTACGTGCGCCTGAGCGACATCATCGAGGGAACCGTCGATGAGATCGAGAATGCGGCGAACGCCGGCGACGGAATTACCGGCGTGCCAACCGGGTTCTACGAATTCGAC
The DNA here is from genome assembly GCF_052377485.1 of Glutamicibacter sp. AOP38-B1-38. Lineage (NCBI taxonomy): Bacteria > Bacillati > Actinomycetota > Actinomycetes > Micrococcales > Micrococcaceae > Glutamicibacter > Glutamicibacter sp. AOP38-B1-38. The sequence goes on along the minus strand of NZ_JBQSWU010000018.1, from coordinate 70,060 downwards.
GAACTGACCCAGGGGTTGAAGGGTGGTCAGATGATCATCATCGCCGCCCGCCCCGCAGTGGGTAAGTCGACCTTCGCCCTGGACTTCGCCCGTTCCGCGGCAATTAAGAACAACATGGCCACCGTCTTCTTCTCGCTGGAAATGGGCCGCAACGAAATTGCGATGCGCCTGCTCTCGGCAGAAGCATCCATCCAGCTGCAGGATCTGCGCAAGGGTTCGGTGGAAGACGCACAATGGACGAAGATTGCGACCACGATGGGTCGCTTGAACGAAGCTCCGCTGTTCATCGACGATTCGCCGAATATGTCCATGATGGAAATCCGCGCCAAGTGCCGACGGCTGAAGCAGCGCAACGAGCTGCGCATGATCATCCTCGACTACCTGCAGCTGATGAGCTCGGGCAAGCGCGTGGAATCGCGCCAGCAGGAAGTGTCCGAGTTCTCGCGTAACCTCAAGCTGCTGGCCAAGGAACTCGATGTTCCGCTGGTTGCCCTCTCGCAGCTGAACCGTGGTTCCGAGCAGCGCACCGACAAGAAGCCTATGATCTCGGACCTTCGTGAATCGGGATCGATCGAGCAGGACGCCGATATGGTAATCCTGCTGCACCGTGACGATGTCTACGACAAGGAAAACCGTCCGGGTGAAGCCGACGTGATCATCGCAAAGCACCGTGCCGGCCCCACCAAGACCATCACCGTGGCGTTCCAGGGCCACTATTCGCGCTTCAGCAACATGCAGAACGACGGCTAGCCTGCCGAGGCAGGCCTACGGCACAGGGAAGGGTCCAGAAATCCGCAAGATTTCTTGGCCCTGCCCCTTGGTTCAGCTGCGTTCTCCGTGCATCGCTGCGTGCCGTTGATAGTGCTGAAAGCGCCGTCCATTCGCGCCGCACCTGGGGCTGGCTGCCTAGAAAAGGCCAAGAACACCGCTGGAGAGTATCCCGGTAGCTCCCACCATCAGCGCTAGGCAGAGCGCGGTGATCTTGACCAGTCGGCGACGCGTATCTTCGTTAAGCATGGGTTCAGCTTACAAAGCCATGCGGTGCATCCACTAACCATCGGTGCCGAATCGGCGTCCGAGACGTTCAATGAAAGAATGGCCGCATGCCATCACCACGTGACTCTGCGGTAGATTCCGCAACGGTTGAGTCGATCTATGCCGCCAAATATTTGGCGACCACCCTGGGCATGTTCGTCCTGGTCTTCTCGGTGGGTTTCGAAGCGTTGGCGGTTTCCACGATCATGCCGCTGGTCAGTGAGCTGCTCGATGGACAGAAGTACTTCGCGCTGGCCTTTGCCGCACCGATTGCCAGCGCGATGCTTGGCATGGTTGCTGCGGGAGAGGTTTCGGACCGAAGAGGCCCGAAGATTCCGCTGTACGCTTCCGTGGCTATTTTTGCCGGCGGCCTGCTTATCTGCGGCACCGCGGCGGATATGCAGGTGCTGATCCTCGGAAGAATTTTGCAAGGCATCGGTGGCGGCGCCGTGACCGTGGCAATCTTTGTGCTGATCGCTCGGGCATATCCGGCAAAATTGCACAGCAAAATTTTCGCACTTTTCGCCGCCGCCGGGGTGATCCCGGCGTTGCTCGGACCGTGGATTGCGGGCCTGATCGCCACATACCTCGGTTGGCGTTGGGTATTCCTTGGGGTGCTGATCTTCATCGCCTTCGCGATCGTGGCGGTCATCCCGACCCTGCATCGCATGGATTCTGCACGCGATGCAACCCTCGGTCCGGTCTCCATCAAGCGGCTACTGCTCGCGGGGTTCACCGGGGCTTCGGTGATCGCCATGAACCTGCTTGGGCTCATGGACAATGGGTGGCCCTCCGTCGTCGCCCTGCTGTCAGCGTTGGCGCTCGCCCTGTTAGCGATCCGGCCGCTGCTGCCCGTAGGGACCTTCAGCGCCCGGCGTGGAATGCCAGCCACGGTGCTGACCCGATCGCTGGTGGCTGGAGCATTTTTCGGCACAGAGGTCTACCTGCCGTATTTGCTGCGCGAAGACTATTTTCTGCCTCCGGACCGCGCGGGTCTGGTGCTCACCGCCTCCGCATTGTCCTGGGCCCTGGGCTCGTGGCTGCAGGGGAAAGCCGGTGAACGTTTAAGCAATTCCGCATGCATCGGAATCGGCGCCCTGGCCGGGGCGTTTGGCATCTCCACCGCGCTTTATGCCGCGTTGTTCCACCCGCCGGTGGCCATCATCGTGGTTGGTTGGGCGATAGGCGGATTTGGAATGGGAATGATCTTCCCACGCCAAAACGTGAATATGCTGGCCCTCTCCGGCAAGCAGGAACAAGGATTCAACTCCTCGGCGATGACCATGGCGGATGCGCTGGGCAACGCGGGAGTGACCGCGCTTGGCGGGGTCATCTTCGCCACGGTGGCAGTGGGGCTGGGCTTCGCCGCGGTCTTCGCCTTCTCGTTGTTCCTGATCATCGTACTGCTGGTCGTTACGCCGCGGATCGAATCCCCGGCGGCGGCTGGCCCTAAGTAGCCCAGGCGTATGGAAACTGAGCTCCCAGCCATCGGCGCACCGGCCACCAGGGCGCTGCTAAGCGCTGGTATCACGAGCCTCGAACAAGCGGGCGAAACCGGCGAGAAAGCGCTGCTTCGGTTGCATGGCGTCGGACCAAAAGCGCTGCGCATCCTCCGTGAAGCCCTGGACAAGCAGGGTCTTGAGCTGCGCAGCTAGGCGCGTGGCAGGACTTTCAGGTGCTCTGGGGTCGTCGCGACGAGGTGTGGCTGGTATTCGGCGTGCTTAGCGACATAGGCCTTGACGTACGGGCAAACTGCCACGATCTTGGCTCCACCGGCGATGGTGTTGTCCAACGCGAATTTCACCAGCACACTGGCCAGTCCTTGTCCGCCGTATTCTTCGTCCACGGTCGTGTGGAAAAAGATCCGCTCGGTGCCAGCGGAACCGGTGAATTCTCGAAAGTGGGTTGCGCCAATGACCTTTCCATCATCGTCCAGTGCATATCGCCGACGTTCGGGCAGGAAAACAGGTGTGATTTCGCTCATTTGGTGGCCGCTTTCTAGGAGGGGTTAACTCGTGTACGTAGTCGGACGGTAGGTAGCGCCGGCGCCGGCAATGGCGCGGGAGTGTTTTCCGGGAATGGGCCAAAGCGGTCCTCCGAGCTGTCTCCTGGTTCGGCGCCGATTTCCGCTTGGTACTGCGCGCGGAATGCGAGGACTTCTTCATGGCTGCGTCCCACGAAGTTCCACCACATGAGGATCTCCTCTTTAAGCGGCTCTCCGCCGATCAGCAAAGCGCGGACCGGCTGCTCGTCGGCAGTGATGCGCAGCGTGGTGCATCCGGCCCGGACGAAGCCCAGTTCGCGGTGCTCAAGTGGTTTGCCGTTGACCGTCGGGCGGCCCTGATCAACGAGTACACCGTGTTCGTGATGTGCGGGGACCACGATTTCGACCTCGGTATGCGGGTCCAGATGCAGTTCGGCCCCGCTGAGTTCGGTATGCGTCTTCACCGGGGAGGTGAGGCTCTGCTCGCCAATCGCGAGAGTGCCGAGGAAAACGTTGAGCATCCATCCTTGGCCGTATATCGGTTCGGGACGGTAATTTTCGAAGGTTGGTTCCATATTGCGCACCCGGTCAGGCAGGGCGGTCCATAGCTGGGCTCCGTGCAAGATCGTGGTTTCTTCGCAGAGCATTTCGGAATGCGTGATTCCGTATCCAGCGGTCATGAGGTTCAATTCACCGGGGCGCACTTTGGCCTTATGCCCGGCCGAGTCGATGTGTTCGATTTCGCCGGAGAAGAGCCAGGAGACGGTCTGCAGTCCGGTGTGCGGATGCCGTGGAACGTTCATCCCGCCGGTGAGCGCTACGTCGTCCGGTCCGTAGTGGTCGAGGAAGCACCACGCGCCGATCAGGCTGCGCTGTTTCTGCGGAAGAGTCCGGGAGACCGTCATGGCTCGCGGGCCACCGAGGGGGACTGGGCGGGGCTCCAGCGCCTGAACCTCTGAGCGTGCATCGAGGTTGCTGCAGTCGATTTCCGCCGGTGCCTGTTCAAGGTTGCTCATAACCTAAGACTAGGCAGGATGCCTGATTCGTGCCACCCATAGGGCGATGGTTCCCACCCAGCTGGCCACGGCCACCCAAATCACTATCTGCCCCAGCGTAAAGAGAGCCGAGAAATCCGGTATTGATCCCAGGGAAAGACATGCGGTGGCGAGCATGCCCAGCGGGAAGACAATCGCCCAAAGGCTGGTTTCATAGCTCAGCGGGTGGCGGTGGATGATGTGCCGCCAGATTCCGAAGACCAGCAGCAGGGGGATGAACCACAACCCTATGGCGAGCAACGCCAAGGTGGTAAAGGCGATATTTGCTTGCAGCCAGTTCGGAATCTCACCGCGGTTTGCCAAGCCGAGTAGTTGCGAACCGGTCAATACGCTGATCGCGGTGGACCCCATGAAGATCCAATACGTCGGTGAAAGCGTCTCGGCGCGGTTCGGATAGCGGATCATGCGCACCGTCACGAGGGTAGCGGTCAGCAGATAGAGCGCGCAGCCTAGCAGCCAGATAGCTAAGGCAAGCATGGCGGCCCAGGCGCCGAAGCTTGTATGATGCGCTAATCCGCCGGCAACGGATTGGGTGGCCACCACCCAGAGGAACCACGACCCATTTGCGTGGGTCAGTGCCGGTTCCGGACGTTCATGCAGCACCAGCCCGGCGGGAATCGCGTAGGTGGTGATCAGCCAAATGAGCGTCCCGAATATCAGCGCGGTCAGTGCGGCGCCCGGGAGCTTCAAAACCGCCAGTGCGAGGGCTAGGACATTCGAGGCTGCGACCACGGTGAAGAACCCAAAACCAAGGGCCGGGTTCAGCGCATCAATTTGCACCGCCGTCGGATAGCGCACGACGCGCAGGACCAGCACCGTGAGTAGTCCGAGGAACATGATACCGGCCAGGATGCAGAAAGCCTGGCCGAGGGCGGAGAACCCGGAAAGCAGCAGACCCATGCCTACGATGCCGGTGGCCATCACGCTGGAGAATACCGACGGGGCAAGGGTGGCTACCCATCGGGTGAATCGTGAGCGGCTAGCACGCAGTTCTGGGTTCACCTAGGTCTCCTTGAAGTCTTCTTTGCCGAGATGTTGAGGCTAACGCCTGTGGCGCTCTGCCGCCAAGCCCCGACTCAGGATGCTGGCGTACGATCTTAGTGTCGGTACCGGCATGAACCCCAAGGAGAACAAAACATCGTGGACAGCTCCAATCTTCGTCGTGATGATCTGCTCAAGCTTGAGCGGCAGTTGTGTTTTGGACTGGCCGTCGCCTCACGATCGGTGATTTCAGCTTATAAGCCGGTGCTCGACCCATTGGGGCTGACCCACCCGCAATACCTGGTGATGCTGGCCCTGTGGGAATCTGCTCCAATCGGTGCGCGGGAGCTCAGCGAAAAGCTGCATCTGGATCCCGGGACGCTCTCCCCGCTGGTCAAGCGCCTTGAAAAAGCCGGATTGCTCGAGCGCAGAAAGAATCCGCGCGATGAACGCGCGATCTTGATTGAGACTACGCAGAAGGGGGAAATGCTGCGTGAGCAGGCGTTGGATATTCCCCATGAGATGCTGAGTCGGCTGAACTTAAGCGAGCAAAAAGTCGTTGAATTGTGCGAGATTCTGGGCGATGTGGTGGATGCGGGAATCGCGGCGCCCGCCGAGTGATTAAGGATATAGTTGGTGCACCAACTATTGGAGTAGGCTTAAGTCACGGACGCAATTGGCTCCGGCGCCCTGACAAATTGAGGTTTCCCCATGGACGAGTCACCACTGCCCATCATCAGCGACACCACCGGCTTGAGTCTTGGATATCGTGCCCGATGGCGCCTGAAGTATTTGGGGTTGAGTATTTTCGGCCCGGCCGAACGCTCGATCATGACCAGCCCACGCGAACGCATTAAATGGGACCGCGCCATGATGGTGCTGCGCGCCCACGAGGCCGCCGGAACTCAGGCCGATGAGCTAACCGTATATACCGCTAGCCGCATGGAATCCCGTCGCCCCAAATAGCCGGCTTTAGATTCCCCGCCGAGAGCACGGTAAAATCCGAGTATGCAGGAAATGAATGAACTTGTCTTGTCCCGGCAATTCGCCGCTCCTCGTGCTGCGGTCTGGGCCGCATTCGTCGAACCGGAGATTATTACGCAGTGGTGGGGACCGCATGGCTGGACGGTGCAGGAGGGCTCGGTAATTCTCGAGCCGAAGGTCGGGGGACGCCATGAGCTGACCATGGCACAAAGCGATAACCCGGAAGCTCAGGTGCCGCTCAAGGCAGTGGTCACGATCTTTGACGAACAGGTATGCCTGGCCAGCGCCGATGGTCCGCATGAGATGACGCTGGATCTGGTCATTCACACCAAGCTGGACTTCAAGGAATTTGCCGGCCAGACCTATGTGACCTTGACGCAGGGCCCATTGCCACATGAAGTCATCGAGAGCAGCCAAAAGGCCTGGAATTCCGCGTTTGCAAAGCTTGAATCGCTCTTGGCCGAGTACTTCTAAATTGGCTTCGACACCAGATAACTGCGCGCGGACTTGATCCGTGCGGTTTTCGCTGCTCCGGTAAAGCGCAGCACATGGCTAAAAGCCGCGGAGATATCCTGACCGTTGGTGATATTTCCATCGGTGCTTCCTTCGCGACCGTGAGTGAGCACGCTTTTGAATTCGAGTGATTTCGTATCTCCTGAAATCATTACCCAGCTACAGAGCGCGTCGATCCCGTGCAGCGTTTCAAAGCCAACTATTTCCCATTCAATGTCCTCGGTGAGCCACAGCCTGAGATGATCCAGATCTCGCCCGTGCAGCGCCACGATCACTTCCTGAATCACCAGATGCCGTGGGGCATTACCGCAATTCTCCGGATAGCTCACTTGCATTGCTGACGGTTCGGCGCTCATCTTCTCACTTGCCTGAATTTGGACTCTAAATGGTTCGTCCCACTATAGCCACCAGCTGAACTCCGCGCGCAAAGCGAACTAACCGCGGCCAATATAGGGCATCCCTGCAGCGGTAATGGTGAGCTGATTGACGGAGACGGTGAGTGGGCTGTTAGCCAGGAAGGCTACGGCTTGCGCTGCCTGTTGCAGGTCGAATGTTGGCTCAACCTTGCGCGAGCCGTCGGCTTGCAAGGCTCCTTGCGAGGTGCCGAGTTCGTCCATGATGTCGCTAGCAGTGTTGCCGATGTCGATCTGTGAAGCGCAGATGCCAAACGGGCGGCCATCGAGTTCAATGGACTTAGTCAGCCCCGTGATGGCGTGCTTGGTAACTGCATAGGCCACCGACCGTGGTCGGGGCACTTGAGCGGAAATTGATCCATTGTTGATAATTCTTCCGCCGCCATGCAGCTTCATATGCTTAAAAGCTTCGCGGGCACAATTCATCGCTCCGGTCAGGTTCACCTGGCAGACTTTCTCCCAGTCCTCCGCGCTTAGCTCATCGATGGAGACTGCGGGACCGAACGTTCCGGCATTGTTGAATAGCGTATCGAGACGACCAAAATGCTCGGTCGCCTTCGCAAATAGGCATCGAACCTCTTCGGCGGAGGAGACATCGGCTTGGACCACTAGAGCGTTGCCGTGGCCTTGTGCTGCTTCCTGCAGTGTCTGTTCGGTGCGTCCGGCCAAGACCACATTCCAGCCTTGGGCTAGTAGCAGCCGTGCGGTGGCCCGACCTATGCCGGTGCCGGCTCCGGTGATCAGGATGCTGGACGTCGGCATGTTTGCAGATGGCATATTAACTCCTTTTGGCATCTAGCCTAGTCGCAGGTGCCATGGCAGCCGCGTATGTGAATCCGCCGGAGCATGCCTGAAGTTCGGCAGGTCCAGCGAAGCCGATGCAGGTTGCCGCGGGAAGGACAACTAGGCTTGGAAAGACTCAAAAATGAACTTTGAAGGAGTCTTGTGTTCCTCGACGTGCTGTTCGGTGTCCTGCCGCTGTTCTTCGTGATGCTCATTGGCTACGCGGTCAGTTATTCACCGAAATTCCCGCCCAGCGTGGAACCGGCTCTGAACGTTTTTGTCTTTTACGTGGCACTGCCTGCATTGCTGTACAAGGTGGTTGCCCGGGCCGATGTTAGTCGGGGAGTTCCGTTCGATTTCCTGTGGGTCAGCATCGCCTCGACGTTGGCATTCGCCCTCATCTGTTGGGTCCTTTTCCGCTATGTGTTGCGCGTAGAGCGCGGGCGGAGCCTGGCTGGCATGCTCAGCACCAGCTTTGGCAACGTCTCCTATCTGGGAATTCCGGTAGTTCTCGGGGTGCTCGGCAGCCAGGCCGGTCTCGCCGCAGGCATGGGGCAGCTGGTCCACAACGTTATTTTTATGGTGGGTTTTCCCATCTTGGCCCAGCTGATGATGCCGGCAGGCCCGGGAAACAGGCATAAGCCCAGCGGTCGCCGGATCGCGTTGACGGTTCGCAATGCACTGCTTTATAGCCCGGTTACCTGGGCCATGGTGTTTGGCGGAGCAGTGGTGATGTGGGGGATCCCCATTCCAAAACCGCTTGATGACACCGTAGACCTCATTGCCGCCGCGGCAGCCCCCGGAGCCTTGTTCGTAATCGGTCTATCCTTGCGGCGCACCGTTCAGCGCACCCTGGACCGGCGGGCGGGGACGGCGCATACCAAGGTGCGTGGAGCCAAGCGAACCATGCTGGTCATGGTGGTTGGCAAGCTGGCGGCATTGCCTCTGCTGACCGTTTCGATGCTCTGGATTTTCGCGCCGGATCTCGAATCGATGTGGTTCAACACCGCGGTGCTTATGGCAGCTATGCCGACCTCCGCCACGGCCTACATCATGGCTCACAATGACACCGGCGACGGTGAGCCGACGGCGCTGGCCATCGTCATTACCTGCGCCCTGTCGGCAATCGCGCGTCCGTTCTTGGCGCAGCTGGTGCTCAAGTAGATCCTCGCGGGCAGCACTTCTCTTCATGGTTGAAGCTCGCGCCGAAGCGGGTTCGTGGAATGATCCTGGCGCCAAGCACGCAGCGCAATGATCTTTCGATGCCTCCCTTGAGCCCCACGTCCGTTTGACGTGGGCCATTTAAGAACATAAAGGCCATGCTCGGCGCCTCCGGAACATGGCCTTTATGAAGTTTTGCACCCCTAGGGGTCGGCGAACTAGTTTCTGCGCAGCAGGCGGTCCAGGAAGCTCGGTGCCGAAGTGTTGATGCGTGCCCGCGGGGACATGTCAGGGTCCAGATTCTCGATTGGCTGGAACATGCCCGTCTGGAGCGCCGCGGTCGCCGAGAGGACCCGCGCTTCCTTAGGTGAGTAGTTGATGCTTGCCGACTGGTTGGCGGTCATGGCGACCCTCCTTTTGCGATAAGTTGATTCCGTAATGCGGAAGTTTATTTTTGTCCTACGAAAACAGTATGTCGGGCGAGCGCGGCTCCTGGCAAGGGGATCGGCCTAAAAACTTCCCTGCGACCGAAATTTCCGACAATAAATCACACTTCAAAAAATTTCCCTCGAAAACCACTTGACGGAGGTAGTGTGAGTTGGCTTACAGTAGTGGAACGAAGATTCCACGATCCAAAAACATCGAGTCGAAGCCGATAGAACCATCGGTGGTAAGGGTGTTCAGCCATCGGATCGTGGTGTAAGAAAAGAGCTGATCACCCGATGGACCTGCATGTTTTTAACAACTTACCCGAGGCAGACGCTGCCGCCGTCTTGCGGCCATGCCTCGATGTGGAACGTTGGATCAACGAGCTTGTGGCCGCACGCCCCTATGCAGACAGTGCTGCGCTAACGGCCGCAGCCCAACGCAGTGCCGCGCCCTTTGGCGAGTCAGAAATCGCTGCGGCGCTGGCGCATCACCCCCGCATCGGCGAACGAGCCCAGGGAGATTCCGCCGAAGCCTCGCTCTCCCGGGGCGAGCAAGCAAGCCTGCGGCTCGATGACGATGTCACCTCCCGTCTGGCCGAAGCCAACCGCCGCTATGAAGCCCGCTTCAACAGGGTTTTCCTCATCCGTGCCGCGGGGCGGAGCAGCAATGAAATCCTCGCCGAATGCGAACGCCGCCTCGGCAATGACCAGGACACCGAATTGCGCGAAGTAGCCGAGCAGTTGCGTGCGATTGCGCTGCTCCGCATGTCCAGCGCGGTCAGCGGCTAAAGCCAACCCTTGAGCTAAGGAGTACTTCATGGATGAATCGACCGCAGCACGCAGTCACATCACCACCCACATTCTCGACACCGGGACCGGGAGGCCTGCCTCCGGTGTCAAGGCCACGCTGGAAGCCAACAGGGCATCCGGCTGGCAAGAAATCGGATCCGGACTCACCGATGCGGACGGCCGCATCAAGACTCTGGGGCCGGCTCAGGTTGAAGCAGGACGCTACCGGATTTCCTTCGAAACCGGCGACTACTTCGGGAAGCAGGGAACGGAAAGCTTCTTCCCCGCGGTAAGCATCGACTTTTACGTCAATGAAGTCGACCAGCATTACCACGTACCTCTTCTTATCAGCCCGTTTGCATATTCCACGTACCGAGGAAGTTAGAACCATGACTACCGAAATCAATGCCCCAGCAGGAACCAAGATCGTGCTTGGATCCAACCAGTATGGCAAGGCCGAGGTCCGCCTGGTAAAAATCACCCGCGACACCGATCGCCACCAGATCCAGGATCTGAACGTCACCAGCCAGCTGCACGGCGACTTCACGGCCGCCCACATCGACGGAGACAACGCCCGAGTCGTACCCACCGACACCCAGAAGAACACCGTCTACGGATTGGCCCGCAACGGCGTGGGGGCCATCGAAGACTTCCTGGTTCAGCTGGGAAATCATTTCACCGGCGAATTCGACTGGATCACCGGTGGCCGATGGGCGGCGCAGCAGTTCTTCTGGGACCGCATCAACGATCACGACCACGCCTTCTCGCAGAACAAGTCCGAAATTCGCACGGCCGTCCTGGAAATCGGGTCCGACGGAGAAAAGAGCATCGTCGCGGGGCTGGAAGGCCTCACCGTCCTGAAGTCCACGGGCAGCGAGTTCCACGGATTCCCGGTTGATCGGTACACGACGCTGAAGGAAACCACCGACCGCATCCTGGCCACCGATGTCACCGCCCGCTGGCGCTATAACCCGGAGGCCGTGGCGGCCGGCATCGACTACGACGCCGTGTACAGCTCGGTGCGTTCGCTGATGCTCACCCAGTTTGCGCAGACCCACTCGTACGCGCTGCAGCAGAGCATGTACAACATGGGCCAAGCGGTTCTTGAGGCGCATCCGGAAATTGCGGAGATCAAGATGTCCCTGCCGAACAAGCACCACTTCCTGGTGGACCTGGAAGTCTTCGGCCAGGACAACCCAAATGAAGTGTTCTTTGCCGCAGATCGGCCCTATGGGCTGATCGAAGCTACCCTCTCCCGCGAGGGAACCGAGGTCAACCATCCGGTGTGGGCCAATATCCCTGCATTTATCTAACCCGATGTGAAAAGGGTGTGCCGGTGCGGACACACCGGCACACCCTTTATGGCAGCGACTGACGTAGGAGGTCAGCCTTGAGCGCTACACCTGATGAATCTATCAAAGCATTACGGCCAGAGGACGCTAAATTACCATTTGGCAAGTCACTGGCCTACGGGCTTCAGCATGTCCTGACCATGTACGGGGGAATCATCGCCCCGCCCTTGATCATCGGCGGTGCGGCGGGGTTGAGCAGCGAGGAAGTCGGATTGCTCGTGGCCAGCTGCCTGTTCATTGGCGGGCTGGCAACTATCTTGCAGACTGTAGGAATTCCCTTCTTCGGAGCTCAGCTGCCGCTGGTCCAGGGAACCTCCTTTGCCTCGGTCGCCACGATGGTTGCCATCGTCAACGGGGGAGGAGGCATCCAGGCCGTCTTCGGCGCGGTTCTCGTTGCCGCGCTCATCGGGTTCCTCATCGCGCCGTTCTTCGCGCGGGTGATTAGGTACTTCCCGCCGGTGGTCACCGGGGTGGTCATTACGATGATCGGCATCTCGCTGACTCCGGTCGCGGCGAACTGGGCCATGGGAGGAAGTGCCGAGGCTCCCGATTACGGTTCCTTGCCGAACATCGGGCTCGCCGCCGGTACGCTGCTAGCCGTGCTGCTGCTTTCCAAGGTCGGCAACGCCGCAATTTCGCGGATGTCGATTCTTTTGGCTATCGTCTTCGGCACCGTGGCCGCGGCCCTGCTCGGGATGGCAGATTTCTCCGCGGTCGGTACCGGCTCGGTCTTCGCCTTCCCGCAGCCGCTGGCCTTTGGCATGCCGGTCTTTGAGCTGGGCGGAATCATTTCCATGACCATCGTGGTCCTGGTTATCCTGACCGAAACCACCGCCGATATTCTGGCAGTCGGTGAGATCGCCGGATCCCGGGTGGATTCAAAGCGCATTGCCGACGGGCTGCGTGCCGATATGGCCTCCTCGGCCGTGGCTCCGTTGTTCAACACCTTCACGCAGTCGGCCTTCGCGCAGAATGTCGGTTTGGTGGCCATCACCGGGATCACCAGCCGCTTCGTGGTCGCGGCCGGCGGCGGCATTCTGGTGGTGCTCGGCCTGCTGCCGATCCTGGGGCGTGTGGTCGCCGCGATTCCCACCCCGGTGCTCGGCGGTGCCGGAATCGTGCTCTTCGGCACCGTGGCCGCCTCCGGAATTCGAACCCTGTCCAAGATCAAATATGACGGGATGAACCTAGTCATCGTGGCAGCATCGATCTCCTTTGGCTGCGTCCCGATCGTCAAACCTGACTTCTATGCGAGCTTCCCAAGCTGGTTCGAAACGATCTTCCACTCGGGGATCTCTTCGGCCGCGATCATGGCGGTGCTGTTGAACCTGCTATTCAACGAACTGAAATTCGGGAATTCGAAGAACTCTTCGGTGTTCTCCGCCGCCCCGCCGCGCATGGTGAAGCGCGAAGAAATCTGCGGGCTGATAGAGGGAGACCACTATGAAGGTGGAAAGCTCATCGACAAAGAGGGTTACGAGATCCCCGTGGTCACGCCGGAAGAATTCGAGCAGATCCAGACGGGGGCCATCGAGATGCCTGTACCCAGAGTTGCCAAAACCGCGGAACACTGAGGAAACGGCTGAACCTGCCCCCAGCGTCGACGAAGTGCTCGATGACGAGAAATAACCATCAGCGGATAGTGCTCGCAAACCCCGGTTTGCGAGCACTTTCATTTGTGCTCCAACTATTCTCCGGCCGCACTTGCGCGGGCGATGATGCCCGCGGCAGCGAAGATGGTCTACCAGCGGACCCCGAGGGCATTGAATTCGGGCGTTCCCATGGAAACAAGCAATGCATTGAATTCCTTGGTCGATGGGCGCAGTGAACCGATTTCCTATGGAGGCCCTGGGACGGATCCTTCCGGTGCATGCTGCACGAATTCGAACCTGGTGCGGCCACGTTCCGCTCGACGTTTTCCGCACTATGAGCAGTCGGCATGGTAAGCGAGGGAAATCTCGGAAATGGTACAAACCCCAATTCAGCCCATAGCCGTTGGGTGTCTTCCCGGACTGCGACATCTCGCGAGCGGGTGCTACCTTGTAGCCAATCATTTAACTCGGAATTTAGACCCTGAATCGTTCGGGAGCAGCCCGCTTGGCGGGGGCGGGTCGAAAAGAATCGTAGCTGGCGGTAAATAGCCTGCATGAGTCCTGAATTCGCAGGGATGCCAGATGGTGGGCAACGCGTGGAAGGTCACGCCTGCGCGTGAACAGTCCTAGGCACCAGCAGCGCATTGGAACTGTCGGCGCTTTGCGAGGGTCTAAGCTGGATGACTGTGAGTCCAGCAAATCTTTCCATCGGCGTTGACATCGGTGGCACCAAAATCCTTGCAGCCCTCGTCGACGAAGAGGGGAACGCCTTCGGTCAGATCCGCCGCGAGACACCCGACCACGATGTGGCGGGGACAGAACGTGCCCTGGCTGAGATGATTCGCGAGCTCTCGGAGGGCAGCGAAGAGTTGCCTGTGGGTATTGGCGCTGCTGGCTGGATGGACCGCAAGGGGCAGAATGTGCTGTTCAGCCCTCACCTGTCCTGGCGAAATGAACCGGTGCGCGACCGTCTGATGAAGCTCGTTGGACACGAGGTGACTCTGGTAAATGACGCTGACGCTGCCGGCTGGGCCGAGCACCGTTTCGGCGCGGGCCGTGGTGAGAGCGATATGGTGTGCCTGACTCTCGGAACGGGAATCGGCGGGGCGGTGATCCTCGGAGGGCAGATCCACCGAGGCAAGTCCGGCATTGCTGGAGAATTCGGGCACCAGGTGATCGTTCCCGGCGGCCATCGGTGCGCCTGCGGCAACCGCGGCTGCTGGGAGCAATACGCTTCTGGCAATGCCTTGGGCCGAGAAGGAGCCGAACTTGTGCGCAGCAAATCGCCGGTGGCCTTCCGGCTGCGCGAGGCCGTGGGGGATGACCCGGAGGCCGTCACCGGCGCGGAGGTAACTCGACTTGCTGCAGAGGGCGACCCGGCCTGTGCCGATCTCATTGCGGATATGGGCGAATGGCTTGGTCTGGGCATCTCGAATCTGGTCTCGGTTCTGGACCCGGGAACCGTCGTTATCGGTGGCGGTTTGGGTGCTGCGTCGAAGCAACTGGTTTCCACGGCGGAGGAGACCTATCGCCGCACCCTGCCTGGCAGGGGATACCGTCCCTTTGCGAAGATCAGCCAGGCGGAATTGGGCCCGGTGGCCGGACTGATTGGGGCTGCTGATTTAGCGCGGTTTAATCAGCAACAATAATGAAAAACATTGACAGGACATTAGGACTTATCTAGGCCCGGGTTGTTACGCAACATAGGAGCGAGGTCTTGGCATGGTCCTGCGCACAAAACCAAGCCGAATCCGCGGCTGGCCCTTAATCGTCGTTTTGGGGACCTATGCGGTCGCCATGTGCGGTACCACGATGCCCACCGCGTTGTATCCGATGCTTCAGGATGAATATGGCCTAAGCACCGCCGCCTCAACGCAACTTTTTGCGATATACGCCATCGTGGTGCTCGCGGTATTGTGCATCTTCGGTTCCCTATCTGATGCCATTGGCCGAAAACTCGTCATGATCCTGGGGCTTCTCGCTTCGGCCGCCAGCGGAATACTCTATGCAGTGGCCGCCGAGGCACCCATGCTGTTCATTGCCCGCGCCCTTTCCGGGGTGTGTGCCGGGCTGGTCACTGGAACGGCGACCGCCTATCTGACTGATCTGGTCTCCAGCTCCGGACGCGGTGCCAGCATTTCCAGCGTGGCCAATATGGTGGGTCTGGGCAGCGGACCAGCCCTGGCTGCATTTCTGACCTTTTTCTTCCCATCCATGCCAATGACGGCTTTCAGCGTTCACGCAGTACTTTCAGGTCTGTGCATCGTATTGCTTGCCATGACCCCGGACAGCGTGATGCACCGCGGACACGGATTGAAACTCAGCCTTCCGCTGGTGCCACGCTTCGCATTGCGCGACTTCTGCATGGGCGGGCTGATGACCTTGGGCTTCGCGGTGATGGGCGGTTGCACCGCGATGACTTCCATTTTGGTGGTCCGTGCCTTCGGCATTACGGACCTGCGATTGCTGGGGCTCATCGGATCATTGATTTTTGTCGCCACGGCGGTGGGCCAGAAGGCCGGAGGGAAGCTGGTGAGCGAAAAAATTCATCTAGGGTATGCCGGCTTGGCGATTGGTGCGGTGCTGATAGCTCTAGCACCAAGACTTGGCGGAAGCTTGGCGATGGCGGTGTATCTTGCCGGCTTGATCGTTGCGGGACTGAGCCACGGTGCATTGTTCCCGGTAGGCCTGGGGATCGTGTTGCGCCGCATTGAGCCGCGACATCGAGGCAGCGCCAGCTCAGCCTTTTGGGTGCTGGGCTACGCACTGACTGCACTGGGTGCATTGGGGCTGGGCTGGGTAGGCCAGATCAGCGGCGAATCGATGGCGGTATCCTACTTTGGTGCAGCCATCGCGCTGTGTGCGCTCGGCTGTGCCAAGCTGCATCGCCGCTGGGCCGGTCCTGGGAATTGAGTGATCTCAACTAGTTTTTAAGGCCTGCTTAGGTTCGGCCGATGCTGGCCCGGAAGCGGTGGTTCAGGCTTGCCGCTGTTCTCCATGTTGCATAAAACACGCTAAAAATTGGAATGAGGCGAAGCTGTTCTTAGTTGGATATCGGTAGAAGAAGACCGAGTCCGGCAGTGGCCCAATCCAGTGGCCGCGGGCCGATCCGAAAGGTATGAGTATGACTATTGCATCTGACGAAACCCAGATCGGCTCCGGCGCGATCAACTCCATCTTTGGCGACTCACGCACCGCCAACGCCTTCGCCGGCGAGGTCACCGAGGCACAGGCCCAGGAGATCTACGAGCTGGCCAAGTTCGGCCCAACTGCCTTCAACTCCCAGCCGCTGCGCGTGACCTACGTACGGTCCGACGCGGCACGCGCAAACCTGGTCGACGCGCTGTCGCATGGCAACAGGGCCAAGACTGCCGCAGCTCCGCTGGTGGCAATCCTCAGCTATGACACCGCATGGCACGAGCAGTGGGATAACTTCCTGCCAGGCTACAACGCACCCAAGGCCATGTACGACGCCGATGCCGACTTCACTGCCTCCACCGGCAACAACAACGCCCACCTGCAGGCAGGCTACTTCATCCTGGCTGCACGCAGTCTGGGCTTCGCCGTTGGTCCCATGACCGGTGCAGACTTCTCCGCCATTGATGCTTCCTTCTTCCCAGAAGGCGACCAGAAGAGCTTCTTGGTCCTGAATATCGGCCAACCAGCCGAAGGCGAAATCGGTGCACCAAAGGACCGCTTCGACTACGAAGCAGTCGTCCGCACTGTCTAGAGGCCGCTCGACGAACTTTAGCAACGCACAAGCGAAGCCCGGAATTCATTTTCGTGAATTCCGGGCTTCGCTAGTTGTTGAGCCAGTTTGCTAGCGGGTAGCCAGCGAAGACCTCAGCGCAGCATCGGCTTCGAGCAGCACGTTGGCAGCCACTTCGAGGCCTTCTACTGCCCCCAATTCGGTATCCTCATGCTCGATGTTCACGAGCATGTCGGGATCCACCTCGTGCAGGGCGCGCAGGAACTCGGTCCAGAATGCGGTGCCGTGTCCCTTGCCCAAGGCTACGAAGTCCCAGGCCGAGTTTTCCGGCCATTCGTTGGCCCACTCGTCCCCGCCGAGGTTGGTTCGCGGTTCGTCCTCGCGCAACTTACGGAAGCTGTTGTCCAGCACTCCTTGGATTGCGGCATTGGCATTGATGCGCACGTCTTTGGCTGCGGCGTGGAAGATCCATTCGCCCAAGTCACGGACGACGGCTACCGGATCCATCTGCTGCCAGAACAGGTGTGAGGCATCGAGCTCAACGCCGATGTTGCTGGTGCCGGCCCTGCTGATGAGCTCGCGGAAGCTGGCAGGGTTGAACACCAGGTTTTGGGGGTGTAGTTCTAGAGCGACCTTAGCTCCATGCTCGATGGCCAGCGCGTCAATGTCTTTCCAAAATTCCGCGGCGATGCCGAATTGGTAGTCCAACTGGTCAAGGGCTGCCGAATTCCAGGCATTAACCACCCAATTTGGGCCGGAGGCGTTGGATTCTCCACCGGGCAGGCCGGACATCGTGACGACGCGGGTCTGGCCAAGGCGTGCCGCCAACTTGATTGACCGGCGAAGGTCTTCGGCGTGCTTCGCACCGATTTCCGGGTTTGGGTGCAACGGATTGCCGTTGCAGTTCAGCCCATAGATTTCCACGCCACTGCCCTCAAATTGGGCGAGGAAGTCATCCCGAGCGCTGTCACTTTCCAAGATCTCATCGATGTTTGGCACGTGTACCGGAGGCAAAAATCCGCCAGTGTTCAGCTCGATGCCGGTCAGTCCCAGGTCTTTGATGATCTTGAGCGCTTCGGGCAGTGGGCGGTCGTGGAGGATTGCGTTGTAGACACCGAGCTTCACAGGGTGACCTTCTTTCCGTCATTGTTGGCGGACTGAACGACCGCCTGCAGGATTTGCATATTGCGCACGCCCTCGTCGAATGTTGCGTTGGTGGGAAGTGCGGTGTCCAGGCCGTAGACCTCGTCGAGGAAGGCGCGGGCCTGATAGCCGAAGGCATCGTTTTGGCCAAAGCCGACACCTGGTGCGTCCATGGGCAACCCGCCGCCGATGTAAGCATGCTCCGGACCGAGGTTCACCGTGCGATAGCCGTTGGTTGCCGAAGGTCCTTCGGTGAGCATGATTTCGATTTCCGACGGACGCAGCTGGCTGAAGCGTGCCGCGCCCTTCTCGCAAAAGACCTCGAAGGCCAGCGAGTTCGGGTGGCCGGCGGCGACACGGGAGACCTCCAGGCTGCCGGAGGCCTCGGCGAACTGGACGTTGAACGCCGCGTAGTCGTCGTTCTCCACCGGTTCCGATTTATCACTTAGTTTCACCAGGTCGTGTCCGGTCACGGCGCCGGCCGGCAGGAAGCGTTCGGTGATGCTGGTGCTCAGCTGCCCGCCGCTGACCGTAACGATGTCGCCTGCCAGGAATTCGGCGACATAGGACAGGTGGCTTCCCACATCGGCCAGTGCGCCAGAGCCGGCCTCACCCTTGAAGCGCCAGCTCATTGGAGCCTGTGGATTGTGGCCGTAGTCGGTCCAATAGCGACCAGAAAAATGCAATACCTTGCCCAGGGTGCCATCGGTGATTAGGTTGCGGATCGTGGCGATACCCGGGGTGCGGCGAAAGGTGAATCCGACGCGGGCAATGGAGTCAGCGTTGCGGGCCGCGGTGGCCATGGCCTGGGCTTCTTCTAGGGTGTCGGCCAGCGGCTTTTCGCACAATACGTGCTTGCCGGCGGCCAGCAGACCTTCAACGGCTTCGCGGTGGAAGCGGTTGGCAATCACTACCGAAACGACATCAATGTCCGGATCGTTGGCCACCTCTTGCCAGGAGCCCAGTGCCTTTTCGTAGCCGTAACGCTTGGCAACTTTGGCTGCGAGCTCGGTGTTCACATCGGCCACCGCGACGTAGCGCAGCGGTGGCAGGTTGGATTCGTAGAGGGTGGGGGCGGTGCGGTAGCCGGCGATGTGGGACAAGCCGGCCATGCCTGCGCCGATGACTGCGATTCCGATGCTTTTTGTCACGGATTCTCCTGGGTGGAAGTTATTCAGGGGGATTTTGGAGCGCTCCAAAAAAGTGTAAAGGCGAATCCAAGTGGCGGTCAAGGGGTCTTGAGCGGGGATTATCTAGGCGGTGCGAACTGGGGCGCAGGTGCCGCGCTCAACGAGTGCCGGCTCCAGCGAGACCTGTTGCGCGGCGCGTTCAGGGTCCGCGAGCCGGGAGAGCACCTGCTCGGCCACGTGCATGCCGAGCTCGCGGTTGCGGCTGTCTACGGTGGTCAAGCGGAGCAGGTGCGTGTCGGAGAGCGGCGAGTTGTCGTAGCCGATAATTGACAGATCCTCGGGGACCGAGCGGCCGTTCTCGCGGGCCGAGGCCAGGGCACCCATGGCCATCGAATCATTGCCGGCCAGGATGGCGGTAATTTCCGGGGTTTCGCGTAAAAGCTGCTGGGTGCACTGATAGCCGCTGTCCTCGGTGGTTTGCGGGGTGAGGCTGACGATGCGCTCGTCCAGGTCCGCCGCGCTCATTGCATCCCGGTAGCCATTGCGCCTGAGCATTGATGCGCCTCCGCCGCCACCGATGTGCCCGATGTGCCGATGCCCAAGTGAAATCAGGTATTCGATGGCTCGGCGTGCGCCAAGCCGGTCGTCGCTTGCTGAAATATCCGCTCCGGTCACCTGTGTTGCTCGATTTCCTGCCACGATCACCGGGATCTGGGAGGGGAAGCGCATGGCCGGTGTAGGTTCGGTGGCCAGGACCAGGGCCTCGACGCGGGTGCTGAGAAATCCATCCAGCGGGTCCGACTCCACGTGCGCGTTCAGCGTGCGGTCCGAGACGGCGATGCGCAGTCCGGCATTGCCCAGTCCTTCTTGCAGCCCGCGAAGCAATTCGACAAACCAGACGTTGGTGTAGTCGTCGATCACCACGCCGACGGTCTGGCTGGTGCCGCCGGCCAATGCGGCCGCGGCCTGGCTCGGGCGGTAGTCCAGCTGCTCGATGGCAGTCAGCACCGCGGCGCGGCGTGGTTCGGAGACGCTGGGGGAGCCGCGCAGCACTAGGGATACCAGCGATTTGGAGACACCGGCAGCTTGGGCGACATCGTAGATTGTCGCGCGGCGGCGTTCTAGTGCCATGGTGCCTCCTGGGCTTGGTCCGGGTTCTTGTTAAGAGCCTAGCGTTCCGCCTGCTTCGAATGCGGCAACGTCAGCTTCGGAGCAGGAATTCCAAACTAGTCAGGTCTTAACGTCAGGACATAGTTCTCGAGAAGATCATAAACTTTTGTCGACTTGGCCTGGTTGATATCCGCAGAATTCCACGGTTTTCCACTCGCAGTGTTACTCATGTTGTAAATATGTCAGTACAAACCTTTGACAGAGCTAGATTCATGGTGCAAAGTATTTCTTGTGGCACCGTTCACATCTTCGGCAGCTGGCCGATCCCTGAACTTCTGACTCGAAAGGACGTCGATCTGCGTGACTTACGACGTACTCACCCTCGGACGCATCAGCGTTGACGTCTACCCGAACGACATCGGCGTTTCCCTCGCCGACGTGAACTCCTTCAGCAAGTATCTCGGTGGCTCTGCCACCAACGTCGCTGTGGCAGCTGCCCGGCACGGCCGCGCGGCCGGGGTGATCACCAAAATCGGCGACGACGACTTCGGCACGTTCCTGGAACGCGAATTGGACCGCTACGGCGTGGACCGCGCACAGGTCACCCGCGATGCCAGCTTGCAGACCCCAGTCACCTTTTGCGCCATCATGCCACCAGATGACTTCCCGCTGTACTTCTACGGACGCTTCCCGATGGCACCGGACTGGAATATCAAAAGCAGCGATATCGACCTCGACACGGTCAAGAACTCCAAGATTTTCTGGAGCACCGTCACCGGCTTGAGCCGTGAGCCTTCGCGCACCGCGCAGCTGGAAGCCTACGAGGCCCGCCCGGCCGGTTCGCTGGCCCCAGGGCAGTTCACCATCCTGGATTTGGACTACCGCCCAATGTTCTGGGACTCCGTTGAGCAAGCCCGCGAGCAGGTAGCCCGGGCTCTGCCCTCGGCCACGGTGGCCATCGGCAACGATACCGAATGCTCGGTAGCCGTTGGAGAAGGAACCCCGGATGAGCAGGCCGACCGCCTGCTGGAGGCCGGAGTGCAGATCGCCGTGGTCAAGCTCGGCCCCGACGGCGTCATGGCCAAAACCCGCACCGAACGTGTGGTTTCCGCGCCGGTTCCGGTGCAGACCGCCAACGGACTGGGCGCCGGCGACTCCTTCGGCGGCGCCTTCTGCCACGGCCTGCTCTCCGGTTGGCCGCTGGAGCAGGTCTTGGACTACGCCAATGCCGCTGGGGCGATCGTGGCCTCGAAGGTCGCTTGCTCCGATGCGATGCCGGACCCAGAAGAAGTGAACGCCCTGCTGGCCGAGCGCGGCCGCACCGTACCCGCCTCCCAGAAAGACCTGGTCTAGTTATGAAACAGGCATCCGACCTGCACGTGGACCGCGAAGACCCGCGCCGCTACGAATCCATCACCCGCCAGCGGCTAGAAGACCCGGCAGCGGTGCAGCGCGCCGCCTCGCTGCGCCGGAAGCATGCCGGCCCGGTGCTGGGCCGGCAGAACTTCATCATCGCCGCCGACCACCCGGCCCGCGGGGCGCTATCCGTAGGCAAGCGCGCCACGGCCATGGCCGACCGCCGCGAACTGCTGGACCGGCTGCGGATCGCCTTGCAGAACCCCGCCTGCGATGGGGTCCTGGCCTCGCCGGATATCCTCGATGACCTGCTGCTGCTGGGCGCACTGGAAGGCAAGCTGGTTTTCGGCTCGATGAACCGCGGCGGGCTCGCCGGCCTGGTCAACGAGATTGATGACCGCTTCACCGGGCATAGCGCTGCGGCCCTGGCCGCCTTGGGCGCAGACGGCGGCAAGATGCTCACCCGGATCAGCTACGAGGATCCGGACACCGTGAAAACCCTGGCTGCCACCGCCGATGCCGTCTCCGATTTGGCCCGGCACCAGCTGGTCGCCATGGTCGAACCGTTCATCTCCAAGCGGGCCGAGGGCAAGGTAGTCAACGACCTGCGCCCGGAGGCAGTGATCAAGTCCATGGGCATCGCCTCCGGACTGGGCGAAACCAGCGCCTACACCTGGCTGAAAATCCCCGTGGTCCAGGAAATGGAGCGGGTTATGGCCGCCACCACCCTGCCCACGGTCCTGCTCGGCGGAGATCCCGCAGGCAGTCCCGATAAGGTGTTCGCCTCCTGGCAGGATGCCCTGGCCCTGCCCGGGGTACAGGGACTGACCGTGGGCCGGACCCTGCTGTATCCCGAGGACGGGGATGTGGCCGCCGCCGTGGCCACCGCCGCATCGCTCTTGAACACCACCACTCCTGTACGCAGCTGAGAAGGACAAAGCTCGATGACTACACGCAGAATGACCGTTGCTCAGGCGGTCGTAGAATTCCTGGGACGACAGTACACGGTGGACAACATCGGTGGAGCTGCCTATCGAGAGCGCCTGATTCCAGGAATGTTCGGCATCTTCGGCCACGGCAATGTCGCCGGGGTGGGGCAGGCCCTGAAGCAATGGCAGCTCAAAGACCCGAGCCTCATGCCGTACTACCAAGGTCGCAACGAGCAGGCGCAGTCGCATCAGGCGGTGGCCTATGCCCGGCATACCCGTCGCCGCGCCACCTATGCGGTCTCCACCTCCATCGGGCCTGGCTCCTCCAACCTGCTCACCGGTGCCGCGCTGGCCACCGCTAACCGTTTGCCGGTATTGCTCTTGCCCAGCGATACCTTCGCCACCCGTGCCGCCGATCCAGTACTCCAGCAACTGGAAATGCCGCACGGCTACGACATCACCGTTAATGATGCCTTCCGCCCGCTATCCAAGTACTTTGACCGGGTCACCCGGCCGGAGCAGTTGGCCAGCGCACTGCACCACGGTCTGCGCGTGCTCACCGATCCTGCCGAAACTGGCGCGGTGACCATCTCCTTGCCGCAGGACGTCCAGGCCGAGGCCTTTGATTTCCCGGAAGAGTTTTTTGCCGAACGCGACTGGAAGATCCGCCGCCCGGCCCCGGAAACAGAAGACATAGCCCAGGCTGCGCAGCTGATTCGTGCTGCCAAGCGCCCGTTGATCGTTGCCGGTGGCGGAGTGCTCTATGCCTATGCGACCGAGGAGCTTGCGGCCTTCGCTGAGGCCACCGGAATTCCGGTGGGTAATACCCAAGCCGGCGTTGGCTCCCTGCCTTGGGACTCGAAGTATTCGCTAGGAGCCATTGGTTCCACCGGTACTTCTGCGGCCAACGCGTTGGCCGCAGAAGCGGATCTGATCATCGGTATTGGTACCCGTTATGAGGACTTCACCACGGCCAGCCGTACGGCCTTCCAAAACCCCGGAGCGAAGTTCGTAAATATCAACGTTGCCGCACTTGATGCGTACAAGCACGCCACCGTGCTGCCGATCGTCGCGGATGCTCGCAAGGCGCTCATTGCCCTGCGCGAAGCGCTCACCGGGTATCGGGTGGAAGGCGCTCTTGAGGTGTTCACCGCCCAAGAGAAACAACGTTGGGATGCGACCGTGGATGAGGCATTCGCCGAAAGGCTCAGCCCGCTAGTCAGCCAGAATGCCATTATCGGCGCAACCAACCAGGCCATGGATCCCCGCGACGTTGTAGTGTGCGCGGCCGGATCTTTGCCCGGAGACCTGCATAAGATGTGGCGGGTTTCGGACCCCTTCGGATATCACGTCGAATACGGCTTCTCCTGCATGGGTTACGAAATCGCCGGTGGGCTGGGACTGAAGCGTGCGGTGCTTGCGGAGACCGCGCGCGGCGCGGAAAACCGTGACGTAGTGGTCATGGTCGGCGACGGCTCCTATCTGATGATGCACACCGAACTGGTCACCGCAGTGGCCGAGGGGATCAAATTGATCACGGTGCTCATCCAGAACCACGGTTATGCCTCCATCGGGTCGCTCTCCGAATCATTGGGATCCCAGCGTTTCGGCACCAAATACCGTGCACTGGACACCCAAACGCACTCCTTCGACGAGGGGCAAACGCTGCCAATCGATTTGGCGCTGAACGCCGAATCATTAGGAGTCAAGGTCATAAGAATCGCCCCCGGAGATCGGGCCATCGAGGACCTGGCGGCCGCCATCGCCACTGCAAAGGCAGCGCCGGAAGGATCCGGCCCAATCCTCATCCATATTGAATCGGATCTCTACGCCGATGCGCCTTCCAGTCAGTCTTGGTGGGACGTGCCGGTCAGTGAAACATCCGAGCTGGATTCCACGACGAAGGCCCGTGAAGTCTACGAAAGCCACAAGGAGCGGCAGAAGCCTTATCTAGGCTGAATCGCCGCACGTTATCGCCGGCCCAACACTTTTTCGCTACTAGACGAGAGCTAATCATGAGCACAACTGCCACCGAAATTACCGACATCAAGCACTTCATCAACGGACAGCCAACCGCGGGCAGCGGAACCGCCACCCAGCCGGTTTACAACCCGGCAACCGGCGAAATTACCGGTCAGCTGCATCTGGCTAGCCCCGAAGACCTGGCCCAGACCGTGGCAGCGGCCCACGCCGCCGCCGACAGCTGGGGCGAAGTCTCCATCGTCAAGCGCACCAAGGTCATGTTCCGCTTCCAGCAACTGCTCACCGAACACACCGATGACCTGGCCCGCTTGGTAACCAGCGAGCACGGCAAGGTACTCTCGGACGCGGCCGGCGAAGTAGCCCGCGGTATCGAGGTCGTGGAATACGCCGCCGGAATCTCCCAGTCACTCAAGGGGGAATACTCGGACCAGGTATCCACCGGCATAGACGTCTTCTCATTCCGCCAGCCACTAGGCGTAGTTGCCGGAATTACCCCGTTCAACTTCCCGGTCATGGTTCCCTTGTGGATGGCGCCAGTTGCCATCGCCACCGGCAATGCCTTCATCCTCAAGCCTTCCGAGCGTGATCCGTCGGCTGCGCTGTTGATTGCGGAGCTCTTCAAGCAGGCGGGGCTTCCCGACGGAGTATTCCAGGTGCTGCATGGCGGCAAGGAAACTGTAGATGGTTTGCTGTCCCACCCAGATGTGGACGGAATTTCATTTGTCGGGTCAACACCCATTGCCAAGTACGTACACGAGACCGCAACCAAGTACGGAAAGCGCGTCCAGGCATTGGGCGGTGCCAAGAACCACGCGGTCATCATGCCGGATGCAGATATGGAGCAGGCTGCAGACCATATCAATGCTGCGGCATTCGGCTCGGCAGGCCAGCGTTGCATGGCGATCTCCGTGGCCGTGGCCGTTGGCGAGGCCGCTGACATCCTCGTGGACAAGCTAGCCGAACGAGCCCGTGGCGTGAACGTCTCCCACGGCTTTGACGAAAAAGCAGATATGGGACCGGTCATCACACCGGCATCAAAGACTCGCCTGCAGAAGATTGTTGGCGAGGCCGAACATGCCGGTGCCGCCCTGATCTTGGATGGTCGAGACCTAGTGGTCAAGGACCATGAAAACGGGTTCTTCGTTGGCCCGACCATCTTGGACCGGGTGAACCGAGAAATGAGTGCCTACACCGAGGAAATTTTCGGCCCGGTACTCGTGGTGCTTCGCGTTGATTCCTTGGATGAAGCCATCGACGTGGTGAACTCCAACCCATATGGTAACGGCACCGCAATCTTCACCTCCTCGGGTTCGCACGCTCGCAACTACACCCGACGTATTCATGTGGGCATGGTCGGGGTAAACGTTCCGCTCCCGGTACCGGTGGCATGGCACTCATTTGGTGGTTGGAAGAATTCACTATTTGGCGAGCACCACATTTATGGACCGGACGGTGTGCGTTTCTACACCCGCGGCAAGGCAGTCACGCAGCGGTGGCCGGAGCCGGCACAGCTGTCCACCGCATCGTACAGCTTCCCCTCAAACTAGGTTCCTGCACTGCAACTAATTTCCATCGTGCCGATGCCGGCCAGTAATCAGTCGGCATCGGCAATGAGCATCGAAAGATTCTGGTACATGCCATGGCACAGAACATCACCATTGGAACTGCCCCCGACTCCTGGGGCGTCTGGTTTGCCGATGACCCCAAGCAGACACCCTGGCAGCGCTTCCTCGACGAGGTAGCCGAGGCCGGCTACAAAACCATCGAGCTGGGTCCCTACGGGTACCTGCCTACCGACCCCGCCCAGCTGGCCGATGAGCTGGCCGCCCGCGACCTGAACGTCTGCGCCGGCACCGTCTTCACCGCCTTCCACCGCGGCATCGACGGCAGTGCCAGCGCCTGGGAGCAAGCCTGGGAGCCAGCCCGAAAGGTGGCCGAGCTGACCGCCGCCATGGGCGGGGAGCATATTGTGGTGATCCCGGCCATGTGGCGCGATGACGTCACCGGGCAAGCCGTCGAATCCGGCACACTGGATGCCGCGGCCTGGGACTCGCTGGCCCAGGGCCATGACCGGTTGGGCAAGATCCTGCAGGAAGAATTTGGCCTGAAACAGCAGTTCCACTCCCACGCCGACTCGCATGTCTGCGGCCAGAGCGATATCGAGAAGTTCCTTGAGCTCACCGACCCGCAGTTCACCACCCTGTGCCTGGATACCGGGCATGCCGAATACGGTGGGGCGTCCAGCGTGGATCTGATCCGCCGCTTCCCGGAGCGCATCGGCTACCTGCATCTGAAGCAGATCAACCCGGACATCTTGGCCACGGTGCGCGCGCAGGACCTGACCTGGGCCGCGGCCAACCTCGCCGGGGTCATGTGCGAACCGCCATCGGGCCTGCCTGACCTCAATGAGGTCTTGGCGGAAGTGGAGAAGCTGGGCCGCCCGATCTTCGGCATTGTCGAACAGGACATGTACCCGGTCGCCGACTTCACGGTGCCGCTGCCCATCGCCACCCGCACGCGCGACTACCTGCTCAGCTGCGGCTCGCACACCCGCGTCTAGGCCAACTTGCCTAACTCAAACCAGGACCACCAAAAAATCTTGAAAGGACTCATCGTGCCAGAAATCCTGCGCGTCGCCGTCGTCGGAGCCGGACGCATGGGCGCCGACCACATCCAGCGCATCCACCACCGCATCTCCGGCGCCAAGCTGGCGGCCGTTGTCGATATTGACACCGACCGGGTCAACGCTGCCATCGCAGACATCCCGGGCGCCAAGGGCTACACCGACCTGCCCGCGGCGCTCGCCGACGGCGAGGTCAACGCCGTACTGCTGGCGACCCCCGGTTTCTTGCACCACGATGCGCTGCTGACGGTGCTTGCTGCCGATATTCCGGTGCTGTGCGAAAAGCCGCTGACCCCGGATGCCGCTTCCTCATGGGAGATTGTCGAGGCGGAGGCCAGACTGGGCCGCAAGCGCATCCAGGTGGGCTTCATGCGCCGCTTTGACGCCGAGTACCGGCAGCTGCGCCAGCTGATCGAGGACGAGAGCCTGGGTGAATTGCTGGTGCTGCACCACCAGCACCGCAACCCATCCACCCCGGAAGGCTTCACCAATGAGATGCTGATCAACGACTCGGTGGTCCACGAGTTCGATGCCATTCGCTACTTCACCGGCGCAGAGATCACCTCGGTGCAGGTGCGCTTGGGCAAAGCCACCCGCAATGCACCCAACGGCCAGCATGACCCACAGCATGTGCTGCTGGAAACTTCTGCCGGAGTGCTCGCCGACGTGGAGATCTACGTCAACGCGAAGTTCGGCTACGAGGTGGCGACCCAGGCATCCTTTGAAGATGGCATCGTGTCCATCGGCAATGACGCCGGACCGTATGTGCGTACCGCCGGGCAGTGGGGCGGCAAGGTCACCCCGGGCTTCGAGGAGCGTTTCGGCGCCGCCTACGACACCGAAATCCAGTCGTGGGTTGACGCCGCGCTGCGCGGGGAATTGGGCGGGCCGAGCGCCTGGGACGGCTACGCCACCGCGGCGTGCTGCGAGGCTGGAGTCGAGGCCCAGCGCACCGGCGAAAAGGTGGCAGTCAAGCTGAACAGCAAGCCGGATCTCTACAGCTAGGGGCATCATGAAATACGCATTGGACCCGACCCCGTTCCATTCCACGCACTCGCTGCTCCAGTTCCCGGAACTGGCAGCGGAGCTGGGCTATGACTGCATACAGCTGACCCCGCATGCGGATATGATTCCGTTCTTCACGCACCCCAAGGCCGACGATGACCTGGTCGCGCAACTCGCGGCCCGGTGCAAGGCCGCCGGGGTGGGGATCGCTTCGGTGCTTCCGGTGCTGCGCTGGTCCTCGCCCGAGGAGAATTTGCGCCAGGCCGCGGTGTGCTATTGGAAGCGCGCCATCCAGATCGCCGTGGATTTGGGCGTGAACCAGATGAACACGGAATTCTCCGGATGGCCGGAACGCGCCGAGGAGTCCGAGGCCGCGTTCTACCGTTCCATGGAGGAGCTGGTGCCGATCATTGAGCGCGAGGGCATTAACGTGGCCATTGACCCGCATCCGGATGATTTCGTCGAAGAGGGCTTGGCTGCTTGGCGGGTAATCCGCGGGGTGAATTCGCCGAATCTGTCCTTCGTCTACGTCGCCTCTCATTCCTTCCATATGAAGGATGAACCGCTGGAAATCATGCAGAACGTGGGGGAGAGGCTGCGGGTGGTGCATGTGTCTGACACGATGAACCATCATGCCTCGCACGGGTTGCGCTACATCACCAATCCGCCGGGCAATCCGGTGCGCGTGCACCAGCACCTGAAGCTTGGTGATGGGGACGTGGACTGGGATGGATTCTTCTCCGGTCTCGTGGCCAACGGTTTTGCCGACCGCGAGGAGAGCGTCATGGTCTCCAGCGTATTTGCCGAGAACGAGAACGCCGTCGAGGTCTCCAAATTCCAGTTGGAGCAGATGCGCAGCCGTGTAGCTTCCGCCCAAGCTGCGCGTTCCTAGCAAATCAGGCAACGCCGAGTTGAGTTGCCGGATGACGAAAGCCGAACCCTTGCGGGTTCGGCTTTCGTCATCCGGCCCGGGAGTCATCCTGTGCACAGGACGGCTCGAGAAGAGCTCGCAGAATTCCAGATTGATTTGTGCGTACAGTCTCGGGAACTAGCGGTCGGCAGGGCCGGTGCGGCAAGAAAAACGGCATTTGTCAGGACTTAATAGCCAATAATGCTTGCCCGCTAAACACTGATGACGTATTGTCCTTACATGGGGGCTGTGAAGCCCATCACTTTCAGTTATCGGCAAGGAACCAGAATGATGCGAATTGGTTCCAGTCGAACCGAGTGGAGGAAGCCGGATCGCAGTCGATCCGATGGATGGCCCAAGGCCAGTAATGCTTTCACCCGGGCAATCCAAAGGAGTTCCCATGTCTAGTGCGCAGCAAGCTTCTGCAGAGTCAAGCCTGCCGCCCCTCACCGCGGGGCCTCATGTTAAGCGACTCGGTTTGATCTCCATCATCGCCTGTTTTGGCGGATTGCTTTTCGGATACGACACCGGTGTTGCCAATGGCGCCGAAGGTCCCATGGCAGCGGAACTCGGCCTGAACCTTCTGCAAGTTGGCGTGGTGATCAGCTCACTGGTCTTCGCCGCCGCGTTCGGAGCGCTCATCGGCGGACAAATTGCCGATGTATGGGGTCGGCGCAAGACCATCATCTTGCTGGCAGTCCTGTTCTTTGCCGGAACCTTGCTCGTAGTCTTCTCGCCTGCCGGCCCGGAAGCGGGAACTTTCTCGCCACTGGGTTTTGGTGTTTTGATCGCCGGACGCATCATGCTCGGATTGGCCGTGGGTGGCGCATCCACGGTCGTGCCGATCTACTTGGCCGAATTGGCCCCGTATGAAATTCGCGGATCCATCACCGGACGCAATGAGCTGGCCATTGTCTCGGGTCAGTTGGCCGCCTTCGTGATGAACGCGATCATTGGAACCGTCCTGGGTGGAACCGTGGATGGCGTCTGGCGCATCATGTTCGCAATTTGCGCACTGCCAGCGCTGGCGTTGTTCTTCGGCATGCTGCGCATGCCTGAATCTCCGCGCTGGCTCGTGGAAAAGCGCCGCTATGCCGAGGCGCTGCGAGTGCTCAAGACAGTGCGTTCGCCTGAGCGTGCACTGGCCGAAGTCCACGAGATCGAGATCGTTGCCGACGAGGAAAAGCGGAACAACAAGCCGGTGGGCATCAAGGCCGTGCTGAAAAACAAGTGGTTGCTGCGCATCGTCGCCGTCGGCATCGGCGTTTCCATGACTCAGCAGCTCACCGGCATCAACTCGATCATGTACTACGGAACACGCGTGCTGGAAGAGTCCGGCATGTCAGAGCAGCAGGCAGTCCTGGCGAATATCGCCTTCGGCGTGGTTGCCGTGATTGGCGGCATCATCGCCCTGCGCAATATGGACCGTATGGACCGCCGCAAGACCTTCCTGATCGGCTTGGCGCTGACCACCACCTGCCACCTGCTGGTAGCCATCGCGGGCATGCTGCTGCCGGTCGGCAGCCCTATCCGACCAGTGGTGATCCTGATCTTGGTGGTTGCCTTCGTGATGTCCATGCAGACATTCCTCAACGTGGCTGTCTGGGTGTGGCTGGCTGAAGTCTTCCCGCTGCATATGCGTGGGCTGGGAATTGGCATCTCGGTGTTCTTCGGGTGGGCCACCAACGGTGTGCTGGCGCTGTTCTTCCCCTCTTTGGTCTCCGGTGTCGGAATTACCGGATCTTTCTTCATCTTCGCAGGCATCGGTGTGCTGGCGCTGATCTTCGTGGCCACCCAGGTTCCCGAAACCCGCGGACGCTCACTGGAAGCCCTGGAAGAGGACGTCTCCACAGGAGCGATCTACCAAGTCAAGCCGGCGGTCAACGCCTAAGGCACGACCATTCGCTGAGCTAGTGAGCCCAGCCCCGCCACTTGGCAGGGCTGGGCCCACCGCTATGCCCGGCGCTGTCCGGTACTGCCGCGCACCACCAGCTGCGGCGCATGGGTGCTGGATGCTCCCGGGGAATTCAGGGCTGCCTGCATGGCGGCCTGAGCCAGGGCTGCGACATCTTGGCGAACGCTGGTCAGATCGGCATGCGCAAGCCTGGCGAATTCGCTGTCGTCATATCCGGCAAGGCAGATCTGCTCGGGAACCTGCAGGCCCGCAAGATCTATGGCTTGCCGGGCGCCGAGCGCCGCGCGGTCATTAAAGGCCAGTACCGCCGTGGCGCGTTCGGCCTGGGGCGTTTTCTCCAGATACTCGCGCAGGACCGCAAAAGCGGTCGCCTCGTCAGGACCCGCTGGAAGGATCTGGCCGCTGGCGTTGGCGCGGGCAGCGGATTCGATGAAGGCATCTCTCCGCTGTTTCGCCGAGACGGCGGAGCCGCCATCCAGATGCAGCAGCCGAGTGTGGCCGCGCTGCACCAAATGGCTGACGACTTGTTCAACGCCGGCAGCCTCGTCGGTAATGACCGAGGGGATGCCTTTGACCTTGCGCAGCAGGCTGATGACGGGAAGCTGCTTGGACACCTGGACCAGCTGCGCGGCTGGCAGTTCGGGGAACACCCCGATCACCGCCTCGACGCCGGCATCGATGAGGGTGTTGAGCACACGGCGTTCATCTCGGTGTCTGCCGGTGGCGCCCAGAATGATTTCAAATCCGCTCTGGTCCGCCTGCGCGTATAAAGCATCTGCCAGCTCCGCGTGCAGCGGCTCTCCCAGCGCCAGGGCCAGGCCAAGCGTTCTGCTGCGGCTGCTGCGCAGCGACCGTGCGCGCGAGTCCGGGCGGTAGCCCAAATCCGCGGCGGCCTGCTTGACCCGGGCCCGGGATTCTCCGCTGGCGCCCTCAGCCTCGCGCAGCACGATCGAGGCCAGTGCTACCGAGACCCCTGAGGCGCGGGCGACGTCGGCCAACGTAGGGCGTTTGGCGGGGCGTGGCGCAGATGCATGCGGCATTGGTGGAACTTTCTTCTAGAACGTTATAGACACCTGCTATCCAGTGTGCCATGATTTTCCTGAACACTTTATCTAGAACGTTCTAGGAGACGCTCCATGGCTTACCAATCCCTGCCAGAAAATTCCGCACGGCCACTGCGCATTGCGGTCATCGGCACCGGGTGGATCGGCGCATTTCACGCCCGCACTGTGGCACAGCACCTGCCAGATGCACAACTGCACGTCGTGGCAGATCCGGCACCAGGCCGCGCCGCCGAACTGGCCGCAGAACTGGGTTGCACGAACTACACCGAAGACATTGCGGACGTGTTTGCCGACGAAACCGTGGACGCTGTGGTCATCGGCGCGCCTTCAAGCTTCCATGCCGGCTTGATCGCCCAGGCCGCCGCGGCGGGAAAGCATATCTTCTGCGAAAAGCCGGCAGCGCACGCGCTGTCAGATCTCGACACCGCCTTGAAAGCCGTGGAAGATTCCGAAGTGCTGCTGCAGATCGGTTTCAACCGGCGCTTCTCCCGCGACTTCGCTGCCGTGGCAGAACAGGTGTATTCCGGTGCAATCGGCACCCCTCAGCTGCTGCGGTCGCTGACCCGCGATCCTGAAGTTGCAGGTGGGTTGCCCAACGTGGCGAAGATCCGCTCGCACGTGATCTTCACCGAAACCCTGATCCACGATTTTGACACCTTGAACTGGTTGAACCCGGGTGCTGAGGTTGTAGAAGTCCATGTCATGGCGGATGCCTTGGTGGCGCCAGAGCACCGGGATTCCGGTTTGCTGGATACCGCCGTGGTGAGCCTGCGCTACTCCAACGGTGCGATCGCTGTGGCCGAGGCGAACTTCTCGGCAAGCTACGGCTACGACGTGCGCGGAGAAGTCTTTGGTTCAAAGGGCATGGTGCAGGCAGGGAATCCAGTGCAGCTGGCAGCGGCCAGCTTTGACAGCGCGGGCGCCCATGCACCAACCGAACGACTGAACATCAAGCTGTTTGCCCAGGCCTACCGCGAGCAGCTCTCGATCTTCGCTCGCAAGATCCGTGGCCTGCGCGATGGTTCGGCCGATGCGGCCCTGGAGGTCCCGACCGGCGCGGACGCACGCGCGGCGCTGCGCGTGGCACTGGCGGCCTTGGAATCCTCGGAAACCGGCCTGCCGGTGAAGCTGGAATCGGCCACCCGGCTTGCGGTGAACGCATGAGTGCGCAGCTGGCGGTCTGCGCCGAAATGGTCTTCCTGGACCTT
The DNA here is from genome assembly GCF_052377485.1 of Glutamicibacter sp. AOP38-B1-38. Taxonomy (NCBI): domain Bacteria; kingdom Bacillati; phylum Actinomycetota; class Actinomycetes; order Micrococcales; family Micrococcaceae; genus Glutamicibacter; species Glutamicibacter sp. AOP38-B1-38. Next base: position 36,905 of record NZ_JBQSWU010000018.1, on the reverse strand, counting down.
CCGCTGATCGACCGGGTCAAGCGCCTTGACGAGGCCGGTTTTGAAATTGAACTCTGGGATATCAGAGACAAAGACCTTCCGGCTTTGGCGGCCACCGGTGCCCGCTTCGGCTCCATGACAGGCTACAGCGAAGGGAGCCTCTGCGATCCGGGCAGCGCGCACGAAGTGGTTCGCACCGCCAAGGAATTGATTCCGGCCGCCCGGGAGCTGGGCATCAACCGGCTGGTGGTGCATCCGGCTCAGCTCATTGACGGGCAGGCCGCCACCCCACGTTTTCGGGCTACCGGAGACATGTGGCTCACCGCAGCGCGAACTCTGGAGGAGCTGGGCCGGATCGGGGAAGAACACCAGGTCACCTTCATGCTGGAGAACTTGAACACGATTCTGGATCACCCGGGCATCCCGCTGGGACGCGCCAAGGACACGATGTCTCTGGTCAAGGCCGTGGGACACCCGAACGTGAAGATGATGCTTGATCTGTACCACGCTCAAATTGGCGAGGGGAACCTCATCGAACTGGTGCGTTCGGCACTGCCGCATATCGGAGAAATCCAGGTCGCAGACGTTCCCGGGCGTTGCGAGCCGGGCACCGGGGAAATCAACTACCTGGCTGTTGCCCAAGCTCTGGCGGATCTGGATTACTCTGGCCCGATCGGCATGGAAGCCTATGCCAGCGCAGATTCCAATGCTGCCATCGCAGCCTTTGCCCAGGCTTTTGAACCGCTGGCCAGGCCCGTGGCGCGCTAGGGGATCTTATACCGGGCGGAGGATTGAGAGTTAAAGCCCAGCGGCGGCAGCAGGGGATCCTGCTGCCGCCGCTGGGCTTTGCAACCCGGGTGGCTACGCGCCGGCTCCGAAGGGCAATCGCGGATCCATGCTCTGCGAATCCCAAGTCTGGCGGATCCAGCCATGGTGGGGATCATCGCTGATCAGCCAATCGCGCACGCGTCCCGGGCCGGCCATGACGTTCAGATAGTAAAGGTCATAACCCGGTCCCGCCATGGCTGGACCATGCCAGCCGTAGGGGACCAAGACAACGTCCCCGGTGCGGACTTCGGCATTAACGTCAATGGGGCGTTCATCCGAGGCATAAACGCGCGCATAGCCGATGGGATCGGTGGCCGCTTCGGCGGGCATGCCCTGGGCTAGTTGCGTCTCGAAGTAATAGATTTCCTCGAGGCTGGTCTCGCCTTCCTTCTCCTGATCATGCTTATGCGGTGGATAGGAAGACCAGTTGCCTGCCGGAGTAATGACTTCGCAGACGATGAAACGGTCTGCTTCCAGTGCGGCCGGGGTGCCGAAGTTGTGGACCTGGCGGGAGCAGTTTCCTGCTCCGCGCAGCTCCACCGGAGTCTCTTCTGCCTTGATCAGGCGGGTTGGGTAGGACTGCTTGGCCGGGGCCAGCGCTACGGCGACCCGGCCCCCCTCGGCTGAGCTGATGGACAGCGCTGTGTTGATGCCGGTGTAGAGGGCATCAGCTGGTCCGGCAAAGACTGATTCGCGACCGCTGAGAACATATTCTTTGCCTGCGATAGCGACGTTGAATGATGCGCCGCTGAGCGGGACGACAATGCGTTCTTCGGCGGTGGCCGCCAGTTCGACTGTTTGACCGGGAGCCAGCTCGGCTACCTTGAGCCCGGTGTGGGCCCAGCCCTCGATGGAAGCGGTCGAGTCATGGGCGCCGAGCGAGATGCTCCAGTCTCCGTTGGCGGCGGAACCTGCAGGGTAAATCCAATCGGTCATCAGTCATTCCTTTCGACGGCGGTGCCAGGTGCCTAGCGTTGCACCAAGGTCATTTCAAAGCTGTAGGCATCAGCGCGATAAACGTGGGCACCGGTCTCCACGTTGCGCCCGGTGTCATCCACGGCAGTGCGCTGCATGGTCACCAGGGCCGAACCTGCCGCCGTGTCCAAGGCCTTGGCTTGGATATCGTCGGCGGTGGTCGCCCCGATGCGCTGCTGGGCCAGCCGGAAGTTGACCCCTGCTTCACGCAGAAGCTCGTACAGGCCATGTGCTTGCAGGGACTTTTCATCCAGCTCAACAATGTCGTCGCGAACCCAGTTCTCCATCAGTGCCAGTGGGCTTCCGCTGGCAGAACGCAGCCGGGTGAAGTGGTAAACGCAGACATCCTTGGGCAGTGAGAGAAGTTCCTGGATCTCCGTTGGAGCTGGAATATGTTCAAAGCTGAGCAAGCTGGTAGAAGGCTTCTTTCCGGCGCGCTCAAGGTCATCATTCAGGCTGGATAGTTCAAGGTGCCGCCGGATCTGGCTGGAAACAACCTGCGTTCCCACACCGCGCTTGCGCACCAGAAGGCCGGACTGGACGAGGTCGTCCATGGCCTTGCGAATGGTGGGGCGTGAAAGCCGCAGTCGCTGGGCGAGCTCGATCTCATTTTCCAGTCGAGTGCCCGAGGTCAGCGAACCGTCGCGGATCGCGCCCTCGATGCCTTGCGCTACCTGGTGGTAGAGGGGAACCGGTGAAGATCGGTCGATCTTGATGCTCAGGGGTGTGCTCACAGTTGCTCCTTGCCGGCGACCTTGTCTGGTTATGTCGCTTTGACAGGACAAACTCTATATGAAAGTTCATGATTTGGGCATCTCTTGGCTGGATATCTTCGCGATCCATGGCTTTTTCGCTGCGCGGTGATGAAGGCCAAACGCTTGGCCAAGCGTTGCTTTGGACCTGAAATGCGATCGCGACAAGGGGATTTGGACAATAAAGTTCGCTTGTCCAATTGTCCTGACAAAAATTCTGCCGAATTTCATTGCCCAAGGCTTCGAGCGGAACATATGGTTTTTGGAACGGTCCAAGACTTGGAACAAGCCGCGGCGGCCGCAGGGAATCACGGCGTGAAGCGCCACAGACAGGAGAAAATCATGAACGAACAGCGCAGCATCGGCGTGGGGCTGATCTCGGTGGGTTGGATGGGCAAGCTGCACGCTCGCGCCTACAGCTCAGTGCCCTATGTCTATCCAGAGTTGGGAATCAAGCCAAGGCTGGTCGCAGCCGCGGATACCGAGCAGTCACGAGTCGACTTCGCGATCTCGACGCTGGGCTTTGAACGCGGAACGCTGGACTACCACCAGGTGCTCGCAGATCCCGAAGTGGATGTCGTCTCGATTTGCGCACCGAACTTCCTGCACGCCGAAATGGCGATCGCCGCAGCTGGGGCCGGTAAGCACTTCTGGATCGAAAAGCCCGCTGGTCGAAGCCTGGCCGAAACGCAGGCTATCGAGCAAGCCGCCATCCGCAACGGCGTAGTCACCTCCATCGGCTTCAACTACCGCCATGCGCCAGCTATAGAACGAGCGCGCCAGCTGGTGCGCGAGGGCCGGTTGGGATCCATCACCAATGTCCGCGCCAGCTTCCTTGCCGGATATGCGGCAGACCCCCGTGCGGCTCTGTCGTGGCGCTTCAACCGGGAACTTGCCGGCAGCGGCGTGCTCGCTGACCTGTTCAGCCATGCAGCAGATCTATGCAGCCATGTTGTCGGCCCCATCCGGAGCATTTCCGCATCAACCAACGTCATGATCCCATCCCGGCCGAAACTGTCCATGGGCCAGGGCACGCACTTCGACCTGATCGAAGGCGGTGAGCAAGGTGAAGTCGAGAATGAGGACTACGCCGCCGCGTTGCTGCGTTTCAGCCCAGAAGGCGTGGCGGGCCGCGCCATCGGAACTATTGAGGCATCCCGAGTGGCCGTGGGTCCGCAGTGCGGCTATCGACTCGAAGTCTACGGCACGGAAGGTTCGGTCAAGTGGGATTTTGAACGCTTGAATGAACTGGAGGTCGTGCTCGGTCGAGACAATGACGAACAGGGATTCACGACGGTCATTGGCTCGCCAAAACATGGCGAATACTCCCGGTTCCAGCCTGGCCCGGGGAATGCGATGGGCTTTGACGACCTCAAGACCATCGAGGCTAAGAAGTTCCTGCTGGCTGTCTGCGGTGGCGAGAAAGCGAACTCCACCATCGCCGATGCGGTGGCCGCGGCCGCACTGGTGGAAGCGGCCGAAGCATCTGCCGCAAGCGGCACATGGCAGGCGCTGGATGAGTCGGTGCGCGCTGCGAATGTGCAATACTGACCGCCATGCCTGACTCGCCGCGCCGCCGCCCCACGATCCGAGACGTCGCCAAGCGGGCCGGGGTCTCCAAATCATTGGTGTCCCTGGTGCTCTCGGATCCGAGCAGGGTCAGTTCGCTGCGGCGTTCGCTGGTCGAGGACTCCATCCGCGAGTTGGGCTATCAGCCCAACCTGGCGGCTCGCTCGCTGGTTGCCGCGAACCGGCATGCCATTGGTGTCGTCCTAGGGGAACTGCATAATCCCTGGGTTCTGACCGTCGCGGAAGTGGTTCGCGAACAGTTGCAAGCAGTGGGGTGTGACGTGCTGTTCAGTGCGGCCGCGATCCACGATGGTCTGGGTGTTGGCCCCGCGGAATTGCAGGCCCTGCGCGATTTGCGGGTCAGTGGAATCCTCGTCGTTGGATCAGCCGATGATGCAGCCAGCTTCGAAGCCGCGTTGGGTGAGACTCCCGCGGTATTTGTGGGCAGCGGGCGTCAGGCGCAATCAAATACTGCTGCGGTTTCAGTAGATGATGAGCAGGGCTTTGGCTTGGTGATTGACCACTTGGTTCACTGCGGGAATGAGCGGATCACCCATATCGCCGGTGGCGCTGGGCCGGTTTCGGCGGTGCGCGAAGCTGCCTATCATCGGGCGATGCTGCGCCATGGGTTGCGCCAGCAAGTGCAGGTGGTGGAAGCCGGACCAACGGTTCAGGCCGGCTATGAAGCCGTGGTGCGGTTGCTGGCCTCGGGGGCACGGCCTGAAGCGCTGGCCTGTTTCAATGATCTTTCCGCATTTGGCGCGCTGCAGGCTCTTGATGAGGCTGGCTTGTCTGCGGCGGTGACTGGCTACGACAATATTTCTCTATCGTCGCTGGGGAGAATCTCGTTGACCAGCGTCGACTCGGATTCGCAAGACCTCGGTCGCAGCAGCGTGCGGCTGCTTCTCCAGTTGATGCGGAATCCGGACGGAAAATTTGCACGTCAATTGATGATTCCGCCACGGCTTATCGTGCGTTCTTCATCCCTTCCGCGCCGTTGAACCAGGAGGAAGCAGCACCTGGCTTCGCCTGTTGAAGGTCGCAAAGTTCTCGTCTTCACATCCTCATGTCTTTACAAAGTCTTGACGGATCGCTTTTTGTCGCGCAGACTTTAGACATCTTGTGATTCAAGTCACGGAAATCTTGTTAAGGCGGCCCGCTCCAGGGGACTATCGGGGTGCGTCGACGTAGCCCTGAAGGGGAAAACGAATATGGGAAAGCCAACTTGGCGCAAACTCGCAATCACACTCGCCATCATTCCAGCCCTGGGATTGGCGGCTTGCTCATCAACGGGCGGGCGTGCACCAGAACCGGAAAGCAGTGCGGGCGGTGGGGCTGTTGCGGCCACCGATCGCATCAAAGTCGCAGTGATCACCCATGCGGCTCCGGGGGATACCTTCTGGGACATCATCCGCAAGGGTGCCGAAGAAGCTGCGGCCAAGGACAACGTTGACCTGCAGTACTTGAGCGACCCCGATGGCGGGCGCCAATCCCAGCTGATTGAGCAGGCCATTGACCAGGGAGTGGACGGCATTGCCGTAACCCTGGCTAAGCCGGACGCCATGGCCGGAGCGCTGAAAAAGGCCACGGACGCAGGAATTCCCATCGTCAGCCTGAACGCCGGCGAAGACCGCTTTAAGGACATCGGCGCGTTCGCCCACTTCGGGTCCAATGAGCAGCTCGCAGGCCAGGCTGCCGGCGAAAAGCTGAAGGATTCGGGCATCAAGAAGCCGATATGCGTCATCCAGGAACAGGGGCACGTTGGCCTTGAAGCCCGCTGCGCCGGCGTGAAGAAAGTTGTCCCAGGCACCGAAATCCTCTACGTGCAGGGCACTGACATGACCCAGGTCGAGTCAACAGCAACTGCCAAGCTCCAAGCGGACAAGCAAGCCGATGCAATCATCGGGCTGGGCGCGCCATTTACCATGACGCTGATCAAAGCCAAGGCTACGGCCAACTCAAAGGTCGAGGTAGCCTCCTTCGACATGAACTCGCAACTAGTCCAAGAAATCACCAAGGGCAACGTGCTGTTCACCGTTGACCAGCAGCCATGGTTGCAGGGCTACATGGCAGTTGATGCGCTGTGGCAGAACCACCGCGGTGGCTTCACGATCGGCGGTGGACAGGCGACTCTGACCGGCCCGGCCATCGTTGACAAGACCGTGGCCGAAAAGATCACCAGTTTCGCCGAAGAAGGCGTCCGCTAGCAACGATCCTCGGTGCGCGCCGAGCCTGCCGGTAGCGGCGAGCCGGCGCGCAGCCAGGACATGGAGGAAAACTCATGTCTTCAACAACAGCCTCACCCACGCATAAGAAACCATCCCTCACCCAAGACGAACGCGTTGGCAAGAAAAGCACGCTGTCAATTCTCCTGGGACGTCCGGAGATCGGTGCCCTCGTGGGCGCCGTCGCCCTGTTCATCTTCTTCGCCATCGTTGCACCGGTCTTCTTGAGTCCCGCGTCCTTGGCCACCGTCCTCTACGGCGCTTCAACCATCGGCATTATGGCCGTTGGAGTGTCCTTGCTGATGATCGGTGGCGAGTTCGACCTGTCCACAGGTGTGGCAGTGATTTCCTCGGCACTCAGCGCGTCGTTGATCAGCTGGTACTTCGGGCTCAACGTCTGGGTCGGCATCGCCCTGGCTCTGGTCGTCTCACTGCTGATCGGGTTCATCAATGGAATCATCCTGATCAAGACCAAACTGCCATCCTTCATCGTGACGCTGGCCAGTTTCTTGATGCTCACGGGCCTGAATCTGGGCCTGACGCGCGCCATTGGCGGATCGGTGTCCTCGCCATCCATTGCAGACATGGAAGGATTCCAGAGCGCCAAGGCGGTTTTCGCCTCTTCGGTGAATATCGGTGGGATCGACGTCAAGATCACCGTGTTCATTTGGCTAGCCTTGGTGATCATCGCTTCGTGGGTCTTGCTGCAAACAAAGATTGGCAACTGGATCTTCGCCATTGGCGGGGACGAGAAAGCCGCCCGCGCCGTCGGCGTCCCCGTGGTCCGCACCAAAATCGGGCTTTTCATGGCCGTCGGATTCTGTGGCTGGGTACTGGGCATGCACAACCTGTTCGCCTTCGACTCCGTGCAGTCAGGCGAAGGCATCGGCAATGAATTCCTCTACATCATTGCTGCGGTGATCGGCGGCTGCCTGCTCACAGGTGGTTACGGATCAGCCATTGGCGGGGCCATCGGGGCATTCATATTCGGCATGGCAAACAAGGGCATTGTGTACGCAGAGTGGAACCCGGACTGGTTCAAGTTCTTCCTGGGCTTGATGCTGCTGCTGGCCACGGTTGTGAACATCGTCGTGAAGAAGCGCGCGGAATCCAGTAAATAGGAAGCCAAGGACATGAACATGAAAACTCGAAAGAACAAGAAGGCCGAAGAGCTGCTGCAGAAGCTCGAACCCAAGACCAATGACAACCTGCTCACGCTCAAAGGTGTAGGCAAGCACTACGGAAGCATTATCGCGTTGCGCGGTGTTGACATGGAAGTCGATCCGGGAAGGGTCACCTGCGTACTGGGCGATAATGGTGCGGGCAAGTCCACGTTGATCAAGATCATCGCCGGTCTGCACCAGCATGATGAGGGCGAGTTCACGCTTCACGGGTCAGCCATCAAGCTCAAGAGCCCGCGAGTCGCCTTGGACGCTGGGATCGCCGCGGTATATCAGGATTTGGCGGTCGTCCCGCTGATGCCCATCTGGCGCAACTTCTTCCTTGGCTCGGAACTGACTACCGGCGTAGGTCCCTTCAAAAAGCTTGATGTGCAGCGGATGAAGCAGATCACCAAGCAGGAACTGGCCGATATGGGTATCGATCTGCGTGATGTGGAACAGCCCATCGGGCAGCTTTCCGGTGGCGAACGACAGTGCGTGGCCATCGCCAGAGCCGTGTATTTCGGTGCGAAGGTGCTGATCTTGGACGAGCCCACGGCTGCTCTGGGTGTTAAGCAGTCTGGTGTGGTGCTGCGCTACATTCTCCAGGCCAGGGACCGCGGGCTGGGGGTCATCTTCATTACGCATAACCCGCACCACGCCTATCCGGTCGGCGACTCATTCCTGCTGCTCAAGCGTGGCCGCGCTATTGGCTACTATTCCAAATCGGAAATTACCGTGGAAGAGTTGACCGCCCAGATGGCCGGCGGTGCTGAACTGGCCGAGCTGGCACATGAGCTGGAACAGCTCGGTGGCCACGACGAGGAGTTGGCCGAAGCCGAGGCAGGTGCTGGACCTCAGGTTGCTCGATAGTTGCGAGCCAATTGCCAAGGTGGTGGCCACTTCGGTCTTGAAGTGGCCACCACCTTGTGCTCTTGCCGACGCCTTTTAATGCGTGCCTCGAGTACTTCTGGTTCTGTACAGGGGGACCGGGAAAGGCATATTTGACTAAATGTCTCAACCATTACGAGTCAAGAAACTGAAGATGCTCGAGTTGCGAGAATGAAGCATTGAACCAGATGAAACCTAGGTCTGATTCCTTCACGGAACATATATTCCTATCGTAGAATATAAATTTCGATGCTCCAGTCGATCCGAGTTCAGAGAGGCTGCTCCGGCCCGCGGGTTAGTGTTTGCAATAATGGCGGATGTGAATACATTCAAGCCTGAAGATGGCAACGCATCGGATCGACCGCCCTCGATGGCGGACGTGGCAGCCGTCGCCGGGGTCTCCCACCAAACCGTGTCGCGCGTATTGAATGATCACCCAAATGTCCGCGAAGGCACGCGAGTGCGAGTGCTGGAGGCCATCAAGGAGCTCGGTTATCGGCGCAACCTTGCCGCGCGCGCCCTGGCCACGGCGCAGACGCGCACCATCGGCATCCTGACCATCGGCAGCGAATTCTTTGGGCCGCAGTCCACCGTGCTCGCGGTGGAAGCCGCTGCTCGCGCACAGGGATATTTTGTCACCATGACCTCCATGGATAGTTATGACTTTGGCGGTGCGGTCACGGCCCTGAACCACCTCACCGACCAGAGCGTGGACGGCGTGGTGGTGGTCGCCCCGCATGACAAGGTCACCGCCGCGATTGACGACCTGAAGCTGAAAGTGCCGGTGGTGGTGGTAGCCGCACGGACCGATGTTCCGGCGGGGGATCCGGTGCACTACGTTTATGTCGATCAGCGCGACGGCGCTCGACAGGCGACGGAGCATTTGCTCTCCTTGGGGCACCGAAAGATCGTCCATGTTTCAGGCCCATCCGGTTGGTTTGATGCCACGGAGCGGAATATCGGTTGGCGTGAAGCCATGGCCGCAGCAGGCTATGACGCGGTGGAGTTCCCGGCGGAATCCTGGCTGGCCCCCAGCGGTTATGCCGCGGGGGTCAGCCTCGCACCTCGGGTGAAGGCCGGGGAAATAACCGCCGTCTTTGCCTCCAACGACTATTTGGCCATCGGGCTGCTGCGGGCGTTCTGGGAGGCCGGCCTGAGCGTGCCGGAGGACGTATCGGTGGTTGGCTTTGATGACCTGCAGATCGCCGAGTTCTACATCCCGAAGCTCACCACGGTGCGCCAGCCCTTTGCCGACGTGGGTCGCGCCGCGCTAACCGAGCTGCTCGGTGGCGAACGAGGGCTGCAGGAGCCGCGCATGATCGCGCCCACCATGGTCGTCCGAGCCAGTACCGCCCCACCACCGCGAAACTGAGTTCAGCCCAATCGACAGGTAGCTAATCTTCGTCATGTGTTGCGCATCGCATTTTGTTAGCGCTAACATAATGTAAATGTTCCGACCGAACCCTGTGATCTCTTCTTCCGAAGAACAGCGGTGCGGCGACGCGACGATAGCCACCTGCCGTGCGGGTGCGAGGACGGAGAATCCATGACTGGCCAGCAAGCAGGTTTGTCCGCGCCCGAGGTGATTGGTTCGGGGCAGGCAGTTCTGGGGATCGAATTTGGTTCAACGAATATCAAGGCTAGTCTCATCGGTCCCAACCACGAGCAACTCGCCACCGGCAACCACGGGTGGGAAAACCAGTTCGTGGATCGACGCTGGACCTATTCCCGCGAAGCAATGATTGCGGGTCTGCAGAGCTGCTTTGCGGATCTGCTGGTTGATACCCAGCACCAATATGGAGTGCGCCCCACTGCCTTTGCGGCCATTGGCGTCTCGGCGATGATGCACGGCTACCTCGCCTTTGATAAATCCGATGAACTGCTAGTTCCCTTCCGCACCTGGCGCAATACCTCGACCGAACAGGCCTCCAATCAGCTCAGCGAGGCCTTTGGCTACAACATCCCACTGCGTTGGTCGGTTGCGCACTACTATCAGGCGCTGCTGGATCACGAAGAACACGTAGGCGCGGTCTCAAGCTTGAATACCCTGGCCGGGTTCATCCATCATCAGCTCACCGGGCGCCGGGTGCTCGGTGCTGGTGACGCCTCGGGAATGTTCCCACTGGACAGCGCCGACCTCGGTTACGACAAGGCTTTTATAGAGACTTTTGACCGGTTGGCGAAGCCATTGGGAGCTGCAGGTTCGCTGGAGCAGCTCTTGCCGGAGGTCCTTGCCGCTGGAACCGAGGCCGGCAGCCTGACTGAGGCCGGAGCACTTTTGCTTGACCCCACCGGGCAGCTGCAGCCGGGAGCGATCTGCTGCCCGCCGGAAGGGGACGCAGGCACCGGAATGGTTGCTACCAACTCCGTAGCGCAACGCACCGCGAACGTCTCGGTGGGAACCTCCATCTTTGCGATGGTTGTCCTCGATGCCCCGCTGCGTGAAGTGCACCCCGAAATTGACATCGTCACCACTCCCACCGGAGATCCGGTGGCCATGGTGCACTGCAATAACGGTGCCAGTGAACTAGCCAGCTGGGCCGCGCTTTTCGGCCAGTTTGCCCAGGGGCTAGGACATGAAGCCTCCACGAATCAGGTCTACCAGACGCTGCTTGCCGCGGCACTGGACGGTGCAGCGGACGGCGGTGGACTGCTCGCCTACAACTACCTGTCTGGAGAACCGGTGACCGGGCTGCCCGAGGGGCGCCCACTGCTGGTACGCACCCCGGATTCAACGTTTAACCTCGCGAATCTGATGCGCACTCAGGTGTATTCGGTATTCGCCACGCTGAGCTTGGGCATGGAAATCCTCGCCGGCGAGGGCGTGAAAATCCATAAGCTGTTCGCCCATGGCGGCATCTTCCGGACCGCGCAGGCAGCGCAGCGGCTCCTGGCGGCGGCGCTTAATGTCCCGGTATCGGTAGGCAGCACCGCGGAACATGGCGGTGCCTGGGGAATTGCGGTGTTGGCAGCCTACCGGCACCGCGTCGCGACGAACTCGGCAGCCAGCCTCGCGGAGTACCTGAATTCGCAGGTTTTCGCGAACGCCGAATTGCAGGAGCTGGCCCCGCAGCAGCAGGACGTGGCCGGATACGCACAATACCTGCGCGCCTATCAGGCCGGTCTGGACATCGAACGCGCGGCCATCACGGCCATCTAAAAACACTTTCATCCCGGCACTTAGGAGAAACCGATGAGCCACGCTCAAACATTAGCCAGCTACCCGAACACCATGCGTCAAGAAGTTGCCCGCGTCCGTGAGGTCGTCGCTGCCCTGCACGCGGAACTGCCACGCTATGAGCTGGTCGTCTGGACCGCCGGCAATGTCTCGCAGCGCGTGCGGAATCCGGAGGTTCCCGACGGCAGCGCGGACCTGTTCGTGATCAAACCCTCGGGGGTCTCCTATGACGAGCTGACAGCCGAATCCATGGTGGTCTGCACGCTAGACGGTGAGCTCTTGGAGGGTACACGCGCTCCGTCTTCGGATACCGCGGCGCATGCCTACACCTACCAGCACATGCCCCACGTTGGGGGAGTGGTGCACACCCACTCGACCTACGCCACCGCCTGGGCCGCGCGCGGCGAGGAAATCCCCTGCGTGCTGACCATGATGGCCGACGAGTTCGGTGGGCCAGTCCCGGTGGGCCCGTTCGCGATCATTGGCGATGATTCCATCGGCCGCGGCATCGTCCAAACGTTGAGCGAATCGCGCAGTCCGGCCGTGCTGATGCAAAACCATGGCCCCTTCACCATCGGCAAGGACGCCCGAGCGGCGGTCAAGGCCGCGGTGATGTGCGAGGAAGTCGCCCGCACGGTCCATATTGCCCGCCAGCTCGGCGATCCACTGCCGATGCGAGGCGAAGATATTGACGCGCTCTACGCGCGCTACCAAAACGTTTACGGACAATAGCCGCTCGCTGGCGGCCAAAAACTTCAATCCGAAAGGACACCATGAGCAAGGCATATGAATCCAAGGAAATCTGGTTCTTCACCGGAAGCCAGGACCTGTATGGCGACGAAACCCTGCGACAGGTCGCCGAGCAATCGCGCGAGGTCGCCGAGGCCCTGGACGGATCCGAGCAGGTCCCGGCGAAGGTCATCTGGAAGCCGGTGCTCAAGGACGCGGAATCGATCCGCCGGGCCATGCTGGATGCAAACTCGAATGACAACGTGCTGGGCGTAATCACCTGGATGCACACGTTCAGCCCGGCCAAGATGTGGATCTCGGGTTTGAAGGCACTGGCCAAGCCGCTGCTGCACCTGCACACCCAGGCGAATGTCGAGCTGCCGTGGGACACCATCGACTTCGACTTCATGAACCTGAACCAGGCCGCCCACGGCGACCGTGAATACGCCTATCTGGCCACCCGGATCGGGGCCACCCGCACTACCGTGGTCGGCCACGTTTCCAATCCGGCGGTTGCCGGACGCGTGGGCACCTGGGTTCGCGGTGCCGCCGGCTGGAATGCCACCCAGTCGATGAAGCTGGTCCGCTTCGGAGACAATATGCGCAACGTCGCGGTCACCGAAGGGGACAAAACCGAGGCCGAACTGCGGTTTGGCGTCTCGGTCAACACCTGGGCGGTCAACGACTTGGTCGAAGCCGTAGAAGCGGTTGCCGAGGGCGATGTGGACGCGCTGGTAGTCGAATACGAGCGTGAATACGATGTCGCCGCGGAGCTGCGCGCCGGCGGAGTCCGCCACGAGTCGCTGCGCTACGCCGCACGCCAGGAATTGGCCATCGAGTCGTTCCTGCGTGCGCTGGGCGCTTGGGCTTTCACCACCAATTTCGAGGACCTTGGCGGGCTCAAGCAGCTGCCGGGCCTCGCGGTCCAGCGGCTGATGGGCAAGGGCTACGGCTTCGGCGCCGAAGGCGACTGGAAGACCGCGGTGCTGGTGCGTGCCGCGAAGGTGATGGGCGCCGGGCTGCCCGGTGGCGCTTCGCTGATGGAGGACTACACCTATGACCTGACCCCGGGCAAGGAGCTGATCCTCGGCGCCCACATGCTCGAGGTCTGCCCGTCGCTGACCACCGACAAGCCGCGTATCGAAATCCATCCGCTGGGCATTGGGGGACGCGAGGACCCGGTGCGCATGGTGTTCAACGCCGCGGCTACCACCGGCGCCGTGGTGGTTTCGATGGCCGATATGCGCGAGCGTTTCCGCTTGACCGCAAACGTGGTTGACGTGGTGACCCCGCCGCAGGAACTGCCGAACCTTCCGGTGGCGCGTGCCGTGTGGCAGCCGCGACCTGACTTCTCCACCTCGGCGGAGTCCTGGCTGACCGCCGGCGGAGCCCACCATACGGTCATGTCCACGGCCGCCGGAATCGAGGCCTTCGAGGTCTTCGCCGAAATCGCCGGCACCGAGCTGCTGGTGATCGACGAGAGCACCACGCGCCGCGGCTTTGCCGAACAGGTGCGGCTGAACCAGGCGTACTACCGCTTGGCTCAAGGCCTGTAGGCGCACAGGGACCTTAGGTTGGCCAGCACCACCGGGTGCTGGCCAATGCCTATTAAGGCTTGGGCGGAAGCGAGTTTGCCTCGGCTCGGTCTCCCCGGGTCGGTGAACCCAAGCAGTGGGCCAGAGTTTGCTCGATTTGTGCGAAGCGGAAGTGGTGCGCGGCATCCAGCAGCTTCTGCGGGACCACCTGTTGATCTGCCATGGCCAATAGCTTGGCGCCTTGGGTTCCCAGCAGCAGTTTCGGGGCGGCTGCAGGCACCGGAATGATGGCCGGGCGGCGCAGTGCCTTGGCCAAGGCGCTGGTGAATTCGGCGTTGCTGACCGGGTGAGGGGACACCGCGTTCACCGGGCCGCTCAGCTGCGTGTCCCACAAAGCCCGATGGTAGATATCAATGAGATCGTCGAGGCCAACCCAGGACAGGCGCTGTTCTCCCGTGCCCAAGCGGCCACCCAAGCCGGCGGCGAAGATCGGGCGCAGCACCGCGAGCATGCCACCCGAAGGGCTGAGCACCACGCCGGTGCGGATCTGCACCCGGCGCATGCTCGTCTCGCCTTGCCCGGTTGCTTGCTCCCAGCGTTGGACCACGCCGGATAAGAAGTCCGCGCCCCCTACTTCAGGAGGCGACTGCTCATCAATCGGGGCGGCTCCGGCCGAGGCACCGTAGATGCCGATGGCCGAGGCGCTGATGAATCGGGAGACGCCGGAGCGATCCGCCAGCTCAGCCAGAGCCCGGGTGGGTTCGATGCGGCTTGCCTCGATCGCCTGCCGGTGCGAGTCGCTGAACCTGCCGAAGATGCTTGTTCCGGCGAGGTGGATGACCGCGTCGCAATCGTCTAGCAGGTCGTGCTCCGGAGCCAGCGGATCCCAACGTCGTTCGTCCGTGGATTGCGGCGCGCGGCGCACCAGCTTGATGACTCGGTGCCCGCCGGTGGACAAGAAGGCGCATAACGCGGTGCCGACCATGCCATTGCTTCCGGTGACCGCGATGGTCAACGGTTCCAGTCCGGCCTCGGACGCCCGCTCATGGGCGGCGAAATCGGCGGCGAGCTGGCGGTGGCGGTAGTCCAGCATCCGTTCGATCTGCGTTGCGGGCAGATTGGAGCTGACGCGGTCGGTGACGGTGGTGTGCCCGGATCCCGCGGGCTCGGTGAGGTGTTCATGACGCCAATGAGCCACGCGCGTGGGGGCCGCCCGCACGCCGCGAGCCTGCAGCTCGTCGACGAACCGCCGATTCTCGAGGTAGTCGGAGGGCTTGTGCTGGGCGTACCAGCGCAGGCCGCCAGGCAGCCCCAGTGCCGCGGTTCCCCCACGCAAGGAGCCGGCTTCTTCGATGACCTTGAGCGGAAGCCAGGGCGGCAGCAGCCGGCGAATCGCGCCCGGCCGGGCAAACCAGGCGGATACCTCGTCCGGGGGTGCCGGAAGAACGCTGGACCTTTGTGTAGTCATGGCCCAATACTATGTCCGGGATCCCTGCCGCCACGCGCACTGCGCGTCGACGGGCTTGCAAAGGCCATTCTCGCAGGGCTAACTGCGAGGGCTGCCGTGACAAGCATGGCCGTAGTAGCTTTACCTTGTCGTTCCTTGGGTGTTCCGAGCCTGCCATTACACACGCTGAAGGCGCTTCGGCAAGCCCCTTGGCCGCACTGCACCCGGGGGCAGTTAGGCGGTCATTCGCTCATGATCCACGTCAACATGCTGGAACCTCTAGGCTGTCTTGTCCGGTTAATATCAAATTGTTATCATCTGGGGTGGCGCAACTCACGTTGTTAGCGCTAACATGGTGTGAGCCCGGTCGCACTGCCGGGATGAATCGGAATACGCAGGAGGAAAAGATGGCACGGAATAACTGGGCTCGTCGAGCGGTAGCCACGTTTGGATCCCTCGCGCTCGTTGGCGCACTGGCAGCATGTGGCGGCAGCGGTGCCGGCGGTGGCGCGGGTGCCGAAGGCGAAAGCACGGCCCCGGAGGACATCCAGGTAGGCGTCGCAATGCCAACCGAAACCTCCGAGCGTTGGATCGCCGACGGTGAGGCCGTGAAGTCGCAGCTTGAAGAAGCCGGCTACGAGGTCTTCATGCAGTTCGCCAACGATGACATCCCGACCCAGCAGCAGCAGATCGACCAGATGATCACCAAGGGTGCAGACATCCTCGTGGTCGCTTCCATCGACGGCACCGCGCTGTCCACCCAGCTGCAGGCCGCAGCGGACCAGGACATCCCGATCATCTCCTACGACCGCTTGATCAACGGCACCGAGAACGTCGACTTCTACGTCACCTTCGACAACTACAACGTCGGCGTCCAGCAGGCAACCTCGCTGCTGACCGGCATGGGCCTGGCCGATGAGGAAGGCAAGCGCACCAGCAAGGAGGGCAAGTTCAACGTCGAGCTCTTCGCCGGTTCGATCGACGACAACAACGCGCACTTCTTCTGGAAGGGCGCCATGGATACCCTCAAGCCCTACCTGGATGACGGCACCCTGACGGTCAAGTCCGGGCAGACCAAGATCGAGCAGGCAGCTACCCTGCGCTGGAGCCAGGAAGAAGCCCAGTCGCGCATGGAAGACCTGATTACCGCCCACTACCAGGGCGGCAAGACCAAGATCGACGGCATCCTCTCGCCATTCGACGGCATCTCCCGCGGCATCATCACCGCACTGTCCAACGCCGGCTACGGCAAGACCATCGAGGCCGGCCTGCCGATCATCTCGGGCCAGGATGCAGAAATCGCTTCGGTGAAGCTGATCGACGATGGCGTGCAGTACGCAACCATCTTCAAGGACACCCGCAAGCTGGCTACCCAGGCTGTCGAGGCAGTGAAGTCCTACGCAGGCGGCGGCGAGCCGGAAGCCAATGACACCGAAACCTACGACAACGGCAAGAAGGTTGTTCCTTCCTACCTGCTGGATTCGGACATCGTCGTCAAGGACAACATCACCTCCCTGCTGGTCGACTCCGAGTACTACACGGCCGAGGAAGTCAAGGCCGGCCAGACCAAGTAGTCTCCCAGGCCGCAATCCGGTGGGCGGGAGGGCAAGCCGCCCTCCCGCCCACCGGATGCACCGATCACAGCACACACCAAGGACGTCTGCACTATGGACACCACGATCCTGCACATGCAGGACATCACCAAGACTTTTCCCGGAGTCAAGGCGCTGGACGGCGTCAACCTTTCGGTTAGCAAGGGCGAAATCCACGCTATCTGCGGAGAGAACGGCGCCGGAAAATCCACCCTCATGAAGGTGCTCTCCGGGGTCTACCCGCACGGCAGCTACGAGGGCCAGATCATTTTCGAAGGCGAAGAGCTCAAGGCCTCGAACATCAAGGACTCCGAAGCCCAGGGCATCGTGATCATCCACCAGGAGCTGGCGCTGGTGCCGTACCTGTCGGTGGCCGAGAACATCTTCCTCGGCAACGAAACCGCGCGCGGCGGCTTCATCGACTGGAACGAGACCAACCACCGCGCCGCGGACCTGCTGGCCCGCGTGGGCCTGGACGAACTGCCGGTCACCCCGGTAGGCCAGCTGGGCGTGGGCAAGCAGCAGCTGGTGGAAATCGCCAAGGCGCTGAGCAAGAACGTCAAGCTGCTGATCCTGGACGAACCGACCGCCGCGCTGAATGACGACGACTCCGAGCACCTGCTGAACCTGCTGCGCGGACTGCGCGAACAGGGCATCACCTCGATCATCATTTCGCACAAGCTCGGCGAGATCGAGGACATTGCCAACACCACCACGATCATCCGCGATGGCCAGTCCATCGAGGCGCTGGACATGGCCGATCCCGGGTCCAACCAGAACCGCATCATCCGCGGCATGGTGGGCCGCGAACTGTCCTCCCGCTACCCGGAACGCGTACCGCAGATCGGCGACGTGGTCTTCGAGGTCCAGGACTGGTCGGTCCAGCACCCGGTCCAGCAGGACCGCACCGTGGTGGAAGGCGCCAACCTGGAGGTCCGCGCCGGCGAAATCGTCGGCATTGCAGGACTGATGGGCGCCGGGCGCACCGAATTGGCGATGAGCATCTTCGGCCACAGCTATGGCCGGAACATCACCGGCACGGTCAAGATGGACGGCAAGCCGGTGGACACCTCCACCGTGGGCAAGGCCATCAAGGCCGGCATCGCCTACGTTTCCGAGGACCGCAAGAAGTTCGGGCTGAACCTGATCGAGGACATCCGCGTGAACACCACCGCGGCCGGCCTGGACAAGATCTCTTCCAAGGGCTTCGTGGACGGCAACAAGGAGATCCAGATTGCCGAGCACTACCGCAAGTCCATGCGCATCAAGACCCCGAACGTGATGGCGAAGGTCGGGAACCTCTCGGGCGGCAACCAGCAGAAGGTCGTGCTGGGCAAATGGCTGCACACCGCACCCGAGCTGCTGATCCTCGACGAGCCCACCCGCGGCATCGACGTCGGCGCCAAATACGAGATCTACACCATCATCAACGAGCTGGCGGCTGCCGGCAAGGCCGTGCTGGTGATCTCCTCCGAACTGCCAGAGCTCTTGGGCATCTGCGACCGCATCTACACCCTGGCCTACGGCCGAATGACCGGCCAGCTGCCCAGCAGCGAAGCCACCCAGGAACGCCTCATGGAACTCATGACCATCGAGAAGGAAAGCACCCGATGACCATCACAAGCGAGCTGAAGGATATCTTCACCAAGAACCTGCGCACCTCGGGCATTTACATTGCCTTCGTGCTCATCGTGGTGCTGTTCACCATCCTGACCAACGGGCTGCTGCTCAGCCCGATCAACATCACCAACATCATCTTGCAGTACTCCTACGTGCTGATCCTCGCCCTGGGCATGATCCTGGTGATCGTCGCCGGGCACATCGACCTGTCGGTCGGCTCCCTCGTGGCGCTGACCGGTGCGGTCTCCGCGGTCATTGTCATCAAGGGGGATCTGCCCTGGTGGGTCGGCATGCTCGCCGGCATCGCCGTGGGCGCCCTGTGCGGCCTGTGGCAGGGCTTCTGGGTGGCGTACGTGGGCATTCCCGCGTTCATCGTGACCCTGGCCGGCATGCTGCTCTTCCGCGGCCTGACCTACGAAGTGCTGAGCAACGTTTCGCTCTCGCCGTTCCCCGGCGAATACGGCCAGATCGCCGGCGGCTTCCTCAACGGGCTGCTGGGCGGCAACGGATTCGACCTGTTCACCGTGATCATCGGCGTGATCGCCGTGGCCGGACTGTTCGTTTCGCAGTGGCGCAACCGCGCTGGACGCGCCAAGTACGGCCAGAGCGTTGAATCCATGGCCATGTTCCTGGCCAAGAACATCATCTCGGGCATCATCATCCTCTGGTTCTTCTGGCAGATCGCCACCAGCCGCGGCATGCCGATCGTGCTGATCATCCTGGCTGCCCTGATCCTGGGCTACCACGTGCTGACCACCAAGACCGTTTTCGGCCGCCACGTCTACGCCATCGGCGGCAACCTGTCGGCAGCCAAGCTCTCAGGCGTGAACGTGAAGCGCATCAACATGTGGATCTTCATCAACATGGGCCTGCTCTCCGGCGTGGCCGGAGTGGTCTTCTCCTCGCGTTCCAACGGCGCCCAGCCAGGTGCGGGTAACATGTTCGAGCTCGACGCCATCGCGGCCTGCTTCATCGGCGGCGCCTCGACCACCGGCGGTGTCGGACGCGTTACCGGCGCTATCGTCGGTGGCCTGGTCATGGCAGTGCTGTCCAACGGCATGCAGCTGATGGGCGTGGGAGCTTCCACCCAGCAGATCGTCAAGGGCGTCGTGCTGCTTCTGGCAGTCGCCTTCGACATCTACAACAAGCGCCGCGCAGGTGCGGGCAACTAGCATTTGATTAGCGCCAGGGGCCCTCTCGCACGCAATTGCGGGAGGGCCTGTGCGTGCCCGATGGTTTCCCAGCACAGCAGAAGGATGACGAAATGGATCGCCAAGCAATGCCGCAGCAGGACACCGCCAACGGAACGGTGCTCACGCTGCGAGCCCACGGCTTCACCGCGCAGCTGGCCACGGTGGGCGCCACACTGGTGTCCCTGGACTACGGTGGCCGCCCGCTGGTGCGTGCGTTCGACCCGCGCAGCCCGCGGCCGGTCTTTTCCGGCGCCATCCTGGCACCCTGGCCCAACCGCGTGATCGACGGGGCCTACTCCTGGCAGGGCCAGGACCAGCAGCTTGAGATCACCGAGCCGGAGCGCGGCCACGCGCTGCACGGCCTGGTGGCCGATACCAGCTTCGAGATCACCGGGCGCCGCGGCAGCTCCGCCCAGTTGCGCACCGTGATCGTCCCGAACCCCGGCTACCCCTATGAGGTGCAGCTGGTGATCGACTACCGGCTGGAAGCCGGCGGGCTGCGCACCATCGCCACCGCCACCAACCTCGGGCAGGGCACCGCGCCCTTCGCCTGGGGTTCGCACGCCTACCTGGTCGCACCGGGCAAGAAGGCGGATGAATGGACTTTCACCCTGCCAGCCGGCAAGGTGCAGCTCACCGACGGCGCGCGCCTGCTGCCGAAGGAAGTGGTGGAGGTGTCCGGCACCGAGCCGGATTTCCGCACCCCGAAGCCGATCGGGGACCTCTTCATCGATCATGCCTACACCGGGTTGGCCGCCGGCGCGGACGGCTTGTTCAGCGCGTCGATCACCGACGCCAAGGGCCTCGGGTCGCAGATCACCTGGGACGAAGCCTGCCCGTGGGTCCAGATCCACACGGCAGACCGCGATGACCCGGCGCTTGACCGCACCGGGCTGGCCATCGAGCCGATGACCTGCCCGCCCGGCGGCTTCAACTCCGGCCAGGACGTCATCGCGCTGGCCCCGGGCGCCAGCCATGAAGCCAGCTGGCTGATTGGCCCGGTCCAGCCGCGATGAGCGGCAGGGAAGTTCGCGGCGCTACCCGCTCCGCGAGGTTTCGTTCCCTGTCAATCCGGTGATCCGCAGGAGCAAGGAGCGCGCCTCGGGGCGCAGCGCGTCTTCCGGCCAGACATCGGGACCACAGGCCCGGGAACCTACGCCATGCTGGGCCGCATCCAGGTACAGCCAGGAGTTGGTTGGTTCCGGCAGCTCGTGCGGATGGGCAGCGCCGGCAAGCTGCTGTGCCGTGTGGCGGCTGAGCGTGAAACCGGGGCGGCGGTCCAATCCGTCGGGCCAGGCCTCGATGCGCAGCCACGGCGCACCGCCCACGCCGAGCTCCAATTCGCGCAAATCGCTGCGGTGCCCTGTTTCCTGCGGACGTGCGTATTCGACCGGCAAATCGTCAATGCTTGCACTGTAGCGGCCTACTCGTGCCGCCAGACGGCTGTCCGGGTAGGATTCGTGCGGGCCCAAGCCGTACCAGGATGCCGAATCGACCTCCTTGCCCAGTTGGAAACGCACGCCGAATCGGGGCCACACCGATGTCCAGCCTCGGCTTGGAACCATATCGATGCGAAGCCACAGGCCGGACTCGTCCAGGCTCCATTGCTCGTCGACTCGGATGGAGCAGGCCTGGTCCGCTGCTGAATACCTGGTCGCCACCTGCACACGGCCCGGACCGGTAGCGACACTGAGCACCCGCGCCTTCAGCCGGTCCAATCCGGCCGCCGTCCAGAGGTCCGCATTTGACGGACCGGGTTCTCCATTGCCCGGGACTCCGTGCTCATCTTCCTGCCAGGGATCAGAATGGTTATAGCTGCCGAAGTGTGCGCCACGGTCATTGTCGGTGGGTGCGCGGAACAACTCCAGCCGCGGCCCATGCACCGGCTGCCCGGCCAACTCCATGAGCTTGCCCTCGGCGAAAACTGCGGCACCAAGCTGCATCCGGCCATTGTCCAGAGGGATCGATGCTCCGCCCGCATCAGCCGAAGAGGGCAACCGTGCGGGTCGCGGCCCCGGCATTGCGGTGGATGGAGCAGCTATCGGCCATTGGGCGCTGGCCACCTCATGGCCCGCGGCCGCCCACGCTGCATCCTCGGCCAGCCGCGCCTCCACGGTTAACCAGTTTTCGCCTGCGGGCAGGGGGTACGGCAAGGCGAATTCAACCGTGGCAGTTTCGCCAGCTTCCAGCGCGTCGTCAGAGCCGGATACCAAGAATTCTGCACTAGCGACCGGATGCCCGGCCGCTTCCAAGCGCCAGCTGAATGCGAGGTCGCCGCTGTCGGCACTGTGGCGGTCATTCCGGATGCCCAAGCGCACCCGGTGCCCGTCCACGGAGGACAGGGAGAACTTGATCGGGGCGACTACATGCTTGAACTCATGGAGCCCCGGTGAGGCAGTGGAATCGGAGAGGACCAGTCCGTCCATGACGAAGGTGCCATCGTGGAGCTCCTCGCCGAAATCGCCGCCGTAAGCATAGAAGCTCTTGCCATCCGGTGTGCTGGCCTGCAGCCCGTGGTCACGCCATTCCCAGACGAAGCCTCCATGCAACCGGGGATAGCGGTCCACCAGATCCGCATACCGTTGCAATCCTCCGGACCCATTGCCCATGGCGTGCGCATACTCGCACAACAGGAAGGGCCTGGTCCGCTGGCGCGCGGCCTCTGCGGTGGTGCATCCCAGCAGCGGAGCGGTCATCCGGTCCTCTCCAATTGTCTGCACTTCGGGGAACGAAGCGTACATTCGCGAATACACATCGGTGTATTCTCCGGTGTAGTCGCCTTCATAATGCACCGGGCGGCTGCTATCCCGCGCATGGATCCATGCGGACATCGCGGCAAGGTTGGCCCCGGTGCCGGACTCGTTGCCAAGCGACCACATGATGATTGAGGGATGGTTCTTGTCCCGTTCGAAAGTCCGCTCCATCCGATCAAGATAGGCACTTCGCCAGGCCGGGTCGTCACTGGGATTGCCCTGCCAGCCGTGACGTTCAAATCCGTGGGTTTCCAGATCGTTTTCGAGTATGACCCAGAAACCGAGCTCGTCGGCCAAGTCCAGGAGCCGCGGATGCGGCGGATAGTGGCTGGTGCGAATGGCGTTGACATTGAAGCGCTTCATTAGCATCAGGTCTTCTCGTGCGAATTGCTCATCGAACGCCCGGCCGAGGAGCGGGTGGGTTTCATGCCTGTTCACCCCGTTGAAGACGACTTTGCGATCGTTGACCAGGAACTGGTCGCCTGCAATTCTTACCGTGCGGAAACCTAGCCGCAGGCTGATGGTCTCGCCAGTGCTGGAAACGGTTGCTCCATAGAGTTTTGGCCGCTCAGCGCTCCATGGGGAAACGGCGGGCACTTCCACCTCTCGGATATCCTCGCGGCTTTGCCACACTTCGTCGATTTCCAGTTCGGGAACAACGAAACGTAGCGGGAACGCATCGTCAGCGGCCATGATTTCTGGTGTAATGATTCCGGTACCGGAGGAATAGCCGGTTTCTATCCAGAGGTCGTCAATGCTGCCGTGCGGACGGGCCTTGAGCGTTACCGATCGGAAAATTCCCGGGAGCCACCACTGGTCCTGGTCCTCGACGTAGCTCGAAGCGGAGAATTGGTGCACGCGGACAACGATTGTATTTTCACCGGCGGCTACGGCCGAGCTCACATCGAATTCCTGGGCAAGGCGGCTACCGGTACCCCAGCCAATCATTTGCCCATTGACCCATACCTTGTACCGGGATTCAACGCCGTCGAAGCGCAGCACCAGCCGCTCCATTCCGGAAGTCCAGCTCTGGGGCACTTCGAAGGTCCGCCGGTAGTCGCCGGTAGGATTCTCATCCGGTGGATAGGGCGGGTCGCAAGGGAAGGGAAATTGGACGTTCGTGTACGAAGGGCGTCCGTAGGTGCCATCGGCCTGCAATACCCAGTGCCCAGGGACTGCGATGCTTTCCCAGCTCGAGTCGTCATAGCCAGCATCTGCCATGGACTCGGGAAGCTCGCCTGCCGGCAGCAGTCCGCGCCCTCCGGGCGTGCCCGGTACGCCAGGGAGCCAGCGGAACTTCCACTGTCCATCGAGGCTCAGTTCAGGGGCATCACTGTGGGTCCAGGACGTTGCCGGCAGGCGCCGGCCTCCGCCCGGGGCGGTATCGGCCAGATAGGCTGTTGGGGAAGTCATTTAACGGATCCTTCGGTCAGGCCCCCGCGCCAGAAGCGCTGCAGGACGATCATGGCAATGGCCAAGGGAATAGTGGACAGCAAGACGCCGCCGGTGGTCAGCTCGTAGAATTCTGGCAGGCGGTCAACCTGTCCCAGCCAGGTGTTCAGGCCCAGGGTAATTGGATAGAGATCCGAATCGGACAGCATCACCAGGGGAAGGAAATAGTTATTCCAGATTCCGACAAGCTGGAACAGGAATACCGTCACCAGAGCAGGGGACAGGACTCTGAGTCCTATCGTGTGGAAGATCCGCAGTTCGCTTGCGCCATCCAGGCGCGCGGCTTCGAGTAACGCGCTATCCACGGTGCTGGAAGCGTAAACGCGGCAGAGGAACAGGCCGAACGGGGACACCAATGATGGCAGCAGGACACTCCAATAGGTATTGGACAGCCCCATTTCGCTGAACAACAGGAATAGGGGCAAGGCGGTTGCGGTTCCAGGCACGAGAACGCCTCCCAAGACCACACCGAAGACCAGATTGCTTCCGCGGAAACGGTACTTGGCCAGGGCGTATCCGCCAGCTGCAGCAAGGTAAGCGGCAATCAGCGCCCCTGCCCCCGCGTATAGCAACGAGTTCATGAACCAGCGCAGGAAAATTCCGCCGTCATAGGCCAGAACCTGGCCCAGATTTTTCCATAGGACGAAGTCACCGGAGAGGAGGAAACCATTTGTGCTAAACAAGTCCTGGGTCGATTTCGTTGCTGCAACGACGACCCAGTAGACCGGGACCAGGAAATACAATGCGGCTATGGTCAGCAAGGCCGTGACAATCAGAGTCGCTGGTTTTGAAGAGGCGGGCTTTTCGAAGGACTGGCGGCGGATCAGAGTCATGAGGACTTCCTATTGGTCAGGCGCAGGAAGGCGAATGAGAGCGCGAATGCGGCCAAGGCAATGAGAACGGATTGCGCAGCCGCAACATTGTAGTCGTTGTAGGCGAACGCGGTTGTGTAGGCGGAAAGGTTAGGGGTGTATTGGCTGTCGATGGCGGGTGCGACACTCATGAGAACTTGCGCTTCGGCGAAAAGCTGCAAGGTGCCAATGATGGAGAAGACCGTGGTCAAGACCAGTGCCGGGCTGATGAGCGGCAGCTGGATATGCCATGCCACACGCAGTGGACCCGCCCCGTCCAAGCGTGCGGCTTCGTAGATCTCGCCGGGAATTGCCTTGAGCTGCGCGATGATGATCAGCATGTTGTAGCCCGTGTAGCTCCATGTCACGATGTTGGCGATGGACCACAAGATGCTCTGTGGCCCGAGGAAATCGACTTCCAAGCCGACGGCTGAGGCGGCATCGATGATCGGGCTCAGGCCGGGAACATAGAGGAATGACCAGAGGATAGTGGCAATGACCCCCGGCACGCCGTAGGGCAGGAAGTACGCCGCCCGGAAAAAGGCCGGCCATTTGGCGCTCGCCGACTCAAGCAGCAGAGCCAGGACCGTGCAAAGAAGGATCATGATGGGAACCTGCACGATGCCGAACACGATCATGCGGCCAATCGAAGCAACGAAGGCTTCGTCTCCCAGGGCTTGCGCGTAATTGCCGAATCCAGCGAATTCGCTGTGCACGCCGGCTTCTCCGAACAATCCGCGCCGTGTGATACGGGTGAAGCTGGCTTGTATGGCTGCAATGATGGGCAAGATGAAAGTCAGGGTGAAGAGCGCGAGGAAAGGCGCGAGCAACAGCCACGGGGCGAGCTCAAACCTGCTTGGTGAGGGACCACGTTTTCTCCGGGTGCCTCGGGTGATGGTCGGCGTGCTCACGATGCCTCCTTGCGGATCTTCAGGCCCTTGTTGCGGAATACCGCAATGATTTCCTGCTCTGCGGATACCACCGAATCGACCAAGCTGGTTCCGGCGGCTTTCCGGCGGAATCCGTCGGAAAGGATATTGAAGGATTGCTGGGTGACCGGCCACCAGCTCCAATTGGGATTCTGCGATTTGCTGGCTGGGACAATTACTTGCTTGTTGTACGATTGCCCGCCGAAGAATTCGGAGGGGCCTTCGCGCGACTCGCCGATGATGCCCGGAACCGGTGACCAGCCAATGCCGCTGTGCGCGATTTCGTTGCTGATCCCGGCTTCCGTGGACGTCATCCAGGCGGCGAACTCCAAGGCCTCATGCGGATGGCGGCTATTAGCCAGAACCGCAACCGTCGATCCGCCCAGGTAGCTGGAGCCGTATCCGCCCGAGGTCCACTTCGGCATCGATGCGACCCTCCATTTGCCCTGTCCGCCAGCGACAGAGCTGACAAGCGCATCAGCCCAGTTCCCACTGGTGACAGAGGCGAGCTGGCCGGATGCAGCCGCAGCATACCAAGACGGGCTGAAGGGCGAGATCGCGGTAGTTACGACATCTTCGTCGATGGCCCGGTCGAAGAACCTGGCGACTTCCAGTGTTGCGTCGTCGGTCATATTAATGACCCAGCCGTCGTCGGATGGCTGAAGCCATTGGGCTCCTGCTTGTGCCGCGTAGGACACGAAGTAGGAGGCATCACTGAGGGAGAAGCAGTCGATGTAGCTGTTGGCTTGACGCAGTTCTGACCCGATCTCGGCCCATTGCGCCCATGTTTCCGGGGCGACGGCGCCGACTTTGTCCAGAGTTTCTGGCTGGTAGAACATTGCCATCGGCCCGGAATCCTGAGGCATGCCGAATATTCCGTTGGGAAAACTGACCTGGCCCCACAGTGACGGATCATATCGGTGAGCGTACTGCTGCGCACCGTACGCCGCGAGATCCACGACGCCATTGACGAGCATGAACTCCGGGAGGGTGCGGAATTCGATTTGGGCCAGATCGGGTCCTCCGCCTGCTGCGAGAGCAGAGTAGAGCTTTGGGTATCCGCCTTGATTTCCACTGGGGATCCAAACCGCCTCAACATGGATATTCGGATGCATGGCGTTGAAAGCATCTGCGACTCGCTGGATATCCTTGAGCCAGCTCCAATATGTCAGCCTGACTTTTTCTCCTGGGGCGGCCGGCGCAATGGTTGGCATGGCATCTGCAGACCGGGGGCCTGCGGTGCCGCATGCAGTCATTACGCCCAGTGCGGCGGCGCCCAGGCCGGCCTTGAGAAGGCGGCGTCTTGTTGTCAATGGCATCCGTGCTCACTTAAAAGTAGTTTTTTTATGGTGCCCGGGACGAGGGCATGTGAAATAGGTTACTGCAAAAATCGAGTGATTACTCAGTTTTGGTTAAATTTCTTGTTTTTCGATCATGCTGGCTTGCTAGGCCGATGCATCATTTTCGAATACTGCTGGGCCTACCTACACTGAGTAACTGTGACGAGCAATGAATCCGGCCGCCGCCGGCGCGGTCCATATGCCAAATCTGCAGCCCGAAGGGAACAGATCGCCCAGGCTGCCCTCCAGGTATTCGGCGCGCGGGGGTATCGCGGCGGAACTGTGCAGGATGTTGCCGACGCGGCAGGCATGAGCCAAACCAGCGTTTTGCACCACTATCCGAACAAGCAGGAACTTCTCATTGCCGCTCTCAAGCGCCGCGACGCCGTCACCGACGGCACGCCGGGCACTGGTGAGCGCTTTGCCCAGTCCATTGTCGAGCAAGCGCAATTCAACGAGGGTGCCGCGGAGTTGATCGAGCTCTACGCAGCCCTTTGCG
This sequence comes from Glutamicibacter sp. AOP38-B1-38, assembly GCF_052377485.1. Taxonomy (NCBI): domain Bacteria; kingdom Bacillati; phylum Actinomycetota; class Actinomycetes; order Micrococcales; family Micrococcaceae; genus Glutamicibacter; species Glutamicibacter sp. AOP38-B1-38. The sequence continues at coordinate 9,408 of NZ_JBQSWU010000018.1, read as the reverse complement.
GGGAATCAACCACTTCCGATCATCCGGCGCGCTCGTATTTCGAGGCCCGCTTCGAGCGCTTGCGCGGCGAGTACGGCGCTGAATTCGAATTCATGAAGAGCATTGGTCGGCTGCGCCCCGGGGTGGACCCGCATGTGGCGGGAGCGTCGCTGCTGGCCCTGTGGGACGGGATCCAAGTGCAGTGGCTCTTGTCTCCCGACGATGTTGACATGGCTGGCACCCTCAAGGCGTATCTGGACCTGGTCATTTTGCCTGAATCATGAGGGGTGTTTGCCGAAATTGGCTCCGGGGCGCCGTAGCCGCGCGAAAATCCAGCTCCCCACTGCGCGCGGACTTGGCGCAAGCAGGGCGAAGCACTTGCAGCGGCACGCCGGAGCGATGATCGCGAAGTATTTTCGGGGCTGATATCTACGTTCTCGGGCTGCCCGGCAAGTGGACGGTTCTGGTTGAAAATATGTTCAAATGTGTTCAAATATGTTTGAGTGTGTTTGAATTAGGGGTGTATCGCTTTACGGAGCGTGTTATTTCAACCTGTCTGCCAAGGAGTCCCGATGAGCGAGAACTTCCCAACCCAGCGTCGACGGCGGATTCTGGATAGAGTTCGTGCCAACGGTGCAGTCAAGGTAGCCCAGTTGGCTGAGGAATTTGGCGTTTCGCACATGACAGTGCGCCGTGACCTGGACCGCCTGGTCAAGGACAGCGAATTGCATAAGGTCCACGGAGGCGCACTGCTCCAGGAATCTGCGTCTGCTGAAGAGCCGGGATTCCAGCGCAAGTCAACTCTGCAGTTGCCGCAGAAGGCGGCCATTGCCCGTGCGGCGGCGCAAATGGTTGAACCAGGAATGTCCATCTCCCTTACGTCGGGGACTACGACCTATGAGGTGGCCCGTCTGCTGCGGGCAGTCCCCGACCTCACGATTGTGACCAACTCTCCGCGCATCGCCGACCTCCTACAAGATGCCCCGGCTGCAGGTCAGACCGTGCAGCTCACCGGTGGCCTGCGAACGGTATCCGACGCGTTGGTCGGTCCACTGGCCACTGCGGCCCTGCGGACACTGCACGTCGACCGATGCTTCATGGGGGTCCACGGGTTCAGCGTCCAGGACGGAATCACGACACCGAACATGCTCGAGGTGGAAGTCAATCGACTTTTCCTGGAACGCTGTGACAGCCGCGTGGTCGTCGCGGATTCCAGCAAATGGTGCTTGGCCGGTTTGTACTCCAGTGCTCCATTGCACGAAATCGACACACTCGTCAGCGACGACGGCTTGGACGAGACGGCCGTCGAGGAACTCCGCCAGCACATCGAGAACTTGAAAATTGAAAAGGTGGTCGAATCATGAGCGTTACCGGCAGGATCCCTTCTGGCCTGATATCACACCGGGTCCATCACCTGGCCGATGGCCGCGAGGCGATCTTCTTCGCCGATGCCAATGCCATCGCCCCCGAACCGGCACCCGACGCCAGGGCGCTGGATCCGCGTGGGGAACCTGGACAGCTGCGCTACGACCGGTTGACCGGAGACTGGGTAGCCGTCGCGGCCCACCGGCAGTCGCGCACCTACCTTCCGCCCAAGGAAGAATGCCCGCTGTGCCCTAGTACCCAGGGCCGCCACAGCGAAATTCCGGCCGAGGATTTCCACGTGGTGGTTTTCGAGAACCGCTTCCCCTCGCTGGGACCGGATCTGGGCCGGATCCCGGCCGCTGCTCCGGTGCAGGTTCCTGCCCCGGCCTATGGCCGCTGCGAAGTCGTGGTGTTCACCCCGGAGCACGAGGGTTCCTTCGCCTCGCTGGATGATGCCCGGGCGCGCACCGTCATCGACGCGTGGGCGCAGCGTACCGCGGCCCTGTCGGCGATGGAAGGCATTGCCCAGGTGTTCCCATTCGAGAACCGAGGCCAGGATATCGGCGTGACCCTGCACCACCCGCACGGACAGATCTACGCCTACCCCTACCTGACCCCGACCGCCACCAAGATGGCCGCCCAAGCGGTGGGCCACCTGGAGAAGACCGGACGCACCCTGATGGGCGACATCCTGGACTTCGAACGCAAGGAAGGTACGCGCATGGTTGCTGCCGGCGAGCACTTCTCCGTGTTCGTGCCTTTCGCTGCACGCTGGCCGTTGGAAGCGCACCTGGTGCCGCATCGCCACGTGCCGGACTTCGCCGCGCTCAATGAGGCGGAGAAAGACGAGCTGGCCGTGATGTACCGCGATCTGTTACGCGGATTCGATGCCCTCTATGAGACTCCCACCCCGTACATTTCCGCCTGGCACCAGGCGCCGGTGGCAGGCAAGGAACGTGAAGCTTCCCGCCTGCACCTGCAGCTGACCAGCCCGCGCCGGGCCGCCGACAAGCTCAAGTTCCTGGCCGGCTCCGAAGCGGCCATGGGTGCATTCATCAACGACGTTCCAGCCGAGCAGACCGCGGCACGACTGCGCGAGGTCATGCCATGAGCATCAGCAACTCCAAGGAAACCACGCAGCGCATGGCCGCTTTGCACCAGAAGTTCGCCAAGATCTACGGGCACCAGCCAGAAGGCATCTGGCGCGCCCCGGGACGGGTTAACCTGATCGGCGAGCACACCGACTACAACATGGGTTTTGTGCTGCCCTTCGCCATCGACAAGAATGCGCTGGTGGCTGTGCGCCGCAAGACGCAGCTCGACGCGGATCGCCAGACACTGGATTTCGCGTCTACCTACGGGTCAGGGGAACACCCGCCGATCACCTCCATCACCTTCGATGAGCTGGTGCCCCGCGCGGTTCCCGGCTGGGCAGCGTACCCGGCGGCCGTGCTCTGGGCGCTGAACCAGCTCGAAGGGATGGAACTTGGCGGGATCCAGCTGCTGGTGGACTCCGATGTTCCGGTGGGTTCGGGACTGTCCTCCTCGCACGCCCTGGAAGTGGCAACCATCGTGGCGTTGGATGACCTCTACGAGTTGGGCCTGTCCAAGGTGCAGATGGCGCAGTTGACCCAGCGCGCCGAGAATGAATTCGTCGGCGCCCCGACAGGCATCATGGACCAGAGTGCCTCGCTGATGTCCCACGCCCAGCACGCCCTGTTCCTGGACTGCCGTTCCATGGAAACCCAGGCGGTGCCACTGCCGCTGGCACAGCACGATGCGGTGGTGCTGGTGATGGACACCCGGGTGGAGCATTCGCATGTTGATGGCGGGTACGCCGCCCGGCGAGCCAGCTGCGAGCAGGCCGCCGCCGCCTTGGATGTACAGTCGCTGCGCGAAGTCAACGCCGTGGCCGAGCTTGAAGCCATCGAGGATCCGGTAGCCAAGCGGAGGGCCATGCACATCGTGACCGAGAACCGCCGCGTGCTGGACACCGTCTTCGCACTGCGCGAAGGGGACCTGGAAGCCGTGGGCAAGCTGCTCTACCAGTCCCATGAATCCATGCGTGATGACTATGAGATTTCCAGCGTAGAGCTGGACGTAGCCGTGGAAGCGGCCATGGCGGCCGGGGCGATCGGCGCGCGGATGACTGGTGGAGGGTTCGGCGGCAGCGCGATCGCACTGATTTCCGTGCAGCAGATTGCTCCGGTCAGCCAGGCGGTAGAGACCGCTTTTGAACGGGCCGGGTACGCGCGGCCCGCCATTTTTACCGTGATTGCAGACGAGGGAGCAGGCAAAGCATGAGTTGGCTAGTGACCGGCGGAGCCGGATATATCGGATCGCATGTGGTGCGCTCGCTGACTCGGGCGGGACTGGAGCCGGTGATCGTGGACTCGATGTCCAGCGGTGTCCGCGGATTTGTGCCAGAAGAGGTGCCCTTCTATTCGGTGAGTGTGCTGCAAACCGAGAAACTCACCGAAATCATGAAACGGCACGAGATCTCCGGGGTGATCCACCTGGCCGGCTACAAGTACGCCGGGGAGTCGGTTAAGCATCCGCTGCTGACCTTCGAGCAGAATGTCACCGGCACGGCGCATCTGCTCGAAGCCATGGAGAATGCCCGGGTGCAGAATATGGTCTTCTCCTCCTCGGCCGCCGTGTACGGCACCCCGGATGAGGACCTCGTCACCGAGGCGACGGGCACCTTGCCAGAATCCCCGTATGGGCAGAGCAAGCTGATCGGTGAGTGGCTGATCCGCGACCAGGCGGTGGCCCACGGATTGCGGCATACCTCGCTGCGCTACTTCAACGTGGTCGGTTCGGGAAGCGAAGAACTCTACGATGCCAGCCCGCACAATCTGTTCCCGCTGGTTTTTGCCGCGCTGAACGCGGGCAAGGTCCCGAAGATCTTCGGCACGGACTACAACACGGCCGATGGCACCTGCGTACGGGATTACGTGCATGTGGCCGACCTGGCTCTGGCGCATGTCGAAGCGGCCAAGAAGCTGGCGGCCGGAGAAGAGCTGGAACCGGTCTACAACTTGGGTTCCGGCGACGGGGTCTCGGTACGCCAGATCATGGATGCGGTGGCCCGGGTGACCGGCGAGGAGTTCACCGCCCTGGAAGAAGCCCGCCGGCCGGGGGATCCCGCGAGGATTGTCGCCGATGGCAAATTAGCCGCCCGGGACCTGGGCTGGCAGATGCGCCACAGCCTGGATCAGATGGTGGACAGTGCCTGGCGGGCCTCGGCGCATCGGCGCTGAGCAGGTGCTTACCTAGCTCGCGCTCGCCGGGAGCGGTTCGGGCGAATCGAGTTCCGCATGGGTATCCACTCGAACGCCGTCCAGGTAGGTTCCAAGCACCTCGACGGTACACAGTTCCTCGGGGGAGATCGCCAGCGGATCTGCCGCGAAGACGGAGAGGTCTGCTGGCATGCCCAGAGTCAGGCGCCCGCCGGTCGTGCCGGTGCTTTCATAGACGTTGGCGGTGTAGCCTTCCAACGCCTCTCGTGCCGAGAGCCGGTGGCGTGGTTGTGCGCTGTCGCTGTCGGGCACCTCGGTACGCCGGCGGGTCTGCGCATCGGCCATGATCAACCGCGGGTCAAAGGGGGCGATAGGCCAGTCGGAGCCCAGCGCCAGCACCAGTCCGGCGTCCTTGACGTCGCGTAGCCGGAATGCAAACTGCGCGCGGCGCTCACCGAGGCGCCGGGACCAGGCGTCCGAGCCGTCGGCGCGCACAAAATGGGTGCAATGCGTAGGCTGCATGCTGATGGTTGCGCCCGAAGCCTGCAGCCGGGCGAAGTCCTCATCATTGATTTCTTCCAAATGCTCAATGCGGTGCCGTAATCCATCCTTGGGCAGGGCGGAAATCGCCGAAATGACAAAACCGATGCCCCGATCCCCAATGGCATGCGTGGTGGTGGTAATTCCGGCCGCGGCTAGCGCATTGAGATTCCTGAGGTACTGCTTCGGATCCAAATACAGTGAATCCATGGATTCGCCTTCGGTATCCGGTTCGTAGAGCCACGCGGTGCCGTTGTCCACGGTCCCGTCAATCATGAGCTTTGCGCCGCGCACCTGCCAACGCCGGCCGTGTTGTCCCTGTAGCTCGATGATCCGTTCCAGCGCTTCGGCGCCGTCGCTCGCCATCAGCCAAGGCGCAATCCGCAGCTTGATGGGAAGATCGCCGTACTGTTCGAGGCGTCGGAAGACCTCTAGGGAATCGGGGTCGGCAAAATCGAGCATTTCTCCGCCGGTCAGCCCGCTGGCGGCCATCTCGCGCAGCAGCCGGTAGACGGCGTGCACCTTGTCGTCAATGCTCAAAACGGGCAGGGAGCTCTCGACAAGCGCCATGGCAGCAAACTCCCGCAGGAAGCCGGTGGGATTGCCCTGCAGGTCAACCACGACGCTGGAACCGTCGGTAAAGCTTTCCGTGCCGCTGATGTCCGCAAGCTGAAGCATTGCCTGCGAAGCGAGAGCCGAATGGGCATCGAAGCAGGTGACGTAGCTTGAACGGCCGGGTGCTGCCGCTTCGAGAAACTGCCCGTTGGGTTCGGCCGATCCGAAGATCGCCACATTCAGCCCATGTCCCAAAAGGATCTGATCGGATTCTCGCGTGCGTGCATACTCAGCGAAAAGGTGGGTCGCTTCTTCCACGGTTCGGGCATCGCCGAGGAAAATTCCGCGGGTGACAGACTGACCGAAAACCGGGTGGATATGCGCATCGACGAGCCCCGGGGTGATGGCGGCATCGCCGTGGTCGATAATTTCCGTATCGGCGGTGAGCCAATCCCGCGACTGGTCACGGTTGCCGAGATGCGAGATCACTCCGTCGGTGATTCCCAGTGCGGTTATTTCCTGCTCCTGAGTCAGCGTGTGTATGGTCGCTGCGTACAGCACCGTCTGGGGTCCGTGCATGGTTTCACTCCAAGATATTAATAGTGTTAATTATTTTTGAGTCTAACCTCGGAACCACCGAGTGTCCATGGTTGGATGGAGGTGGAATTGTCGAAGAATCGGGATGGTCTGAATGTCGCAACGAGTCGCCGGCCGGCCGGCCACGCCAATCCTGTCGCAGCAGGGAATTGTCGATGCCGCTTTCGCCCTGCTTCAAGACGTGGGGCCGGAAGAATTTTCCATGGGGCGGCTGGCCCGCGCCTTGGATGTGCGGACACCGGCGCTGTATAACCACGTGGAGAATCGGCAGCATCTGGTGAACCTGATGCGTCGAGACATGGTGCGTTCCATCGACCGAAGCATGCTTGCCGACCTGCCCTGGACCGAAGCGCTCTTCCACTTTGCGGTGTTATTCCGCGAAGCCTTGCTCCGTGTTCCCGCAGCCGTTGAGCTGATTGTCGCTACACCGATCTCCGAAGAGTCCGAATCGGGAGTGATCTACGAAGAGATGGGACGGCTCCTGCGCCGTGCAGGTGTTGCCGTGCCGAGAATCTTGATGGTGATGGTTGCCATTGAGTCGCTGGTGGTCGGCGCGGCATTGGACATCGTGGCACCCGGCGCGCATGTTGCCGCGCTACCCGAGCAGGGCGGTGAAGGCGGTGGCAACAGCCACGGGGAAGTCATGGAAAGCGGGGAAAAATATGCGCGGCAGGCTCGATCCACGGTTAGCGATCAATCCTTTGAATTTGGGCTACGTGCCATGATTGCTGCCATCGAGCGGGAAGTCGCCCAGCCTTAGTCTCGGTCGGGTTGAGCTGTCGCCATGTTTCAAACAAATTAATCTTATAAATTTCTTTTGAACATCGAGGTTGACTGAATGGGCTTCTTCGAGTTTTCCGAGTGATCAAAAAGTTCCAAGTCATTCTGCCTAAGTTGGCCGTAATTGCAGGGCTCAACTCGTTCTCCCGGTCGATCTCATGAGCTTTGAACGCCTTGCTGGCCACTATGACCCCCTTGCTAATGGTGAGGCCTATCACTACATTAAGTGAACGGTCTTCATTATTTTCGATGGTGCGCCTTCGCGTGCTGGAAAGTCCGTCGCTTCACGCGGCGGCAGCAGCGGGGCACCTGCAGAGAGGTAACGGTCATGAAACAGGCTCAGCAATATACGGAGGGCGTGACGGAGGCACCCACGCAGATGAACCGGGTACTGGGGCTTCCAAACCTCGTGCTCTTCGGCATGGTCTACATGGTGCCGCTGACGATCTTCAGTACCTATGGAATCGTCACGGAAATTACCGGCGGGCGGTTGCCGGTGGCCTATCTAATTACCCTGATAGCTATGCTGTTCACCGCCCGTTCCTACGGGCTGATGTCACGGGCATTTCCCGTCGGGGGTTCCGCGTATGTTTATGCACAGCGGTCATTCGGTTCAAATATCGGGTTCATGGCCGGTTGGGCATTGCTGCTTGACTACCTCTTTTTACCCATGATCAACTACCTGCTCTTGGGGATCTACCTCAACGAGTTTTTCCCGTCGATACCTCCGTGGGCCTTCATGCTAGCCGGGATGGCGCTGGTTACCGTGCTGAACATTATCGGCATCGTCTCGGTGGCCCGGACAAATATCGTGATCATCGGCTTCCAGTTCCTGTTCATCATCCTCTTCATCGGATTCTCCCTCGCGTACCTGCGGGGTCAAGCCACGGTAGATCTGTTTGCGCCCCTGCGGGGGACCGGGGACCCGGGTGGCTTTGCTCCGCTTGCCGCGGGAGCGGCAATTTTGTGTCTCTCGTTCTTGGGGTTCGATTCAATCACGACGTTCGCGGAAGAGGCACGCAATCCCAAGCGGGATTTGCCAAGGGCCATCGTGCTCACCACCCTGATCTGCGGATTTCTGTTCGTGGTGCTGGCCTACGTCTCGCATCTTGTCTACCCCAGCCACGAATTTACGAACGCTGATTCCGCTTCCATCCAAGTTGTCTTCGCGGTCGGCGGGCAATTCCTGTCGATCTTCTTCACGGCTGGTTTCATTTGCGGTGCAATGGGTTCTGCCTTGGTATCGCAGGCATCGGTGTCACGGATCCTCTACAGCATGGGCCGCGACGGGGTGCTGCCGCGCCGAGTATTCGGCTATCTTCATCCGCGGTTCAAGACTCCAACATTTGTCATCCTGATCGTTTCCGCCGTCTCACTCACCGCGCTTTTTGCCAGCCTGGAAATGGTGTCCGCCATGATTAGCCCGGGTATTTCATGAAGGCCGGTAGTCATTAACTGACTTAAAAGATGAAAAGGTGACCTGAACTGGGAAAATGGGAGTGTCTAAGCTTCCAAAATACCCGTTCGAAGGATCACCTTTTCTGTGAACTATTCTACCCACGTTTTCCCTGCCATCTCGACCCAACTCACCGGCCAAACCTTGGTCTCCCATGCAGGGTTGTCGGTGCTGACCAGTTTCCTGAATGCGGTGGACTTCCGCCGCGTTTGCGAAGACAGGTTCAGCCAGTTCGTGCCAACCACCGCGACCCACCGGCCGGGAAAGATCCTCGGCGCCCTAGCTCTGTCCTTGGCGGCTGGCGGCGAGCAAGCCACAGATATTGACCAGCTACGAGCCGCACCAGAGCTCTTTGGCTCCGTGGCGTCGGATGCCACGGTCAGCCGGTTCATGGGCCGGATCAAAGATCAGCCAGAAGCTTTCTCCTACGGGTTCGCCACCATGACCCGCAGCCTGCGCACCAAAGTCTGGAATGCTGCCGGGCCGCGGAATCCTGCCCGGCAGGCCACGGCAAAGAACCCTTTAACCATCGACATTGATGCCTCGTTGGTGCACGTTCATTCCGAGAAACAAAATAGTGCTGGCACCTACAAAGGCGGATACGGGTTCTCACCGATGATCGCCATGGCAGACTATGGCAAAGCCAACGGCACCGGCGAAGTCCTCGCCGTGCAGTTGCGCCCAGGCAACCGGGGCGCGAATTCCGCCGCCTCGCATATCGAGGTGCTCAGCCAAGCCCTAGCCCAACTGCCTGAAAATTTCTATGACGAGGACGGGAACCTTCGTGGTGAGAAGATCTTGGTCCGTACCGACAGTGCCGGCTCTTCCCGCGAGTTCTTGCACCATCTGGATTCATTGGGGGTCCAATTCTCCACCTCGTATTCTTTGCCGGTG
>NZ_JBQSWU010000017.1:0-90369 GCF_052377485.1 Glutamicibacter sp. AOP38-B1-38 | reverse complement strand
AGAGACTTCGGGTAACTTACAAATCGACGGAGGGGGTTCTGCGTCACATTCAATTTGGTGTCCTAGTCTGGCGTTATGAGCGACCTTCAGACACTCCTTGGATACCGTGAGCCAATCTTTAACGCTTCGATGGCAGGCGCCGCCGGCGGCCAGCTCGCTGCCGCCGTCAGCGCCGCCGGCGGCGTAGGGATGATTGGCTGCCCGGCCACCCCCACCGGCGAATGGATTTCGGAGCAGGCAGCCCATCTGGGCTCAACAGATTCCCCCTGGGGTGTCGGTTTCATGGCGTGGTCTTTGGAAAATGACTTGAGCGCCCTGGAAAGCTTCCTCGACTACGAGCCGTCATTGGTTGTATTGAGTTTCGGCGACCCCACCAGGAGTGCGGCCCTAGCCCACGAAGCGGGAGTGCTCACGGCCATGCAGGTGGGAAACGCCGAAGACCTCGCCCGGGCCATGCAAGATGATATCGATGTTGTCATTGCCCGGGGCGGCGAAGGCGGCGGCCATGGCCGCAACGAAGCGGGAACGCTGCCGCTGGTGCAGCTGGCGACGATGCAGCACGTTAAACCGGTGATCGCCGCCGGCGGCATCGGCACCGCCCGGGCCGTGGCTGCGGTATTGTCCGCCGGCGCAGATGCGGCTTGGGTAGGGACGCGTTTCCTTGCTAGTGCCGAAGCCAGCGGACACGAGAACTTAAAGGCCGCGGTCCTGGCCTCCGGATTAGACGACACCGTATACACCCGCGCATTTGATATCGCACAGCAGCTCCCCTGGGCGGAAGAGTTTGGCGGACGGGCGCTGAGAAACGAATTCAGCCAGCGCTGGGCCGGAGACATTCCCGGGCTGCAGGCCGCTTCCACGGAACAGCTGCGTGAACAGATGCGCACTGCCCGCGCGCAAGCGCTGGTCTCGATGGCCCCGGTTTATGCCGGTGAAGCGGTCCAATTCGTACAAGCAGAGGAAAGCGCCGCGCAGATCATGGCCGAGTTGGGACAATTCCGCGAAATTCTCGAGCGGACCGCACGACGCTTCGGCTGACTTAAATTGGCTGGTTATCGATCAAGCGCACATTACCGACCTTCGCCGCCACCAGCACGAGGCCCTGCCCGGTAAAGGGAGTGTCCTGGCAATTGAAGGCGAGCTCCTGGAGCGTATTGGGGTCAACCACCACGAAATAGTCGAGCTCGACTAGTGGTTCCATTTGGAACAGGCCCAGCGCGTCGTCAATATTCAGCGGTTCATGACGGGCAGCACGCCCGGAAATCAGTTCGATCGCACGGTGCAGCACCAACGCGGCCCGCAATTCTTCGGAGTTGAGCAACGCATTGCGGCTGGACAGCGCCAGTCCTTCGGGGCTTCTGACGATCGGCACCGAGCGCAACTGAACCGGGTAGTCCAAATCTGCGACCATCCGCCGAATGAGCGCCAACTGCTGTGCATCCTTCTGCCCGAAATAGGCACGGTATTCGCCTTGCCGCGGATCTGCCAGGTGAAGCAGCTTAGCCACCACTGCCAGCATCCCGTCGAAATGCCCCGGGCGGGAGGCCCCCTCGTACATTTCGCCCAGCACCCCGCTGTTCAGCCGAATCAACGGCATCCCCGCGTGGTAGATTTCCTCCGCGCGCGGCGCGAAGACGATATCAACCCCGGCCTGCGCGGCTAACTGCACATCGGCATCGAGGTCACGCGGATAATTGGCATAGTCCTGCGCGTCATTGAATTGCAGCTCATTGACGAAGACCGAACTGACCACCAGCTCGTTTTCGCTACGCGCCTTGGCAAAAAGTCGCGCGTGCCCCTGGTGCAATGCCCCCATGGTGGGGACAAAGCCCAGAGTTTGCGGGTTGGCCTGAGCGATCGCTGTCTTCAGCTCATCGCGGGTTTGAACAATCATCGGGGTCTTCACGCCCTCTATTCTAGAACCTGCAGCAGTTCTTGAAGTGTCCCCGGTGAGATCCGCCCGAGTGCCGCCGCGCGTTGCGCGGTAGCCCGTGACAGGCTGCGGTAGCTGTCCACGGTCTCGGTTTGGTCCTTGGCCATCGCGGCCAGATGCGCCCTGACGGTTCCCACATCTCCCCGGGCTACCGGACCGGTCAAGGCTCCGGCTCCCGAACGCAAGGCGTTATCCAGGCTTGCGCCCATCAACCCACGCAGGATGGCCGCCGGGTCTTGCACCCCGATCCGGCGCAGCATATCGGCCGATTGCGCGGTAATTGTATTCAGATGGTTTGCCGCATGGGCCAGCGCCGCGTGATAGCTCACGCGGTCCTCCTCGGCGATCACCACCGGCTCTCCGCGCATCTCCACCACTAGTGCCTGAGCCACGGGGAGCATGATTTCATCCGCGGTGACGGCGAAGACGCAGTCGGTAAGGCGTTGCAGATCCAAGCTCATCCCGGTAAAGGTCATCGCCGGGTGGATGGCCAGCGGGAAGGCTCCGGCAGCTCGCGCGGGCTCCAGGATCCCGGTGCCGTAACGTCCGGCGGTGTGGGCAACCAGCTGGCCGGTCACAAAGTGTCCAGCGGCGGCCAGGCCCTGGACCAGTTCGCCGAGCACATCATCTGGGACCGCGAAGAGCACCAGCTCGCTGCGCCGCAGGATTTCGGCCGGATCCAGGATCTCCACGCCGGGCAGCAACACCTCGGCACGGTCCCGCGACGCTTCGGAGACCGCATGCACGCCGGTGATCCGGTGTCCGGCGGCCGCCAATGCGGCCCCGAGGACCGCTCCGACCTTGCCGGCGGAGATGATTCCAATGCCTAAGCGGGGTGCCTCCATGGATCTACCTCTCAACCTGTCGCCGCGCTTGCGCCGCAAAAAATTCTGTCGCTACCTGCTCATCGAGCTGATGCATGTAGCCCATGATCGAGCCACCGGCGCTGTACAGGCGGATCCCCGCCAACTCCCGGCGACGCTCCCAGGGGCCCTGCTGCAGCACCATCCCCTGGATCCGCCGATGCGGCACGAAGGCCGCGCTGCGCGAAAGCCAACCGAAGCGGGTGATCACGCAACTGCCGGTGCTCAAAAACGCCTGATGCTTCCAGGCCCCCGGAGACAACGCCTTGGCACGAGCCGGTGAGCTGGTGAAACCGTGGTCGGTTCCGCTGGTGATGGCGGTATGCAGCACCGCGCGCTGGTTCTCGACCCCCAACTCGGGCAGCAAGATCCCCATCACCTGGGTGACCGCTTCGAAGTCCCCGACGGGCAGCACCAGCAGATTCGACATTTCTTCTTCACCGACACCGAGCGCGTTGACCTCCACCCGGTACCAGCCGAGCAGCCGCCAAAAGGCCGGCGAACTGATCTGGATCGACTGCACCCGGCCGGCCGGCAACGACTGCTGCTTGGTATCGGCCAGCCCGTGGCTGATCCGCAGGCCGGTATCCGTGGCGCTCGCACTGAAGTTCCATGAGTTGTTCAGTTCCTTGTAGAACCAGCCGCCGAAGCCGAGCAGCATCGGCACCAGGCCGGCAACCAGCACGCCAACCCCCGAGAGGCTCAGGATGCCCAGAACCAACGCCAAGAGCACGCCAACCACCGTGGGAAGCCGCAGGAACATGGAGGCGAGCAGGCGTCCGGCTGGCACCTTGGCCATCAGCGGAACCGGCTGCGCGGCTTCTTCCTGCACCGGGATCTCACCTTGGGCCAGCGCCAGGATCTCGGCACGCAGCTGGTGGGCGTGCGCCTTGCGCAGGAAGGACAGGCGCATGACCGAGGCCGAACCGTCGGCCACATCGAAGCGCAGTTCGGCCAAGCCGAGCAGCCGGGCCACCAGGGGCTGGGCGATGTCGATGCCCTGCACCCGGTCGATGCGCGCCTGCTTTTGGCTGCGGAAGACCATTCCGGCGTTCACATAAACGTGGGTTTCGCTGATCCGGTAGCGGGTGAAATACCAGGACAGCGCGTAGAAGATGAGCACCAGCGCCAGCGCCGCCGAGCCGATGCCCACGGTCCAGGCCAGCCGGCTGCCGGTGAAACGTTCCGCCCAGGAAATGTCATCGGTATTCTGCCAGTACACCCAGGCCAAACCGACGATGGCCAGCCAGCCGTGCACAAAGGGGCTGGCCGGGTGGACCCGCTGCCATTCGTTCACAGCAGGTTCGCTTCGCCGGCCGCGACCAAGCGTTCGCGCAATGCCTGCCCGGTGTCTTCGCGCAGCCCGGGGATGACCGCGGTGGCCGACCCGGCGGCGGTGTTCAGCGTCAGCTTGCACAACCCATAGCGGCGTTCCAGCGGCCCGCTGGTGACCTCGACATATTGCATGCGCCCGTAGGGGATGACAAGTTGCTTGCGCCAGAGCACCCCGGAACGCACCAGCAGGTCTTCTTCGCGTTCCCGGTAGCCCAGCGCCCGCACCTGGCGGCGCAGCATGCGCAGGATCGGCAAGGCCAGGCCGAGGACCAGCACCGGCGGGAGGATGACCAACCACCAGGGCACGGGGAGGCCGAACAGGCGCAGGATCAACGGCAGCAGCGCCACCAGCAGGTAGCTGCCGGTCTGGATCAGCCAGGTGGCCAGCTTGACCTTAAAATAGTCGGGGTCCACCGCGGTGAAGTTATTCGGTGACGATTCCATCGGTATTTTCATCGGTGTCCTCGGGCGGTAGTTTGCAAAGGTGCTGGACAAGGTAGCCGATGACCACCATCAGGATCCCGGCGCCGGTGAGGACCATCGCGCGGGTGAGCGTGGGGCTCGAGCCGGAGGCGAACAGCAAGGTCAGCAGCGGGGCCAGATGCCAGCCGGTAATCAGTGCGCCGGCGTAGGCGGCCGCCTGCGCGAGCACCAGCGTGCGCGCGGCGGCGATCGGGTCGATATGGCCGCGGCCCAGGGTCGAACGCTTGACCCGGATGCCGAGGAAGAGGACCACCGCGCACACCGCGCCCAGGGAGAACAACGCGGCGTAGTCGAGCACCGGGGAGAACCTGCCGGTGGCCGTGAGCAGGCGCAGCGCAACCCAACCGGTCACGCCGCCAAGCAGCGTGCACCAGATGAGCGTGCGCAGCTTGAGCCGGTTCATAGCCTGATGATGTCCGCGGTGTCCGCCGCTTCGGCCGCCAGCCGGGATACCAGCTGTCCGTTGAGCACCGCGTCGGCATCCATCCAGCTCCACGGGGCGAGCACGAACCCGCGGGTGTGGGCGCGCGGATGCGGCAGGGTCAGCAGTTCCTCGTCCAGGCGCAGCTGGTCGAAGGTGATCAGATCCAGGTCCAGCGTGCGCGCCTCCCAGCGCACCTCGCGGGTGCGCTCGTGGTTGGCCTCGATGCTTTGGCACAGCTCAAGCAGCTCGTACGGGCCCAGCGTGGTGCGCACCTCGATGACCTGGTTGGTGTAATCGGGCTGTTCGGGCGGGCCGCCCACCGGCTTGGTGAGCGCTACCGGGGAGGTCCGCAGCACCTCGAGGTGCTCGCGCAGTTCCGCGATGGCCGAGCGCAGCGTCGCGGCGCTGTCCCCGAGGTTGGCGCCCAGCGCGATAATCGCGGTATGCACGCTCTGCTGCCGGGTCAGCGAGATGCTCACATCGGAAAAAGGCACCGGAATCGGAGCCTGCGGCTTGTGCACCACCACCTCCACGGTGGCCACCGAGCGCCAGGCGGCGAGGATCGCCTCGGCGATCTGCGCTCCGAGCTTTTCGATCAGGTCCCAGGGTCCGGCCTGGATCTGATCGACCACCAGCTGGCTGACGGCCCCGTAGTCCACGGTGTCAGCCACGTCATCGCTCAGCGCGGCCCGGGTGATGTCCACATGCAGCACCACGTCGATGCGGAATTCCTGGCCTTCGCGCTTCTCGTGGTCGAAGACCCCGTGATAGCCGGTGGCGGAAATTCCCTGGATGCTAATGCGATCCATAGGCCTGCACGACTTCCAACGCGTCGCGGCTGGCCGCCACATCGTGCACGCGCACCGCCCAGGCGTTGTCCCGGGCGGCGAGCACGGTGGTCGCGGCGGTGGCCACGTCGCGGCCCAGCGGTTCGCGCGGGTCCTTGCCGTCGGCCAGCAGTTCGCCGAGGAAACGCTTGCGGCTGGTGCCGACCAGCACCGGGTGGCCCAGCGCCGCGAAGGCCGCCAGGTTGGCCAGCAGCGCCCAGTTGTGCTCGGCATTCTTCGCGAAGCCCAGGCCCGGGTCGAGGATCAGCTGTTCGGGCTTCACGCCCTTGGCCAGGAACTCGTCGCGCAGGGTGCGCAGCTCGGCGAGCACCTCGGCCACCGGGTCCCCGTAGTTCGCCTCGTGCACCATATTCGCGGCGGTGCCGCGGCGGTGCATCAGCACGTAGGGGACCCCGGTTTCGGCGATCAGTTCCGCCATGCCCTGCTCATAGGTCAGCCCGGAGACGTCGTTGACCAGCTGCGCCCCGGCGGCGATGGCCGCGCGGGCGGTGGACACGTGCATGGTATCCACGGAGATCACCGCGCCGGCCTTGGCCAGCGCCTCGATCACCGGGATGATGCGCGCCTGCTCCAGGGCGGGATCCACGTCCTTGGCTCCGGGACGGGTGGATTCCCCGCCCACGTCGATGATGTCGGCTCCGGCGTAGAGCAGCTTCAGCCCGTGGTCCAGCGCCTTGTCGGTGCCCAGGAACTCGCCGCCGTCGGAGAAGGAGTCCTCGGTGACGTTCAGGATCCCCATCACCAGGGTGCGCCCGGTGGGCAGGTCCGCGAAGCTCTTCCGCTTCGACTTGCGGATCACGGTCAGCGGGCTGGTGGCCGGGCCGGTGCCCGGGATGGCTCCAAGTGACATAATTGCTACCTTCCGAGGATCAGGCTCATGGCTTCGGCACGGGTTGCGGTCTCGCGCAGCTGTCCGCGCACCGCACTGGTGACGGTCTTCGCGCCGGGCTTGCGCACCCCGCGCATCGACATGCACATGTGCTCGCATTCGATCACGACGATCGCGCCGGTGGGTTCGAGGTGTTCGACGAGCGCATCGACGATCTGGGTGGTCAAGCGCTCTTGCACCTGCGGGCGGCGGGCGAAGACCTCGACCAGGCGCGCCAGCTTGCTCAGCCCGGTGACCTTGCCGCCGCGGCCCGGAATGTAGCCGATATGCGCGGTGCCGTAGAACGGGACCAGGTGGTGTTCGCAGGTGGAATAGAACGGGATGTCCTTGACCAGCACCAGTTCGTCATGTTCGATGTCGAAAGTGGTGGACAGGTGTTCGGCGGCATCCTGATGCAAACCGGCGAAGAATTCGGCGTAGGCCTTGGCTACCCGCTTCGGGGTGTCCAGCAGGCCATCGCGGTCCGGATCTTCGCCGATCGCTTCGAGGATTTCGCGGACCGCCGCGGCAATGCGCGGCTGGTCGATCTCATTGACTTCAATCACGACTTCGATCCTAGTCGGTCGAACGCGCCGCGCGCTCCTTGGGGCTTAATACCGGGCCTTGTTCGTGGACCGGACGCTCGTCGTTGCTCAGCCACACGTCGCGCTTGTCGCGCTTGACCAGATCGACGAAGAGCTCGGCGATTTCCTTCTGGTTCAGCGTTTCGTGCTCCAGCAGGGCCAGCGCGAGGCGGTCCAGCACGTGGCGGTTGGCGGTCAGCGCCCAGTAGGCGTCGTCGTGCGCCTGCTCGATGAGCGTGCGCACCTCCTCGTCGACCAGGTGGGCCATCTCATCGGAGTAGTCCCGGCTCCCGGTGCCCATGCCCTGTGCGGCGGCCGAGGAGGCCAGGCGCACCGCGCCGATCTTCTCGCTCATGCCGTATTCGGTGACCATCTTGCGTGCGGTGTCGGTGGCCTTCTCGATGTCGTTGGACGCGCCGGTGGAGGGATCGTGGAAGACGATCTCCTCGGCCACGCGGCCGCCCATGGCGTAGGCCATCTGGTCCAGCAGTTCGTTGCGGGTGATCGAGTACTTATCGGACTCCGGGACCACCATGGTGTAGCCCAGGGCGCGGCCGCGGGGCAGGATGGTGATCTTGGTGACCGGTGCGGTCTGGTTCATCGCCGCGGCCACCAGCGCGTGGCCGCCCTCGTGGTAGGCGGTGACCTTGCGCTCGTGCTCGTCCATCAGCCGGGTGCGCTTCTGCGGCCCGGCCATCACCCGGTCGATCGCTTCGTCCAGCGCGCGGTCATCGATCAGGTTTGCGTTCGAGCGGGCGGTGAGCAGCGCGGCCTCGTTGAGCACGTTGGCCAAATCCGCGCCGGTGTAGCCCGGGGTCTTCTTCGCCACCGCGTTCAGATCCACCGTGGCGTCCATCGGCTTGCCGGCCACGTGGACCTTCAGGATCTGTTCGCGGCCCTTCAGATCCGGTGCCTCCACCGGGATCTGCCGGTCGAAGCGTCCCGGGCGCAGCAGCGCCGGGTCCAGCACGTCCGGACGGTTGGTCGCGGCGATCAGGATGACGTTGGTGGAGGCGTCGAAGCCGTCCATCTCGACCAGCAGCTGGTTCAGCGTCTGCTCGCGTTCGTCGTTGCCGCCGCCGATTCCGGCGCCGCGGTGCCGGCCCACGGCGTCGATCTCATCAACGAAGATGATCGCCGGGGAGTTGGTCTTGGCCTGTTCGAACAAATCGCGGACGCGCGAGGCACCCACGCCGACGAACATCTCGACGAAGTCGGAACCCGAAATCGAGTAGAACGGGACCGCCGCCTCGCCGGCCACGGCCTTGGCCAGCAGCGTCTTGCCGGTGCCCGGAGGGCCGTAGAGCAGCACGCCCTTGGGGATCTTCGCGCCCAGGGCCTGGAATTTAGCCGGTTCCTGCAGGAATTCCTTGATTTCGTGCAGTTCCTCCACCGCTTCCTCGGCGCCGGCCACATCCACGAAGGTCACCTGCGGCATATCCTTGGTGATCAGTTTCGCCTTGGACTTGCCGAACTGCATCACCTTCGAGCCACCACCCTGGCTGCGCGCCAAGATGAACCAGAAGATGCCTGCAATCAGGATGAAGGGGATAATGATGCCGAGCATCGAGAGCAGCCAGTTGTTTTCCACCGGCTGATCGGTGAACTTGCTCAGCTGCGCGTCGTTCATCGCGTCGACCACCTGGTCGGCGCGGGGCACGGAGTAGTAGAAGGAAATCTTCTTTCCCTTGTCCACTCCGTCGACGTTCAGCGCGTCGCGCAGGGTCAGGTCTACTCGTTGATCTCCGTCGAAGATCTTCGCTTCGGTGGCGTTACCGCTGGTGAGTTGGTTCAGGCCCACGGAGGTATCCACTTGTGCCGAACCGTTGCCGAATACCATCGGCAGGAACAACACCATCGCGGTCACACCGACCAGGACCCAAATGATCCAGCTGTTAAAAATCTTCTTAGTTTTCATCGACCCGAAAGGTCCCGTACCTTTCGCATCCCCCTCACGCGTTCTGCCGGCGTCCGGGCAACGCCACCTTCGATTCAGTTCAACGCCTCAGCGGCGCTAAAAGTTCCCTACTCGTAGATGTGCGGAGCCAAGGTGCCCACGCAGTCCAGGTTGCGGTACTTTTCCGCGTAGTCCAAGCCATAGCCGACAACAAATTCGTTGGGAATGTCCATGCCGACGTATTTCACGTCGATTTCCACCTTCGCCGCTTCCGGCTTGCGCAGCAGGGTGCAGATTTCCACCGAGGCCGGGCCGCGGGATTCCAGGTTGGCCTTCAACCAGGACAGGGTCAGGCCCGAGTCGATAATGTCTTCGACGATGAGCACATGCTTGCCCATCAGATCGGTGTCCAGGTCCTTGAGGATGCGCACCACGCCGGAAGACTGGGTTCCGGAACCGTAGGAGGAGACCGCCATCCAGTCCATGGACAGGTGGGACTTCAGCGCGCGGACCAGATCCGCCATGACCATCACCGCACCCTTGAGCACGCCGACAACGAGGATGTCGCGTCCCGCATAATCCTTGTCGATCTGTGCAGCCAGTTCGTCGATACGAGCCTGGATGTCTTCCTTGGTATACAGTACGTGCGCGAGATCGGCCTTGACTGTGTTCGAATCCACGAGGGTTCTCCTGATTCTCAGAGGTGGGGTACTCAACTAGAGTGCCACATTTAGTTTAGTGTTGTTGAGCTTGTGGTGGTGAAAACTATCACCGAGGAGCGCCGCAGCGCGCTGATCTTGCCTTCGAGCTGCACCGGACCGGCCGAACGGGACTTGCTCGCCCCCACCCCGGCCAGCGCGCACAGGGCCGCCGTGCGCTCGCTGCCCAGGTTCAGCGCACCGGCGTCGGCGGCGGCCAGACGCAGCACCCTGGAGGCGATGGCCTCGGGAAAAGTGGCAAGAATACGCAAGTCCACCCCGGCGGCGCTGCGCGCCTGCTCCCACGCCCGCCCGGCCCAGGCGTCCAGCGCGTCTGCATCCGCCGCCGCCAGCGCCGCAGTGCGGGCCAGCGCCTCGGTCAGGTGCCCGCCGAGCTGCGCACGCAAAAACGGGAGCACCTCGTGGCGGATGTGGTTGCGCCGGTAGGCGGTGTCCGCGTTGCTCGGGTCTTCCCAGTACTCCACTGAGGCCCGTGCGCAGATTTGCTCGGTGTCCTGGCGGGTCAGCTCCAGCAGCGGACGGGCGTAGGGGCCGCGCGAAACAGGTATTCCGGCCAGGGACCTGGTGCCCGAACCGCGCAGGATCCCCAGCAGCACCTGTTCGGCCTGATCGTCTTTGGTGTGCGCGAGCAGCAGGCGTTGCGCCCCGGTCTGCTCCATGGCCTGTTCGAAGGCCGCATACCGGGCGGCCCGGGCGGAGGCCTCGTCCCCGGCGGTGTGCACCGTCTTGAGCAGCACCTCTTCCAGGCCCAGCGCCTGGCATTGCGCGGCGGCGCGCGCCGCCACCGCGGCGCTGCCCGGTTGCAGGCCATGGTCCACGATCACCACGGCAAAGCGGATTCGCTCGCGCAGCTGGCTCGCGGCGATGGCCAGCGCCAGGGAGTCGGCCCCGCCCGAAACGCCGAGCAGCGCGAATTCTCCGGCCTGCGCCGCCACCGCGTTGCGGGCCAGGTCGATCGGCCGGCTCATCGGGTGCGGGCCAGCCAGCGTGCGGGGTTATCGAGTTCCGCGGAGCTCGGGAACAATTCCCGGTCGGTGAAGATCTCATTGAAGCCGGCATAGCCGATCTCGTCCACCAGGTGGCGCACGAACTTCGCGCCGCGCTCGTACTGGCGGGCCTTGGCGTCCATGCCCAGCAGCTTGCCGATCCAGCTGGCCCAGGGCGAACGGTTCTTGCCGCGGGCGGTGAAGCGGTTGCGGATGGTCTTGATCGTGCGGATCGAGCTGACGTCGTTCATCACGACCATGGCGTGGCCTTCGAGCACCGACATGATGCTGGTCAGCTCGCCGACCTCGCTGCGCATGGTTTTGATCCGCGCCCCGAGGTCATTCATCGAGCTGGTCTTTCCGCCCAGCGGCTCGAAGACCTCGGCCAGGGTCTGCTTCATCACCCCCGGGATCCATGGCGCATGCTCGAACTGCAGCCGGTGGGTCTGCTCGTGGGTGGCGATCCACAGGTAGAAGTCCCGCGCGTTCAGGTTCAGCTCGCCGCGGATCTGGGTGATCGTCGGGGCGTTGAGCAGCAGCCGGGGACCGGCGAACGGGTCGAATTGCCCCAGCACTCTGGTGCCGAGCACCGAAAGCACCGCGCCGAGTTCCGCCCCGGCGATCAGCGGCAGGGCGGTGGGGGTTTTGGGCATCTCGGGAAGCATTGCGGCAAAGTTCTGGCTGACCGCCTTGGCCCAGCCGGCGCGGTCCACCACCAGGGTTTCGGATGGTGCGGTGGAGGTCAGCTGCGAGATCCGTTCGGCTTCTCCGAGCCCCTGCCCGCCGGCGATGCGCAGTTCTTCCACGATCCGCGCCGCCTGTTTGCCGCTCAGCGCCGGCCCGGCGGGCATGAGCGTTTTTGCGGTGCCTACGGCGAGATCCCAATCGATGAACTGGCTCATGTAATTCTCCTACCGGCACCCACAGCCGCGCAAGGCGGTGACTGCCTGGTCGATGGTTGGTTTATGTGGTGCCAGCGTCCCGTCGGGCTGCGCGGCAAAGATGCTGAAGGCGATCAGCCGCCCGTCTTCGGTCAGCGTCATTCCGGTCAGCGTGGCCACCCCGGTCAGCGATCCGGTTTTTGCCCGCACCAGCCCGAGGGTAGCGGCCGCATCGAGCCGATTCATCAGGGTGCCGTTGTACCCGGCGACGGGCAGCGAGTAGACCAGCTCGCGCAGTTCGGGTTTTCCGCTGGTGGCCGCGGCGCGCAGCAACGTGGTCAACGCGGCCGGTGAAATTTGGTTGGTTGCCGCCAGCCCGCTGGTATCCACCAAAGATATGACGGTGGCGCCATATGTTTGCGCCACCTGCTGCACGGCCAGCCCGGCCTGCTTCGGGTCCATGCCCTTGTGCACCGCGACCATTCGACCCATGGCTTCGGTCAGGTAGTTGTCCGAGACCAGCAGCATGTGCTTGATCTGGACGCGCAGCGGGGCCGAGAGCACCTCGGTGAGCTGTTCCCCGCCCTCGTAGGCGCCGCGTCCGCCCGCGTTGACCTTCACCTGCTTGCCCAGCTCGGCGGCGAAGACCTTGCGCACCTGCTGTGCGGCATCGGACTGATAGGCCGAGCGGGTGCTTTCGGCGGCGCGTCCGGCGTAGTGCGCGATCGGGTAGACCGCGCCGATGTTATTCGAGGTGAACAACGACTTATCCCAGGCCGGATTCCGCTGCGCATCGCCGAAGAGCGAATCGTCGAGCCAGAGCTCCACCTCCCCGATGCCGCGATCCGCCAGGGCCTTCGCGGTTTGCGCCGCGAGGGTGGCCAGGCCCGCATATCCCTTGGGGTGCGCGGGATCGGATGCACCGTCGCCCAGCAGCACGTCCCCGCCGCCGCGCAGCACCAGGGTGCCCCCGTCGAGCCACACGCTGGTGGACAGTTGGTGCTCCCCGCCGAAGGTATCCAGCGCGGCCAGCGCGGTGGCCACCTTCAGGCTTGAGGCCGGAGTTCCGGGAGTTTGCGCATTCTTGTCGTAGAGTACCTTGCCGCTGGCCACGTCGACCACCTGGGCGTTGAAGGAGGTCTTATCCCCCTTGGTGCCCAGGATCGCATCCAGCTGCGCGGAGAGCACCGCGCTATCGGGCATCGGAGCCTCGGGATCCAGATCCTGCAGGGCGACAGGTTCGGCTGCCGGGGCGGTTGCACTGGCGCGCACGTAATGCGCCTGCGGTTCACCGGTGAAGCTGCGCGGCGCGCTGAACATCGCCACGGCCATGCCCACCACCGCCAACAGGGCCACCGCCAGCGTCAGTGCGCGTCTTGCGGCAGTGTTCATGTGAGCATGTTCCTCTCGCGGGTTTAGCTACTTATGCCCCCGGGGGCGATACGCTTATTAGCGGATATCCCTAAGACTAGTTTAGGAGTGTGCTTTTTATGAGCCACGACGTGACCATCGAGATCCCAACTGGATCACGCGTCAAGTACGAAATCGACCACGAGACCCATCGCTTACGCCTGGATCGAGTGCTCTTCACCTCCATGCAGTACCCGACCCACTACGGCTACTTCGACGACACCCTGGGCGAAGACGGCGATCCATTGGACGCCATGGTTTACATCCCGGGTGTCGATTTGATCCCTGGCGTCATCGTCGAGTCCCGCCCCATCGGCGTTTTCAACATGACCGACGATGGCGGTGGCGACGCGAAGCTGCTGTGCGTGCCGACCGACAAGCGCTTCGACCACATCAAGGAACTCGAAGACATCGATCAGTGGCTGATCAAGGAAATCGAGCACTTCTTCACCCGCTACAAGGACCTGGAACCGGGCAAGTGGGTCAAGGCCGAGGGCTGGGAGGGGCGCGCGGCCGCCGAGGCCGAACTGGCTCGCTCCATCGAGCGTTTCAAGGCTTAACCACGATCTAGGGGCGGGGACCGATTGGTCCTCGCCCCTAGTTATTTCGAAAGGCAACCCGTGCTCGCTGCTCTCGACCTGCCCACGCCGCTGAATGCCGAGGTAATGCTGCGTCGCGCCGAAGCGGCGGACCTTCCGGCATTGCGCCGGCTCTTGGCCGATGATGTGCTTGGCGCCGCCCGCGAAGCAACGGTCGAGTCCGAGGGCTATGCGCAGGCCCTGGAACGGTTGCTGGCCGATCCCGGCAACGACCTGGTGCTCGGCGAACGCGCCGGCGAGGTGATCGCGATGCTGCAGTTGACTTCCATCCCCGGGATCTCCCGGGGCGGATCCGTCAGATTGAACGTGGAGGCGGTCCGCGTGCGCTCCGATTCCCGCTCGACGGGCCTGGGTTCGGCGATGCTGCGCTGGGTAATCGACGCGGCGGCGCCGGCCTGCGCCGCCGGGCTGATCCAGCTCACCTCCGACGCCTCGCGGCTCGAAGCCCACCAGTTCTACCAGCGGCTGGGCTTCAGCGCCTCGCATCTCGGATTCAAGCTCCGGCTGAACCGTTAGAGCCCGAGAACCTTCTCCAAAACAGGCTCTTCGGGCAGGCTCTGCACATCCTTCAACCTGCGTTCCACCGCCCGGGTTCGGGTTCCGGCCTCCTTGACGGTGTTCTGCGCGGTGGTCAACTGCTTCTCCAGCTTGTCCCACACGTCCCCATACTTGCCAAACTCGGCCTTCGCCGCGGAAAGCACCTGCCAGACCTCGCTGCTGCGCTTTTCGATGGCCAGGGTCCGGAAGCCCATCTGCAGGGAATTGAGCAGGCTCATCAGCGTCGTCGGACCGGTGACCAGCACCCGGTGTTCGGTTTGCAGCCGGCTGGCGAGTCCCGGGCGGCGCACCACCTCGGCGAAGAGCCCCTCGGTGGGCAGATACATGATCGCGAAGTCCGTGCTGTGCGGCGGTTCGATGTACTTCTCCGCGATTTTCTTCGCCTGGATGATGATGGCCTTATCCAGCGCCTTGCTCGCCGCATCGATTTGCACCTTGTCGCCCGATTCCTGGGCGTCCAAGAGCCGCTCGTAGTCTTCCTGCGGCAGCTTCGAGTCAATCGGCAGATATACCGGATTCTCGTCCCGACCAGGCATGATCACCGCGAACTCGACGCTGTCGCGGCTCTCGGGCCGGATCACCACGTTCTGCGCATACTGCTCCGTGGTGAGCAGGTCTTCCAATTGGCGCGAGAGCTGCACCTCACCCCAGGTGCCCCGGCTTTTCACATTTGTCAGCACACGCTTGAGCCCGCCGACATCTGCCGCAAGATTCTGCATTTCGCCCAGCCCCTTTTGCACCTGCTCCAAACGCTGGCTGACCAGCTCAAAAGATTCACCGAGCCGCTTCTCCAAGGTCCCTTGCAGTTTCTCGTCGACCGTCTCGCGCATCTTCTCGAGCTTCGACTCGTTGCCCACGCGCAAGCGCTCGAGTTCTTCGCGCAGCGCACCTTGCAGCTGGCGGTGCATGTGCTGATTCGATTCGTTCAGCGCGGTGATCTTCGCATCCACGGTGGTGCGGATCGCTTCCAGCCGCTGTTCGCTGTCCCGGCGCACCTCGTGCAGCGAATCGCGCAGCTCGCCGCGTTGCGCGCCCAGGTCCTGGCGCAGCTCGCCATGGGTTGCGCGCACCGTCGCGGCAATCTGTTCCTGATCATTCGAACCGGTCCGCCGTACGATCAGCAAGAGCGCGCCGACGGCAAGCAGGATATTGAGTAGCACAAGCACCAACAGCACAATAGTCATAGCTCAAGAGGTATCAGCACCGTCGGACATAATGGACCCATGCGCATCCTGGTCACCGGCTTTGAGCCCTTCGGAACCGACACCCACAACGCCAGCGCCGAGCTCGTGCGCCGGTTGCCGGCCACGGCCGGCGAACACCAGATCGTAACCGGACTCCTGCCAGTATCCTTCACCCGTGCATTCCCGGCCCTGGGCGAGTTGCTTAGCATGCACCAACCGGACGCGCTGGTGCTGCTCGGAGAGGCCGGCGGGCGCACCGAGATCAATCTGGAGCGCTGGGCGGTCAACGAGCACACTGCGCGCATCGCCGATAACGACGGCCACCAACCGGCCGGCGAGCGCATCATTCCCAACGGTCCGCGCCGCCGCGAGGCGACGCTGAAAACACCTAGTCAACTGGCAGTCAGCGAGGATGCCGGCAGGTTTGTGTGCAACCACATCGCCTACCACGCCTACGGTTTGAGCATCCCGGCGCAATTTATCCACGTCCCCGCATGGCGCCCCGGCAACGCGCGGGCGCTGGTTGGTGCGGAGACCGACACGGTAGCACTGGCACACAGTGAACTGAGCTTTGCCGGCCTTAGCGAGGCAGTAATTACTTTCTGTTCACAGTTGGTTGAGGGATAGTTCATTGCAACACAGTTCGACCGACGTTTGATTAATGAAAAAGAAGTCAGCACTAAATCCGGAGTAGAACGGGAATTTTGAAACCAATGGACAATGGCACCAACCTTGGCAAAATCTTTACTACAGAACCGATGGCAATGCGTGCCCTGGCTGCCGAACTGCGTTTCGCGCCAACGGTCACTCAACAGGTTTTCGAAAGTGTATTTCAAATCAGGATCGGCAGCCTCAATCGCATTTCATGCGAAGTTTCAAAACGCGAGAATTTGGACATCGTAATCGAATTTGAACGCGCAACAATCGGTATCGAAGGGAAGATCGGGCACGAAGTCACGCTGGGTCAACTCGAACGCGAATGGAACCACGTCGATCATTTGATGGTGCTGGTCAAAGAACCAGAGGATGTCATGATTCAAGACTCCAGCGTGCCTTATCAGGTGATTAGTTGGGACCAGCTTTTGGAGCATTACCCAACATCTCGTATCACCGCAGCGGACATAAATTCGGTAAATGACAGGTCCCGTATTGCTCGACGAGTATTGAATGCGGTGGATGTTGCAGAAATTCTTCCAACAACCTGGACGTACAACGTCCGTCCCGGAGGGTCGGGCTATCCAGGAATCGAGGCCTACAGTCCAATTCTTGATTCCGGACGCCAGATGATCGTCCAAATTGAGGCTGACCGTCAAAATCCCAGCGGTTCTTATCTGGGGAACGTTGGTATCTCTGTGAAACCATCTGACTTTTCATTGGACGAGCCCGAAGCTGAACCACTCTGGATCTCACTTATCAAGCAAATGGCTCCAAATTTGGAAGCAACCTTGGCTGGGACACCTGCTCAGATCTCTTGCGGCGCCGGACGCGGCGCTAAGGGGTTCTCCAAAAGAAAAATTGAGCTAGCCAAACGTTTTCATCTCGACCTTCATCGAGCAACGGGTTATACAGATTCATATATAGGTGTTCGAACGCTCAAGGTGGGTCCAGATAAACTCCCCGAATTGGTCAAGGCACTGCTTCCGGCAGCGGTGAAAATTTTCGAAGATGAGTTAGCGAACTAACCTTTACCACGCCGGCTTCCGCGCAGGCCGATTACTTGCAAGTCTTGTGTTTTCACTTATCACGCCGGCACTGGCTACCGTTGAGCCTATGAGCTTGACGAACCTATCCCCGCGCCAGCAGTTTGCCGCCGGCCGGGTCCCGCTGCGCCTGGCGAACCTGTTCGGCGGGCTGCTGCTCTTCGCGTTGGCGATGGCGCTGATGGTGCGCGCCGATCTGGGCGTGGACCCGTGGAACGTCTTCCACCTGGGCATCACCCACCACGTACCGCTGTCCTTGGGCACCGTGGTGATCATCGTGGGCGTTCTGATGCTGCTGACCTGGATCCCGATGAAGCAGTGGCCGGGGATCGGCACCGTGGCCAATGTCTTTGTCATCGGCCTGGCCCTGGACCTCTTTCTGCTCATCCTTCCGCAGGTCTCCGGGCTGGGCTGGCAGATCCTCACGTTGCTCGGCGCGATCGCAATCAACGGGCTGGGCGGTGCGATGTACATCGGCAGCCACTTCGGCGCCGGGCCGCGCGACGGGTTGATGACCGGGCTGCACCTGCGCACCGGGTTGAGCATCCGGCTGGTGCGCACCAGCATCGAGCTGCTGGTGCTGGGCATCGGCTGGCTGCTCGGCGGCCCGGTGGGCCTGGGCACGGTGGCCTATGCGCTGCTCATCGGTCCCGCCACGCAGTTCTTCTTCCGCTTCACCATCATCAAGCTAGGCGCCACCGGCGCGCGGATCTGAGGCCAGTTCGCCCAGCGCCGCGATGACCATGGCTTCCACGCCGCGGGCCAGGGTCGGCTCGATCAGCGGGGCGAAATGCGGCGAATGGTTCGCCGCCGCCTTGCCTTCCGCGTAGGCCTGCGGGTCCATTCCGCCGAGCAGCCAGTAGCTGTAGGGCACGCCGAACGCGTCGGGGATCCGGCTGAAGTCCTCCGAGGCGCTCTGCCGGCTGGCGTTGCCCACCGTCCCGAAGTACGCTTCGAAGGCCGCGCTCACCCGCGCGGTGACCGCCTCGTCGTTGGCGGTCAGCGGGAACTGGTCGTAGTACTCGAACTCGGGTTCCACCGGGGAGCCGGCCGCCGCGCACTCCCCGCGGACGATCCGCTCCACCGCGGCGATCAGCGTTTCGCGCACCGCGTTGTCGTAGCTGCGCAGGTTCAGCAGCAGCGTTGCCCTATCCGCGATGATATTGGACTTCGTGCCCACCTGCACCGAGCCGATGGTCAGCACCGCGAATTCGCCGGGCTGCACCTCGCGGGAGACCACCGACTGCAGGCGCAGCACGATCGCCGCGGCCAGCACCACCGGGTCCACCGACAGCTGCGGCATCGAACCGTGTGCCCCCTGGCCGTGCACGGTGATGCGGATCGAGTCCCCGGCCGAAAGCACCGGACCGGCGACGGTCTGCAGGCTCCCGGCCGGCTGCGCCATCACATGCTGGGCGAAGGCCACATCGGGGGCGGGGATCTTGTCCGCCAACCCGTCGGCGAGCATCGCCGCGGAGCCCTGCGCGGTCTCCTCGGCCGGCTGGAAGAGCGCAAGGTACGTGCCGGCCCACTGTTCGCGGTGGTCGGCCAGCAGCTTCGCGGCGCCCAGCAGGGCCGCGACGTGCACATCGTGCCCGCAGGCGCGCATCACCCCGTCATTTTCCGAGGCGTAGTCCAGCCCGGTGGCCTCGCGCACCGGCAGTGCATCCATCTCCGCGCGGGCCAGCACGGTGCGCCCGGGGCCGTTGTCCAGCACGCCGACCACCCCGGTGCCGCCCACCCGATGCACCCGGTAGCCGAACTCTTCCAGCTTGCGGACCACCAGCGCCGAGGTGCGGGTTTCCTCCAGGCTCAATTCCGGATGCCGATGCAGGTCACGATAGGTCTCATGGATCCATTCCAGTTCCGGGTCGAGTTCGGCCAATACCTTGCGTGCGGCGTCCATGGGGCTCCCTTTCAGCAGACAAGACCCAATATATGCCCCGCGGCGACCCTGCGGAAAGCATATGTCGCGCTCCCCGGTTGCACTGCAAAACCACCAACTCAAGCAATGCTTGAACCATGTACTCCGATTCGGCTCGTCCCGTCGAGGTCAAGCACTACAAGGTCCACGTGGCCGGCGGCCAGCGCCTCGCGATCGTCATTTTCGCCGGTTGCACGACAAAACCACCGGCTCAGGCAATACTTGAATCATGTTTGTCCTTGCGCTCAGCCCGAAGCCGCGCTCCGTCACCGACGTGCAGGCGGCCGCCGAACTCCTCTGGGACCAACTAGAGCACGTGCACGCCCATGCACCGTTCATGGCGCTCAGCGGCCAGCTCTTGCTTGGAGTGCCGCATGACGCACAGTCGGCTATCGACGCGATCATGCGTTGCGCCCGGTTGAATTTCTGCCACATCGGCCTAGGGATAGGCACGCTCTATGAGCCGGTCCCGGACCAAGCCGACCTCATTGAGGGCATCGCCCAGCGCCGCGCCCTGGGTGCGCTGGAGGCCGCCACGCACCGCGGGGAACGCGTGCCGATCAGCGTCTCCTGCGGCGATCCGGACCTGGACCTCGAGCTCGAAGGCCTGCTGCGCCTGCTCGGCCATTCGGTGCGCACCCGCACCGAGGCCGAATGGGCGGTGGTCGACCTGCTGACCCCCGGTGTGCGCGGCCAGCAGAAGGCCATCGCCGAGGTCCTGGACATCACCCCGCAGGCGGTCTCCGCCGCGATCGTGCGCTCCGGCTACCACGATGAGATCGACGCCCGTGGTGGCATCGCAAGGCTGCTGGAGCTCGCCGATCAGCATTAAAACCACTATATTCGAAGACATTTTCGAACTAATGCGGTAGAATTATAGTATGTCCGAAGCAATGGTGCGACGACATCGCCCACCAACACCGGCGCTGCATCAGGATCTCGAATCGCTGATGGGTCGGCTGCAGAGCAAACTGGCGTGGATCGAAGAACACGGCAGCGAAGCGGAATGCGCCCAAGCCATTGAGGAACTCGAAGAGCTCATCTCCAGCTACCGCTATCAACAGGCGGCCCTCTCGCACCAAGTAGAAAAGTAAGATGTGCGCCAGCAAGAGTTCCAGCGAACCTGCTCCCCCCAACTCACCCGGGGAGCGGCCAGTACGATCGCCTTGGCCCGGAAGCAGTCACCCAACGGATACCGCAGTTATCTGGTCAACTGCCGGATCTTGGCCGAAGATACCCCCTACCTCGCAGAGTGCTTCTCTCGCGGCGAACTCACCGAAGCCCAAGTCCTGGCGGTTCTTACGCCCCTGCAAGAGGTCAAAGCCGAACGCCGGACCGAATTCGACGCCACCTTCCGTGACAATCCGGACATGTTCGAGTCCCAAGGCCCCAAACAGCTCACCGACACGGTGCAACGCTTCACCTTGGCCCATGCCTCAGATGATCAGTGCCGGAAAATGAAGCAAGCGGACACCAAACGCCATGTCCGCTTCTCCAAAGGAAAGAACTGCGTACGCATCAGCGGCACCTTGCCCGTCGTCGCCGGCACAGCACTGCAAATGCATCTGCGCCAAGAGTCATTCCGTCTGAAGAAACAAGGCGATCTGCGTACCAGGGAGCAGATCAAAGCCGACCTGCTCTGCACCTACTTGCTGGCCGGCCGGCCGGAGAAGTTGCCGTTGCAACTGCACGTCGGGCTGATCATGACCGATAAGACCCTCCTCCTCGGCGAACGCGAACCGGCCTATATGGAAGGCTACGGATACGTTCCGCCGCAATACGCGCGGGAACTAATCGCCGGAAATTCCATTGGCAATGAGCAGAGTTTCGCCGAAATGGAATCCGCCAAAGCTCAGGAGCATCTGGATCGCCTAGAGACCCTGGCCGACGTGACGCGACTCTACACCGCCCCAGGGGACGGGGAATTGATCGCAATGGACTCCAAGGCCCGCGCCTTCCCCGAAAAGCTTCGCCGCTTCGTGAGGATTCGAGACCGGCACTGCCGCACCCCATTCTGCGATGGGCTGGTCGAAGAGACCGACCACGTACTTCAGCATCACCTAGGCGGCCCTACGGATAGCGACAATGCGGCAGGGCGCTGCCCGACCTGCAATAAGGCCAAAGAAAAACCCGGTTGGCTTGAAGTCGTAGCGCTCAAGGGACCGCACACCATGCGAGTGAACCCGGGCTCCTCGATGATGTATCTATCGACGGCCCCGCCGGCGACCGGATACCTGCACAAACCATTTCCGCAACTACTGCGTGATTCAAAATGGGTGCGAGGCGTCAAGCTCCGGCTGATAAATCAGGAATCCAGCGGTCCCGGACCATAGCCCACGCTCCGTAGGCAGTGCTTACTCCCAGCTAGCGCTGCAACAGCCGTTCTAGAACGATCGCCAAACCATCTTCGTCCACCGAAGCGGTTACCTCGTCTGCGACGATTTTGACCTCGTCGGGGGCTTGGCCCATCGCGACCCCGAGGCCGGCCCACTGGAGCATCTCAATGTCGTTACGACCATCGCCCACAGCGATTGATTGAGCCGATTCGAACTTCAGCTCGGTGCGCAACCGCTCAAGCCCACTGGCCTTGGTGACACCCTCGGCGGCGATATCCAACCATGCGGTCCAACCCACCGAGTAGGTGACGCCGGAAAGGCCCAGACCGTGTACGGCCTGGCCGAAGTCTTCGGCCGTCGCATCGGTGGAGAAGACCACCACGCGGACAGCCCTGCTGCGTAGCAATTCGTCAAAGTCAACGACCTTGGATTCGGCACCAAAACTCGCATCGGTAAAAACATCGCTGGACAAGAATTCACCGCGTTCATTCTCCACCGCATATTTCGCGTTCGGCAGCTGACGCATCAACGCCGCCAGTGCGAGCGACGGGTCAAAGACCTCGCGGTGCAGTACTTCTACCTTCTCGCCCTGCACGCGGGCGAGCACGCCACCGTTGCTGGCCACGACAAAGCCGTGGTCGATGCCTAGCTCGCTCATAATAGGCAGTGCCGCACCGAGCGAACGCCCGGTGGAGATCACGACCTCATGCCCGGCGGACACCACCGCGCGGGCAACGTCGCGCACCCGGGCGCTCATCAAACCTTGGTGATTGACGATCGTCCCGTCGACATCCAGGCAAATCATCAACTTTTCGTTCTGCAGCCGGTCGTCGTTGCCGGTCTTAGTCAAAATAGTCATGATTCAAGTGAACCACCGCTGCGTGGATATTGCGATGATCCACGGCACAATGGCAGGTGAACTGCGGATTAAAAGACAATCGACCGGCCTTTGCGGGGCCGGTCGATTAGCTTACTTCAGGACTTCAAGCCCACCCAGGTAGGGTTGCAGCGCCTTAGGCACGTTGACCGTGCCATCCGCGTTCTGGTGGTTTTCCAGAATCGCAACGATCCAACGGGTCGTGGCGAGTGTGCCGTTCAGGGTGGCTACCGCGCGGGTCTTGCCAGGCTTGCCGTCGACGATCTCGCGTTCGCGGATATTCAACCGGCGGGACTGGAAGGTCGTGCAGTTCGAGGTCGAGGTCAGCTCGCGGAAGGTCTCCTGCGATGGCACCCAAGCCTCGCAGTCAAACTTACGCGCCGCACTCATCCCCAGGTCCCCGGCGGCGGTGTCGATGACACGGTATGGAAGCTCCATGCGCTTGAGCATTTCTTCCTCCATCGCCAGCAGACGCTCGTGTTCGGCCTCGGCCTGGTCAACCGTGGTGTAAATGAACATTTCGAGCTTATTGAACTGGTGCACGCGGATGATGCCACGGGTGTCCTTGCCCGCGGAACCGGCCTCGCGGCGGTAGCAGGAGGACCAGCCGGCGTAGCGGATCGGACCCTCGGACAGGTCCATGATCTCGTTGGCGTGGTAGCCGGCCAGCGCGACCTCTGAGGTGCCGACCAGATACAGGTCGTCACGTTCCAGCTTGTAGATCTCATCGTCGTGTTCGACGTCGAAGCCGGTACCCTGCATGGTTTCCGGGCGGACTAGGGTCGGGGTGATCATTGGAATGAATTCGCGTTCGACCGCGAGCTCCAGCGCCATGTTCATCATCGCGATTTCCAGCCGCGCGCCGATGCCCTTCAGGAAATAGAAGCGTGATCCGGAGACCTTCGCCCCGCGTTCCATGTCGATCGCTCCGAGCTTCTCGGCGATCTGCAGATGATCCAGCGGTTCGAAGCCTTCGGCGGCGAAGTCGCGCGGGGTGCCGACGGTCTTCACCAGGGCGAAGTCGTCTTCACCGCCGGCTGGGATACCGTCGATGATCAGGTTTGGGATGGAGCGCTGCAAGGAGGTGCAGGTAGCGGCCGCTTCGTCGGAGGAAGCCTGGGCAGCCTTGACGGCCACCGCAAGCTCCTTGACCTCCGCAAGCAGTGCTGCACGTTCCTCGCCCTTGGCGGCGCCAACCTTCTTGGAGAACGCATTCTGCTCTGCGCGCAGGCGTTCGTAGGTGGCTATGGTTTCGCGACGCGCCGAGTCAGCCTCAATCAGCTGGTCAATCAGCGCTTCGTCGGCACCGCGCGCGCGTTGCGAGGCGCGGTACATATCCGGATTATCGGTGAGCATTTTCAGGTCGATCACATCTTAAGCGTAGCAATCTTGAGTACGATGAGAGCACTATGCAGAGAAACCGCGTGATCTTATTATCCGTAGCCGGTGCCGCAGCTGTGCTCGCGGCCGTAACCGGGTATTCCGTGCGTAAGCTGTCTCAGGACGGGAAACCGATGAGCCAGCACCCTTCGGCGAAGGAGCAATCCGAGTCGAAGAAGGTTGGGCTGGTCATCAATCCATCCAAGTCAGGTGCCGTCGAAGCGCGTGATGCGGTAGCCCACGTGTGTGCCGAGGCCGGCCTCGAAGAGCCGCTGGTTTTCGAAACGACACCGGAGAATGCGGGTCAAGAAGCCGCCCAAAATGCGCTCGATGCCGGATGCGACACAATTATTGCCGCCGGTGGCGACGGCACGATTCGCGCCGTCGCAGAAGTACTCGAAGGCACCGAAACGACTCTCGGGTTGCTGCCGCTGGGCACCGGCAACCTGCTGGCCCGAAACGTCGAGGTGCCGCTCGACGACCTGCACACCGCGGCGCTGGTCGCCGTGCGCGGCATGGTGCGACGCATCGACGTGGGCCATATGAAGCTGAAACTGCTGGATGGCAGTAGCGCGGACCACGCGTTCTTGGTGATCGCCGGGGTGGGCACCGACGCGGACCTGTTCGACGACACCGACGAGGAGCTGAAATCCAAGGTCGGCTGGCTTGCCTACTCGGAGGCCGGGCTGCGCCAGCTGCCCGGGCGGCGCAAAAAGGTCGAGATCAAGCTCTCCAACGACGACGCCTGGCAGACCCGTAAGGTCCGCTCGGTGCTCTTCGCCAACTGCGGCAAGCTGCAGGGCGTGGACTTTGTCCCGGATGCGAAGATCGACGACGGGGTGCTCGACGCGGTGGTGCTCTCGCCGCGTTCGGCCGCCGGATGGGGCTGGATCCTGTTGAAGACCGCATTCCGCTCGCGCAACAAGATCCCGGTGATGAGCTTCTACCAGAGCACCGACATCTCATTGCGCTGCGTGGAACCGATGAACACGCAGATCGACGGGGATCCAACCGGCCAAGTCAACGAGCTGCAGGTCTCGGTCAACCCGTCCTCGCTGCGCATTCGCACGCCCTAGAGGCGGGCCTTCAGCTTGAGCACCCAGTCCCGGGCCTCGCTGAACGCACCGTCTGAATTGTGCGTATCGATGAACGGGCGGGTGCCCTGCGCCGCCGGGTAGGACCCCAAGAAGCGCAGCTCCGGGCAGAGCCGGTGCAACCCGGCAAGGGCCGCGGAGACGCGCTCTTCGGCGATGTGCCCCTCGACGTCGACGGAGAAGAAGTAGCGCCCCAGGCCCGCGCCGGTGGGGCGGGATTCGATGCGCGAGAGGTTGACCCCGCGCGCGGTGAATTGCTCCAGAATTCCCATCAACGCGCCCGGCCGGTCCTCGGAAAGCGGCAGAATCAGCGTCGACTTATCCACACCCGTCGGCGCCGGGATCGCCCCCGGCGAGGTGACCAGGATAAATCGGGTGACCGCCCCGGCGTTGTCTTCCACGCCACGCACCAGCACCTTCAGGCCGCGCGCTTCGGCAACCAGCGGTGAGCAGATCGCCGCGTCGTGGTGCTGCTCCGGGTCCAGCAGTCCCAGCGCGCCGGCGGCCGTGGAAGCAGCCGGGGTGAAAACCGCGGCCGGGATATTCGCTTCGGCCCACAACCGGCATTGCGCCCAAGCGTGCCCGTGTGTGGAAATTTCGCGGATCTGCTCCAGCGCGCCGATATTCGCCCGGACCGCCAGCACGAAGCTGATCGGCACCAGCACCTCGGCGACGATCTGCAGGGATTCTCCGGCGGCGATGGCGTCCAGGGTGGCCGACACGCCGCCCTCCACCGAGTTCTCGATCGGCACCATCGCGGCGTCGGCACTGCCCTCGCGGACCATCGCCAATGCGCTATTAACGCTGCTGGCCGGAATGCGCTCGGAATCGAGCGCCCCGGGAACCTGCAAAAGTGCCGCCTCGGTGAAAGTTCCGGCAGGGCCTAAATAGGCGTATTTCATCGAACGGTGGGTTCCTGACCGTTATCCGCTTCCATCGGGAGCTTGGCTTCGAGCCACGCGTCCGAGCCACCGGCGATGTTGAACGCCGTGTAGCCCAGGCCGGTCAGCCAGGCCGCCGCCTGCGCCGAGCGTCCACCGGTGCGGCAGATGACGTAGGTGTCAACATCCGGGTCCAGCTCTTCCACGCGGGTCGGCAGCTCGCCGAGCACGATGTGCTTGGCTCCAACGGCGCGGCCGGCCTCCCACTCGAAGTCCTCGCGCACGTCGAGAATCAACGCGTCCTTAGGTACGTCGGTGACCTGAACAGTCTCAAAGTCGCTCATGGTTGGCATTCCTCTCTGGTTGGGTGTTTGCTTATAAGACTAGTCATTCCCCGCCTCGAAAGCAGATATGAAGACGAGATCCGCCCTGAAATTGCGTGATGAGCTGGCCAGTGGAGAGCGTTCCAGCCGCGAGGTGACCGAACACTATCTGCGTCGCATCGATGAGCTCGACTCGCTTGGCGCATTTGTGTACGTGTCTCCCGACGCGATGGATGCGGCGGCGGCGGCCGATGAGAAGCAGGTGCGCGGGCAGATCGGCCGGTTGCACGGGCTGCCTTCGGCATTCAAGGACCTGAACGAGGTGGCCGGCATGCCCACCACCTACGGATCCGCCGCCATGGAGCACCAGCTCGCGACGGCGGATCACCCGCTGGTCGCGCGGTTGCGTTCCGAGGGCGTGGTGATCACCGGCAAGACGCAGGTTCCGGAATTCGGACTGAGCAGCTACTCGGAAAATCTCGTCGCTCCGCCCTCGCGCAATCCCCTGGATCCGCGGCTGACCTCAGGGGGTTCCTCCGGCGGCCAGGCCGCGGCGATCGCCGCCGGGATGATTCCCGTAGGCCCGGGCTCCGATGGCGGCGGGTCGGTGCGGATCCCCGCCGCAGCCTGCGGCCTGGTGGGGCTCAAGCCCTCGCTGGGCCGGGTGCCCAGCGACGTGGTCGACGGCTACCTGGACGCGTTCGGCGCACCGAAGATGACGGTTTCCGGCCCGTTGGCCCACGATGCCTTGGATGCGGCGATGCTGCTCGATGCGATGCGCGGCAGCGACCACTTTCTGCCGCTGCTGCGCGGCAGCTACCCCGAAAGGCTCAAGGGGTTGCGCATCGGCTACAGCACCCTCTCCCCCTTCGAAAGCGCCTACCCGATCACCCTGCAGGCGCCCGCGCGCGAGGCCTTCGAACGCGCCAAGCGGCTGCTGGAGGCCAGGCACCGGGTGGAACCGGCGGATCTTCACTACGCGGGCGACTACCCGGAAACCTTCGCCCGGGTGTGGACCAATGGATTGCGCAATATTCCGGTCGACGATGAGAGCCTGCTCGGCGAGTTGGCCAGAGACTTCCGCCGGCGCTCCACCGCGCGCAGCCTCGAGGTGAGCCTGCAGGCGGCATCCCGGCTGAAGCAGATCGCTGCGGATTTTGTGCGACAATGGTCCGCCCATGACGTGATCCTCACCCCGGCGATGGCTTCGACTCCGCCGGAGATTGGCTATTTCACCCGCAAGGATGCGGATACCGACTATATGCTGCAGTGCCAGTACACCCCCTATACCTCGATGGTGAACGTCTCCTCGGTCGCCGCAATCACGGTTCCGATCACGAATTCGAGCTCCGGAATGCCGATGAGCGTCCAGCTGATCTCGCCGCGCGCCGATGAGGGACTGCTTTTGGCGTTGGCCAAACAATTGGGCAAGTGAGCCGGGAAATTTACCGTTACCAGCAGTATGGGTAACATGTGAAATAGATCGCAAAAGTGGGCACTTGCCCAAGGAAAAGCGAAAAATGTTACGCATGTCTACTGTTACTTCGAGCACCCCGGGTACCAATAAAACTTTCTTTGGCCATCCGCGTGCGCTCGCAAACCTCTTTAGTGTCGAAATGTGGGAGCGCTTCTCCTTCTACGGCATGCAGGCTCTGCTGGCCTACTACATGTACTACTCGGTCACCGATGGTGGCCTGGGCATGGATCAAAGCTTGGCGCTGTCGCTCGTCGGCGCCTACGGCGGCGCCGTCTACCTGTCCACAATTCTTGGCGCCTGGCTCTCGGACCGCCTCTTCGGCTCCGAACGGGTGCTGTTCTTCTCGGCGATCGGCATTATGGCCGGCCACGTCGCCCTGGCGCTGCTGCCGGGCTACCTTGGACTGACCTTGGGCCTGATCCTGGTGGCCGTCGGCTCCGGCGGATTGAAGGCCAACGCGGTGGCCTTGGTCGGTTCGCTGTACTCCAAGGAAGACTCGCGCATCGACGCGGGCTTCTCGCTGTTCTACATGGGCGTGAACATCGGCGGTCTGCTCGGCCCGCTGCTGACCGGCCTGCTGCACCAGAAGCTCGGCTTCCATTACGGTTTTGGCGCCGCGGCCGTCGGCATGGCCCTCGGACTGATTATCTACACCAAGGGGCGCAAGAACCTCCCGGACACCGCGGGGCAGGTGGCCAACCCGCTGCCGGCCAACGAGCGCAAGCGCTACGCGGGCATCTTCGCGGGGATCTTGGCGGTGATCGTGCTCGTCTTCGCGCTGAAGATCGTCACCCCGGCAAACCTTGCAAGCACCATCGCCTACGTGGTGATCGCCGCCAGCGTGGTGTACTTCGTATTGATCCTGCGCAGCAAGAAGGTCAGCGCCGTCGAACGCAAGCACGTCTGGGCGTTCATCCCGTTCTACATCGGCTCGGCGGCCTTCTGGGCGCTGTTCCAGCAGCAGTTCACCTTCATCGCGGCCTACTCCGATAGCCGCTTGGATCGCACCCTGGGCGGCTGGGAGATGCCGGCGAGCTGGGTGCAGTCGATCAACCCGGTATTCATCATCTTGCTAGCCAGCGTGTTCGCCGCCATGTGGACCAAGCTGGGGAAGCGCCAGCCGCGCACTTCGGTGAAATTCGGCTTGGCTCTGGTCGTCGTGGGTGCCGCGTTCTTGTGCTTCATCCCGCTCGAATCCCTGGAGATGACTCCGCTGCTTGCGATGGTCGGCATCCTGTTGCTGTGCACCATTGCCGAGCTGCTGCTCTCCCCGATCGGGCAGGCGGTTGCCACCAAGCTGGCTCCGGCGGCGTTCGGGACGCAGATGATCGCGCTGTTCTTCCTCTCGGTATCCCTGGGCACCACGCTTTCGGGCGTGCTGGCAGGCTACTATGTTGCGGGCAACGAAATCCCGTACTTCCTCGCGATGGGCGGCACCGCCATCGTGCTGGGCGTGGCAATGATCGCGGCCACCCCGGCGCTGAAGAAGCTCATGGGCTCGGTGCTCTAAGCTCCGAATTTTTGGCAGGCCTCCGCATCCATGCGGGGGCCTGCCTTCGTTTTAAGCCAAGACCAGCAGTTCGCCGATCTCGCAGTCGAGCGCTTGGCAGATCGCGACGAGAGTGGAGTAGCGGATCGCCTTCGCTCGGTCATTCTTGAGAATCGATAGATTCACCACCGAGACATCGACGAGCTCACTGAGCCGTGCGAGGGTCATCCCACGCTCCGCGAGCAAGTCACCAAGCCTGCAATGCACGCTGCCCATGGGCCTACACCAGCCCATCTGTATCTGCTTGGAGACGCTGGTTCTGCGTAGTCAGCGTCAGGCCAACGGTGACGAGCTCGGCGACCACCAGAATGCCCAGAGCCAAGAACAGCGCACCGAATTCGAAGTAGATCGCGAAGGTCGGTTCAGGCCAGGGGGTGGCGGCGGTAAATTCTTGAGCCGCGCTGGTGAATCCGTCGATCCGCAGGGTTTCTTCACCGGCAAGGCTACTGCCAAAGCCATTCAAGAATTGCCCGAGGGTATTGCCCAGGGCAAGGATCGCCGCTACTAGCCAGCCGGCGCGGCGCAACCGCGGGGTAAACGCCACCCCGGCGCGAAGCCGGTTGCATAACAGGATCACCGCGAGAATCACCGCGCAGCCGGCCAGCCCCTCGAAGATGGCCCCGGAGGCGAGCAGCAGGCGGACACCCAGGCTCAGGTTGCTCGCGGTCACCAGCACTTCGTTGATTTCCGCGGCGACAGCTTCGCCGTGTTCCGGAGTCACGTCCGTGACGTTTGGGTATTCCGGCCAATATGGCACCACCGGAACCAAGACTTCAACCGGGCCGCCGAAGATCAAGACGGCAGCTGACGCGATCGTGGTTACCCCGACTCCGACAAGTCCGATGATCGCTACGATGCGGGTGAAAGCAACAATCGAGGGCCCACGCTTCGAGCCGAAAACCGCGATGAGCAGCAGGGCGAGAGCCCCAATGGCGAGGACTGCCGCGAGTCCGAAGGCTAAGCCCGACATGGCCGATCCTATCGATAGTCGTTAACAACGAATATCGTTATGCTAACTCGGAAGCTTGATGAATACCAGCGGCCTAGGCGAACTCGCTCAGGCCCGAATAGTCGACTTCGTAGTTCTCGATCACCCCGACGGAGAAAACAACCAACCAGATGATGAACGCATAAAGCAATACCGCGATCACCAGGCCGACCCACGAGGTAATCAAGCCGGCCAAACTCAGCCCGCGGCTTGACGGTTCACGGCGCTGGGCCAGATGGCCGGTGATTACCCCGGCCAAAGGAACTAGGATGATTATGCAGAAGCCGAGCATCGAGAGGATGCCCAGCACGAGCGAAGCCGTCGAAAGCCCTGCGGGCTCTCGCGGTTGCTGATACGGATTATTCGGATAGTAAGTCATCGATTTCGATTATTCTATGAACCCGGCCAAAATGCACGAAGACAAGAGGGACCACATGGCACACGAACGAGCCGGAGCGCCTGCGCGCGAGGCAGATCTCATCGACCTGGACGCGGTACTCGACGCGTACGCCTCGATCCTCCCCTCGCCGGAGAACCCGGACCAGGCGGTCATCTTCGGCACCTCCGGCCACCGGGGAAGCTCGCTGAACGGAACGTTCAACGAGCTCCACATCGCGGCCATCACCCAGGCGGTCGTGGATTACCGCAAGTCCGTGGGAATCACCGGGCCGATGTATGTGGGCAAGGACAGCCACGCGCTCTCCGAACCCGCCTATTACACCGCTCTGGAGGTCTTGGCGGGCAATGGCGTGCGGGTTCTCGCCGATGCCGGCCTGACCCCCACCCCGGCGGTCAGCCACGCGATCCTGGTCCACAATGCCGCGGCCGGCGAGCTGGCCGACGGCCTGGTCATCACCCCCTCGCATAATCCACCGGCCGACGGCGGCATCAAATACAACCCGCCGCACGGCGGGCCGGCGGAATCCGAAATCACCGGACCGATCGCGGCTCGGGCCAATGAACTGATGGGCAGCGGGGAGATCCTGCGCGGGGTCGCGAACCCGGAGGACTTCGACTTCCGTGAGCTGTACATTGCGGATTTGGCCCAGGTGATCGACTTCGAGGCGATCGCCGCCTCGGGGATCTCGATCGGCGCGGATCCGCTCGGCGGCGCCTCGGTGCACTACTGGGGTGAGATCTCACGGCGCTATGGGCTGAACCTGAGCGTGGTGAACGAAGAGGTGGATCCGCGCTTTGGCTTCATGACGCTGGATAAGGATGGCAAGATCCGCATGGACTGCTCCTCGCCGCATGCGATGGCCTCGCTGGTCGCGAACCGGGATAAATACGA
The DNA here is from genome assembly GCF_052377485.1 of Glutamicibacter sp. AOP38-B1-38. Lineage (NCBI taxonomy): Bacteria > Bacillati > Actinomycetota > Actinomycetes > Micrococcales > Micrococcaceae > Glutamicibacter > Glutamicibacter sp. AOP38-B1-38. Next base: position 58,977 of record NZ_JBQSWU010000017.1, on the reverse strand, counting down.
TATCGCCACGGGCAACGATGCGGACGCCGACCGGCACGGAATCGTCACCCCGGATGGCGGCTTGATGAACCCGAACCATTTTCTGGCCGTGGCCATCGACTATCTGCTCACGCACCGCCCGCAGTGGCCCGCCGACGCGCAGATCGGCAAGACGCTGGTCTCTTCGGTGCTGATCGACAAGGTGGTCGCGGCGCATGGGCGCGAACTACGCGAGGTGCCGGTGGGCTTCAAATACTTCGTCGAACCGCTGGCCTCCGGCAAGGTGGCCTTCTGCGGTGAAGAATCGGCCGGAGCGAGCTTCCTGGACTTCAACGGACGGGCGTTCAGCACCGACAAGGACGGGCTGATGCTCGCGCTGCTTGCCAGTGAAATCCGCGCGGTGACCGGCAAAAGCCCGAGCCAGCGGCATGCCGAGCTGGTCGCCACGCACGGGCAGAGTTTCTATGACCGCTTCGATGCCCCGGCAACCCGGGCGCAGAAGGCCGTGCTGGGCAAGCTGGACCCGCAGGCGGTCACCGCGACCGAGCTCGCCGCGGATCCGATCACCGCGAAGCTCACCGAGGCCTCGGGATTCGCCATTGGCGGGCTGAAGGTCTCCAGCGAACACGCGTGGTTTGCCGCACGCCCCTCGGGGACCGAGGACATCTACAAGATCTACGCCGAATCCACCCGCTCGGCCGAGCACCTCGCGCAGGTATTGCGCGAGGCCCAGCTCATAGTTAATGCCGCACTGGCCGCCTAGCGCAGGTTCCAGGGGTCGATTTTGACCTCCGGCTGCTTGCGCGTCTTCCACCAGTGGCCCGCCCAGAGCAGCAGGAAGAGCGGCAGTCCGATATAGCTGGAGAGCACCTCCAGCACCCGGCCCTGGATCACCGCCTCGTAGTTCTGCCCGGCGATCACCACGATCAAGATCACGAAGGCGAGGATCGGGCCCAGCGGGAAAAGCGGCGCCCGGTAGGGAAGCTTGCCCAGGTCCTGCCCGCTGGCAATGTATGCCTTGCGGAACTTGTAGTGGCTGACCGCGATGCCCACCCAGGCGATAAATCCGGACAGGCCAGAGACGTTCAGCAGCCACGTGTAGGCCGAGCCTTGCCCGATGAGGGCGGTGAGGAAGCCGAAGAGGCCCACCGAGGCGGTTAAAAGCATGGCCGGCACGGGCACTCCGCGGCGATTGAGGCGACCGAAGATCTTCGGCGCCTTGCCGTCGCGGGCCATCGAATAAAGCATGCGTGCTGAGGCATATAGTCCGGAGTTGCCCGCCGAAAGGATCGCGGAGAGGATCACCGCGTTCATCAGTGCCGCGGCGAAGGCGATTCCGGCGCGCTCGAAGACCATGGTGAATGGCGAATTGGCGATATCCGACTCACCGCTGGCGAGCAGGGTTGGGTCGGTATATGGCAGCAGGGTGCCGATAATGAAGATTGCGCCCACATAGAAGAGCATGATGCGCCAGAAGATCGCCTTGATCGCCTTGGGGATATCGCGCTGCGGATTCTCCGCTTCGCCGGCGGCCACACCCACCAGCTCGGTGCCCTGGAACGAGAAGCCGGCGATCATGAACACCGAGACCACCGAGAGCCACCCGCCAACAAACGGCGCGTCTCCGGTTGACCAGTTGCTGAAGCCCGGGGAGCTGCCGCCCATAATGCCCAGCACCATGGCTACGCCGCAGATGAGGAACACGATCACCGTGATGACCTTGATCATCGCCAGCCAATATTCGCTTTCGCCGAAGGCCTTGGTGGACAGCGCGTTCAGCGCGGTGAGCACGAGCAGGAAGGTCCCGGCCCAGATCCAGCCGGGGACATCCGGCAGCCAGTAGGACATCACAATGCCCGCGGCAACCAGTTCAGCGGCGACGGTAATGGCCCAGTTGAACCAGTAGTTCCAGCCGATAGCGAAGCCGAAGTGGCGGTTGACGAAGACCGAAGCATAGGTCTGGAAGGAGCCGGCCACCGGCAACCGGGCGCTCATTTCGCCCAAGGACTGCATCAGGAGCAGGACCATCAGGCCGATCAGCGCGTAGGCGAGCAGCGAACCGCCCGGGCCTGCCTGGGCGATCGTGCCGCCGGAGGCGACAAAGAGTCCGGTGCCGATCGACCCGCCGATGGCGATCATCTGCATATGGCGCGCTTTGAGGCCACGCTTCAAACCATCGGTGGACGGTGCGGGCTCGGTCATGCAGATGCTCCTGAAGTAAGGTTTTTGGGCCTTAACAATCATTCCACCTGGAACGCTTCAGCAGCTATGAACCGCGCTACAGTAAGCGATCAATAATCTTTCGCTTAGCCCATGTATATGGAGGATATATTGCGCTCAAGGTGTCAATGACCGTCGTTTTGCTGAGTTCAGAGCGGATTTGCGAAAGCCGGTCGAAGCCATACTTGCCGTGGTACGAGCCCATTCCACTGGCCCCCACCCCGCCAAATGGCAGGGACGGGATGACCATTTGGGCCAGTGGCGCATTGTGCACAATGGCTCCGGCGCGCACTCGATCGGAGAAGATCGACTGCAGCCGCGGGGACTCGCTCATCAGGTACGCGGCCAGCGGGGAGGGGCGTGCGGCGATGAATTCAAGCGCCTCGTCGAAGGAGGCCACCTCGACGACCGGAAGGATCGGACCGAAGATCTCTTCCTGCATCAGCTTCGAGTCGAGGTCGACCTGGCGCATGATGGTCGGGGCGATGCGCAAGGTGTCCGCGTCGCAGTCGCCGCCGTGGACCACCTCACCCGAATCGAGCATGCCCACCAGTCGGTCGAAATGCTTCCGGCTGACGATTCGGCCGTAATCCGGGTGGTTGATCGGGTCTTTGCCGTAGAAGCCGGCAATCGCCTGGCCGAGCCGGGCGATCAATGCGTCGGTGTCCCCGATGGAGAGCACATAGTCCGGGGCCACGCAGGTCTGTCCGGTATTCATGAATTTCGCATAGGCCAGGCGCTTGGCGGTGGGCAATGACTGGTTGTCTACCACCGCGGGGCTCTTGCCGCCGAGCTCGAGGGTGGTGGGTGTCAGCTGCTTGGCGGCCGCTTCGGCGACCACCCGCGCGACCTGCTGTCCACCGGTGAAGAAGATGTGGTCCCAGCGTGCGGCGAGCAGCTCGGTGGCGGTGTCCACTCCGCCCTCGATAACCGCGTAGACCCGGGCGTCCAGGTACATCGGGAGCAGTTTCGCCAGCACTCCCGAGGTGGCCGGTGCGAGCTCCGAAGGCTTGAGCACCGCGGCGTTTCCGGCGGCGATCGCGGCGACCAGTGGAGCCAGCATCAACTGCAAGGGATAGTTCCACGGCCCGATGATCAGCACGACCCCCAGCGGCCGGGGCTCGACCTTGGCCATGGCCGGCTGCAGCGCGAGGGGAACCTTGACGGCGGTTGAATCCATCCACTCCGAGAGATGCCGTTGGGCGTGGTCGATTTCGGAACGGACCACGTCGATTTCGCTGAACTTCGCCTCGGTGGCGCTCTTGCCAAGGTCCTCGGCGAGCGCGTCGAGGAATTCTCCCGTGCGTTCGGCCAGCATCTTTTCCAGGGCACGCAACTGCTGGGCGCGAAAGCGCCGCGGGTGCGTGATGCGGGTGTCGGCGGAGCGGCGCAGGTGCCCGAGGACCTCGGTGATGCGCGAGGGGTGCTCGTCTACCGGCGGTGCGGCGTCGCCGACGGGATCTGGAAGCGGATTTGAGGTAAAGAGACCCATGGCTCGATGCTACTTCATTGATTCCCCGGGATATTCCATTTGTATCAGGTGTTTGATACATTAGTTATTCAACTTACGGAGGTAATTATGGATCAACTCTCCACCGCCGCGTTCAGCATGGCGATCGGCGCAGCCCTGATCTACGCGTGGCTGCGCACGGTTGCCCGTCAAGACAACAGGCCCGCACTGCTGCGGGCGAGATCCCACTCCTTCTGGTGCGCGCTGATTGCCTTCTTCGTAAGCAGTTCCGGCGGGGTGAGCAACCAGCAAGCGGCCCATGCCGGCGCCGGCGAATCCCTGTGGGCCAGCGATCTGCTCGCCGCCACCGGTCCGGCACTCTGGCTGCTGTCGATCTATCTGATCGGCCTCTACTCCTGGCCGGCGTCGGTGGCGAATGTGCGCGCGGCCTCCCTGGAGCCTCGTTCGATGATGACGCCGTTGCCTAAGGCCTTGAGTGCCGTCGCCGCGCTGGTACTCCTCGGCGCCGGTCTTACCCTGTGGATGATCCGCGACGTCACCGGGGTCCCCCCGCAATATGAGGTTGCCTCCTCGGACGCCTACGGAAGCACCTGGGTTTCGCAGTCCGCGACCGACGGACTGCGTGCGGCGGACCAGATGCTGGCCCTGTTTGCCATCAACCTGGCCTCCCTGGCGCTGGCCCTGCTCATCGCGATGCTCTTCATTTTGCTGCGCAAACCGCTTGGTTCGCTCAGCCCCCACGATAACCAGGTATTGCGCGAAGTCTGGCTCAACCGGCTGCTGCGCACCTCGATCCTGGCCTTTGCCTCCGTTGGAGCCTCGGCGCTGCATTACAAGGCCTCGTGGCTTATGTCGCTGGATCGCACCATGTATCAACCCTGGCAAAACACCGCTAACGTGGCCATGCTCATCACCTTCATCGCCATGGCATTGTGGAAGCCACCGGAAAATTTTGCCAGAACCACTAGCCCAAAGCCTGCCTCCTCCTTTTTGCGGATGCGCGAAAATTTGTTTGCCATTGGATTCCTCACCACCGCGCTCACACTCATCGCACTGGCCTGCTCCTCCTCGCTTGTGCAGACCGAGTACGCGGACAATGCGCGCCCCGGTGAGAATGCCCCGCAGGCAATTGTGTCGCTCCTGGTGGTAGCCCTCTTGTTCTTGGTGCTCAATGCCGGGTTCCTGGGCTACCTGCACCTGAAGTCCAGGGGAACCCATTCACTGGCTCGGCACAGCGCAGACCTGCCGCGCTATGTCTATGTGCTCGCCGGACTCTTGCTCATCGGCGCCACATACCTGCTGATCAATCCACCATTCGAATATTTTTGGGGTCTAGTTCCGGTCAAACCGGTCTTTGCGCTGGGTGCGCTCCTCGCGTTGCTTGCCGCTACCGCCTGCCACATCTGGTGGGTTCGGCGTGCGGCCTTGCCTTGGGATGTCACCGTGGAGCAAGAAATTTGGTATCGCCAGGTTCACGAACTACGCGCCATCCGTGTAGTCACCGCGGCGGCCGTCGCCATGCTGGCCTGGGGTTACGAGGCAGGTCCCTACGTTTCGGCCGTGGGGATCATCGTCTTCTGCTGCCCGGCAGTGATCATTTTGGCCCGCCCAGAAGCTAGGGTGCCGCAGCGCGTATGAGCCAACATATTTTCGTGGACCTGGACGCGGCGGTTCCGCCCTATGAACAGATCCGCACGCAAATCTCTTCGCTGATTTCCTTGGGCGAGCTGCCGGCGGGAAGCAAGCTGCCTACGGTGCGGGCACTGGCCACCGATTTGGGGGTCGCTTCCGGGACGGTGGCCCGCGCTTACAAGGAACTCGAGGCCATCGGACTGGTTTCCTCCCGGCGGCGTGCCGGAACGGTGGTGAACGCCGGAGCCGATATGGAGAAATCCTCCGGTGATCTGGTTCAAGCGGTGGATCGGGTGTGGGAGCTGGCCCGAGCTCAGGGAATCGACGAGGCCACCGTCAGGGCGCTGGTGCAACGCCGGGCGCGGCAATAATTTGTTCTTCCGCGGCTTTGGTGAGTACGCTCTAGCCAGTGACACGGGGTGTCGGATTCACCGACTGAGATGAGACCCGTCGAACCTGAACTAGTTCAAACTAGCGGAGGGATGTCGCATGACCCTGACTTCCGTTGCCCGGAATTACCGGCAACAATCCCCTTTGGTGTTTTGCCTGACCAATACCGTGGTCACCAACTTCACCGCGAATGCGCTGCTGGCCTCCGGGGCGGCTCCGGCCATGACCGACCTGCCCGGCGAAGCCGGGCCATTTGCCGCGGTGGCCTCCGCGGTCCTGGTGAACCTGGGCACCCCGAGCACCGAACAGCTGCGCGCCATGGACGAAGCGGTTCACGGTGCGAACCAGGCCGGCACCCCCTGGGTGCTGGACCCGGTGGCCGTGGGCGCATTGCCGGTGCGCACTGACTTCGCGCGAAAAATCGTGACCCAGCGCCCCACCCTGATCCGCGGCAATGCCTCGGAAATTCTGGCGCTGGCCGGGCGGAGCTCGACCGGGCGCGGAGTGGACGCGCAGGACACCGTGCACGCGGCCATCGAGGCCGGACGCCAGTTGGCCGCCGAATATGGTTCGGTGGTCGCGATCTCCGGGGCGGCCGATGCGATCATCGATGCCAAACGCACCACGCTGGTGCACAGCAACGGGATCGGCTTGACCGGGATTACCGGCGGCGGCTGCGCCCTGGGTGCAATCTGCGCCGGAATGCTCGCGGTGAGCGAAGACCCGTTCGACGCGGCGATCGCAGCCCACGGCCTGTACGGACTGGCCGCCGAAAAGGCCCTGGCCATCGGCCGCGGTCCGGGAAGTTTCGCCGCGGCCTTCCTCGACGAACTCTCGCTGCTGGACCCCGAGGAATTGCACAACCTGCGCCTTGAGGAGGCAAATAATGCGTGATCTGGGAATCTACCTGGTAGCCAACACCGAAAGCTGCCAGCCGCGCAGCACCTTGGAAGTCATCGAAGGTGCGGTGGCCGCGGGTGTGCAATGGGTGCAGCTGCGGGCCAAGAACGAGACCGCCCGCGAATTCTTCGAACTTACCTGCGCGGCGGCAGAACTCACCGCCGGCAAGGCCGAACTGCTGGTCAACGACCGCATCGACGTATTCCTCGCGGCACGGGCAGCGGGTGCCGCGGTCACCGGCATCCACATCGGGCAGAAGGATATTGCGGTGCGCTACGCCCGCGAAATCATCGGCGAGGGGATTATCGGGCTCAGCGCTTCCACCGATGAACAGCTGACCGGGGCCAACGCCGACGCGAAATACCTCGATTACCTGGGGGTCGGGGCGATCCGCGCGACGCCCACGAAGAAGGACCATCCCACCCCGCTGGGCATCGATGGATTCCTGCGGGCCAAGCGGCTCACCGAGCTGCCCGCCGTGGCCATCGGCTCGCTGACCGCCGCGGATGCCGCGGCGCTGCGCGACGGCGGGGCCGCCGGCATGGCGGTGGTCCGCGCGATCTGCGCCGCCGAGGATCCGCAGGCGGCCAGCGCCGAACTGCTGGACCGCTGGGAAGGTGCCAAATGAGCCTCAACATTCTTTCCATTGCCGGCTCCGACCCCTCGGGAGGCGCGGGCATCCAGGCGGATCTGAAGGCCATCGGCGCCAACGGCGGCTACGGCATGGCCGTGATCACCGCGCTCACCGCGCAGAACACCCTAGGGGTGGATGCGGTGCAGGCCGTCGACGCGGAATTCGTGGCCAAGCAGCTGGAATCGGTGTCCGCAGATGTGCGCATCGACGCGATCAAGATCGGCATGCTGGCCGATCCGCAGATCATCGCCGCGGTGTCCCGATGGCTGGAAACGGTGCACGCCCCGGTGGTGCTGGACCCGGTGATGATCTCGACCAGCGGGGACCGGCTGCTGGCCGATGGCTCGGCGTTGGACGCGCTGCTTTCCCGGGCGGAGGTGCTCACCCCGAATACCGCAGAGCTTGCGGCGCTGCTCGGGGAGCCGCCGGTGCGCGGCTGGGAGGAACTGCTGGAGCAGGCCCAGCGCCTGGCGGCCAAATACGAGGTGCTGGTGATCGCCAAGGGCGGCCACCTGCCCACCGAAAGCTGCCCCGACGCGCTGGTGGGTCCGGCCGGGGTGATCGCCTGCTATGACGGCCCACGCCACGCCACCGGCAACACCCACGGCACCGGTTGCACGCTATCCAGCGCGCTGGCCACGCACTATGCCCGCGGCGGGGATTGGGCCAAGGCCCTGGGCGCGGCGAAGGAGTACCTCTTCGCGGCGATTGCCGCGGCCGATGAGCTGCAGGTGGGCAGCGGGCACGGACCGGTGAACCACTTTGCCGGGCTCTTCGCGGGGCAAAGCGCGGATCCGATGGCCGATTGGTGGGAGCGGATCGCCGGGTTGCGCGGTGGAATCGATGAGCTTCAGTTCATCCGCGAGCTCTCCGCGGGCACGCTGGAGCGCAAACGCTTCGAGTACTATCTGGCCCAGGACGCCCTGTATCTGCAGCGCTATGCGCAGGTGCTCGCGCAGGCCAGCGCGCTGGCCCCGCAGCTCGAGGCCCAGCGCTTCTGGGCCAAGGGTGCGGAAGGCATCCTGGAAGGCGAGCTGAAGCTGCACCGCAGCGAGCTGCTGGACCTGGCCCCCGAGCCGAGCGCCACCACGTTGAACTACGTCAACCACCTCAGCTCCTGCGCCGGAAGCTATCCGGAGCTGATCGCCGCGATCCTGCCCTGCTACTGGATCTACCAGGACATTGGCAATCGGCTGAGCGCCGCGAATCATGCCGGGCACCGGTATGAGAGCTGGCTGGCCACCTACAGTTCGGCGGAGTTCGACGAGGCCACCGCGGCGGCCATCGAGCTGGTGGCGGCCGCCTGGCGGCTCGCGGACCCGGGGTTGCGCGAGCGGATGTGGGATGCATTCCGGCGTTCGGCCGAGCATGAGCTGACTTTCTTCGCCCAAGCGCACGCGAAGGGCGTAGACTTCTCTACGGCCTAAACGCGGGGCCAGGAATTCTGGAGGAACGCATGAAGTGGAGCATTCACGGCAACGGGAAGACCATCACCGAAGGTGAGGTTGTTGCCCCGGATGAGCGGCTGCATTGGCCGCAGACCATTTCGATCGGAGCCCAGCATATTCTGGCGATGTTCGGCGCCAGCATCCTGGTGCCGACGCTGACCGGCTTCCCGGTGACCACCACGCTGCTGTTCACCGGCGTCGCGACGATCATCTTCTTGCTGATCACTAAGAACAAGGTGCCCAGCTACCTGGGCTCCTCCTTCGCGCTGATCGCCCCGGTGATGGCCTCGAAGGTCGGCGACGACTTCTCCGCGGCGCTGGGCGGCATCGCGATGACCGGTGCGGCGCTGTTCATCGTCGGCGCGATCGTGGCGAAGACCGGCACCCGGTGGATCCACGCGTTGATGCCGCCGGTGGTCATGGGCACCATCGTCGCGCTGATCGGCTTGAACCTCGCCAGCGCCACGCTGGCTCCGATGCGCGACTTCCCGGCGACGACCTTCCTCACGGTGCTCGCCGTGGTGCTGTCCACCGTCGCGTTCAAGGGGCTGCTCGGGCGCCTGTCGATCCTGGTGGGCCTGGTGATCGGCTACGCGATTGCACTCCTCCAGGGCCAGGTGGACTTTGCCGCCGTGGGCCAGGCCGGCTGGATTGGGCTGCCGCAGTTCCATGCCCCCAGCTTTGATTTCAGCGTGGCGTTGATGTTCCTGCCGGCGGTATTCGTGCTGATCGCCGAGAATATCGGCCATGTGCGCACCGTGGGCATCATGACCGGCAAGGACCTCTCCGAATTCAATGGGCGAGCGCTGATGGCCGATGGCGTCGGAACCCTGGTGGCCGGCATGGGCGGCGGCTCGGCGACGACCACCTATGCGGAGAATATCGGCGTGATGGCCGCCTCGCGCGTCTACTCCACCGCGGCCTACTGGGTCGCGGCGGTCGCCGCGATAGCGCTGGCCTTCCTGCCGAAATTCGGCGCCCTGATCAATACCATTCCGGCCGGGGTGATCGGCGGTCTGGGGATCGTGCTGTACGGAATGATCGGCATTATCGGTGCCCGGTTGTGGATCGAGGCGAAGGTGGACTTCCAGAACCCGGTGAACCTGATGACCGCCGGAACCGGACTGATTATCGCGATTGCGGTCACCACCGATCTGAGTTTCGGCCAGTTCCAGGTGGGCGGCATCGCGCTGGGCACCATCGCGACCCTGGTGGTTTACCACCTGATGAATACCGTGGCCAAGCTGCGCAATAGCAACCTTGAGCCGGTTGAGCGCTAAGCCAAGACCGAAGAACCAGCCGGCATTGTGATCAAGCTCATGATGCCGGTTTTCTTTTGCCCTGCCGGAAATGCCCGGCGTCGGCGCCTCGTCCGATTTGCGCGGGATTTCGGGGCTGGGTTGCGCGGATCCCCGCACCGCCCGAACGCCTATTGTAAGGATTCTTTCCAAATTATGGCCGAGCTCGCATGAACCGGCGGCCCGCACGGCCATAAAACCCGCTGGAAATGTTTTGCGCCCCAGCCCAATCCGATAGCATGGCTCCTTGTGACTGCGACTACATCTGACGGAAAGATATCCGCTCGACTCATCCTGATCGCCCTCGGCGCTGCCCTGGGTGGGTTCGTTTTTGGATATGACTCATCAATCGTTAACGGCACCGTGGACGCTGTCGAGCACGAATTCGGGCTCAACGCGCTGACCATCGGTTTCACCGTTTCCTGCGCCCTGCTTGGCGCTGCGCTCGGCGCCTGGATCGCCGGAATGGTCTCCGAACGCATCGGACGCGTACGCACCATGGTGATCGCCTCCGCGATGCTGCTGATCTCCGCGCTGGGCTGCGGATTGTGCGTCGGCGCGTTTGACCTCATCATCTGGCGCATCGTCGGCGGCATCGGCGTCGGCTTCGCCTCGGTGATCGCCCCGGCCTACATTGCCGAGGTATCCCCCGCCAAGCACCGCGGACGCCTGGGCTCCATGCAGCAGATGGCCATCGTGCTCGGTATCTTCGTGGCCTTCCTGGTCAGCGCGCTGCTGGTCTTCGTGATGGGTTCGGCCGACGCCATCGGCTGGTTCGGCCTTTCGGCCTGGCGCTGGATGTACCTCTCGCTGGCCATCCCGGCAATCCTCTATGGCGTGCTGGCCATGCGCCTGCCGGAATCCCCTCGCTATCTGGTCGAGCGTGGCCGCTACGTCGAGGCGGCTACCGTACTGACCCGCGATATGGGCATGCTCCCGGGGGCCGAGACCGAAGCCAAGATCGAAGAAATCCGCACCACCGTCCACGTCGAGCGCCGCCAGGTGTTCAAGGATCTGCTCGGACGCTTCGGCTTCCACCCGCTGGTCTGGGTGGGCATCCTGCTCTCGGTCTTCCAGCAGTTCGTCGGCATCAACGTGATCTTCTACTACTCCACGACGCTGTGGAAGTCCGTCGGCTTTGCCGAATCCGATTCCTTCACCATCTCGCTGATCACCTCGATCACCAACGTGGTGGCCACGATCGTTGCGGTGCTGCTGATCGACGTGCTCGGCCGCAAGCTGCTGCTGATGATCGGCTCGTCCATCATGACCGTGTCATTGGGCATGATGGCCATCGCCTTCGCCCAGTCGGTCACCATCGACGGCGCAGTTTCTCTGCCCGGCAGCTGGGGCATCGTGGCGCTGGTCTCCGCGAACCTGTTCGTGGTTGGCTTCGGCGCGACCTGGGGACCTGCCGTCTGGGTGCTGCTCGGCGAAATCTTCCCGAACTCCATCCGTGCGCTGGCGCTCGGCGTTGCCGCCTCCGCCCAGTGGATCGCCAACTTCGCCGTCTCCACCACCTTCCCGGCCCTCGCCGAGGCAGGCTTGGCGTTGGCCTACGGCATCTACGCGTTCTTCGCACTGCTTTCGCTGATCTTCGTGATCTTCCTGGTCAAGGAAACCAAGGGACGCCAGCTCGAGGAAATGACCCTCTAGGATAAGAACTCCTCCGGGGCAAAAGTCGTCGGGTGGACACCATGCGGTGTCCACCCGACGACTTTTTTATTGTGCGGGCCGGCAGCCCTCCGCGCACGATCCGCTTTGGCTACCAGGGCTTGTTGGGCACCTCGACGCCGGCTTCACGTTGCAGCGAGAGCACATGCTCCAGGCTCGGACGCCCGGAGAGCTGCGGCCCCTGATCGCGCAGGGCCACCCGGTGGCGCTGGCCGCTCTGCAGCACGATCTCCTCCCCGCGCACCCAGAGGCTTTGCGGGCCCTGGCCGGTGAGGGAGAATTCGATTCCGCTGGCGTCGAGCAGCACCTTGATCACCGAACCGTTATAGGCCAGCTGGAAGCGCAGGGATCTGAAGCGCTCGGGCAGCCGCGGGTCGAAATGCAACCGCTGGTCATCGTCGCGCAGCCCGGCGAAGCCATTGACCAGCGCGGCCCACACCCCACCGGTGGACGCCACATGCACCCCGTCGGCGGTATTTCCGTGGAGGTTTTCAAGGTCGACATTCAACGCATGTTCGAAGTAGTCGAAGGCCAGATCCCGATAGCCGACCTCGGCCGCAAGGATTGACTGCACGGTGGCCGAAAGCGACGAGTCTCCGGTGGTCAATGGGTCGTAGTAGTTGAAATTGGCGAGTTTCTGCTCGGCGGTGAAATCGCTGGAGCGCAGCCATAGCGCCAGCACCGTATCGGCCTGCTTGATGACCTGGAAGCGGTAGATCACCAATGGGTGGTAGTGCAGCAGCAGCGGACGTTTATCCGGTCCGCTGGCCTCAAGATCCCAGACCTCGCGATTGAGGAAATGCTCGTCCTGCGGGTGGATTCCCACGGCTTTCGAATACGGGATATGGATTCGTTCGGCCGCCAGCTGCCAGGTGGAGATCTCCGCTGAGTCTAGTCCCATCCGCTCGGCCAGCTCGGCATAGAACTGCGGGCGCCGGGCGGCTAGCTCGCCTAGCAGCTGCGCCGAACGGCGCAGGTTAAAGCGCGCCATCACATTGGTGTAGGTGTTGTCGTTGACCACCGCGGTGTATTCATCCGGGCCGGTCACCCCGTGAATGTGGAAGCTGCGCTGTTCCCCTGAGTCGCGCCAGAAACCCAAAGACGCCCACATCCGGGCGGTGCCGACCAGAATTTCTGCGGCGCCTGCCTCGAGGAACTCGTCGTCGCAGGCGGCGTCGAGATAGCGGTTGAGCGAATACACCACGTCGGCGTTGATGTGATATTGCGCGGTACCCGCCGGGTAGTACGCGCTGGCTTCCTCACCGTTAATGGTGCGCCAAGGAAAGAGCAGCCCCTCCTCGTTCATGATGCGAGCCCGGCGCGTCGCCGCCGGGATCATCGAGATCCGCGCGCGGAGCGTATTTCTGGCCCACTGCTGGTTCGTGTAGGTCAAAAACGGCAGCACATAGATTTCGGTGTCCCAGAAGTAGTGTCCGGAATATCCGTTGCCGCTAACCCCCTTGGCACTGATTCCTAAACCGTCGGCTCGGGCCGAGGCCTGGGCAAGCTGGAAGAGATTCCAACGGATCTTGCGTTGCAGGCTCGGATCGTCGCTGTCCACCAAAACGTCGCTGCGCTGCCAGTAATCCTTCATAAATGCGCGCTGTGCACGGAAGTGCTCGTCGATCCCTCGGGGCACCAGATGATTCAGCGCGCGGCTTGAACGCTGCAGCATTTCTTTGGCCGGATGGCGGCGCGAGGAGTGGTAGGCCGCGAACTTGGCCACGCGCAGCCCCTGGCCCGCTTCGAGGTTCGCGCTGGAGACCTCATCGGCGCGATCAGGCTTAGCCGAACGCTCGGTATGGATCTGGGAGCTGGCACCACCGGTGGTATTCACCAGGTGTTCCACGACTGCCGACACGGACATATTGGAACCCGCCACGGTGTAGGAAAGCCCGAGGCGGGGTCCTTCCTCGATGTGGCCGGCCGGGTGCAAGGGATTATCCGAGGACTCCTCGGACTTGCGCGGGTCCTGGCCCGAGTCGAGATCGGCCGGGGAGGATACCTCCGGTTCGGAGCGATAGCCGATCACCGAGGACTGGATCAGCACATGAGCCGGCCCGTCGAGCAGGCGCACATGCAGGTCTTGGAGGGCTAGGTGCCGGTCGCTGAAGGAGATCATGGTCCGTGCCGTGACCGCCACCCGATGGCCTTCCGCGGTGCGCCACAGGGTCCGCGAAATCAACGTGCCTTCGCGGAAGTCCAAGCGCAAGTCATCGCGGAGCATCTCGGTTCGCCCCACCTCCAGCGCCTCGTCGTTGATGAACACCCGCAGGGTCCGGAAATCTGGGGCGCTGATCATCGTCTGCCCGGTTTCGGCCAGCCCGAACGCGCTTTCCGCGTGGCGGATCTGCCACGTTTCGTGCAACCCGTTGAGGAACGTCCCGGCAACTTGCTCGCCCAGTCCCACCTGTGCCGAATGAGCGCCAAGGAAGCCGTTGCCCAGAGCGAAGACCGTGTCCTGGGCGCCCGTCTCATCGCGTTCGGCTTCGCGGGTGATGGACCAGGGGTCAAAGTTCCAGGCCTGCACCGCGGAGGCGGACACCAGCTCGCTGAGGTCCTGGACCACGAAGTGCGCACCAGCATCCAATAGCTGTTGCTCATTGTCTTCACGTGCCACCCCGACGACCATGAAGCCGCCCTCACGGGCGGCTTGCACGCCGCTGCTGGCATCCTCGACGACCACGCACTCTTCGGGGCGCCAGCCTAGGTCCTTGGCGGTAGCCAAGAACGTGGCGGGCGACGGCTTGCCAGGCAGCTCGCGTGCCGCTGCCTCGTGCCCGCCCATGATGGTGTTGAAGAACCCAGCCAATCCCGCGGCTTCCAGCACCGAGCGGGCGTTGCGTGATGAGGAGACCACTGCAACATCCAGACCTGCCTCCAGCACCTGCTGCAGGTAGTTGCTAGACCCGGAATAGGGCGCAATCCCATCGCGCTCCAGCACCGCGGTGAAAACCGAATTCTTCAGATTTCCCAGCGCGCACACCGAGGTGTACCCCGCAGGGTCATTCGGATCTCCCCAGGGCAGCGCTATCCCCCGGGATTCGAGCACGGCACCGACGCCCTCATAGCGTGGCCTGCCGTCGAGCAGTTCGAAATAATCCGGGTCGGCATAAGGCGGCACGCCCGGGTGTTCTTGGGCGAAAAATCCGGTAAACAACTCTTTCCATGCCGCACGGTGCAATAGCGCGGTAGGTGTGAGAACTCCATCCAAATCAAAAAGGACGGCCTTGAAATCACGGTGGCGGTACGTCGGGCGTGCAGCGTTCACGATCGAAATCCTTCGTCGAGGAGCAATTATTGGCCGTAGACCCAACGGTAGCAAGTGATCTCGCTTGCATCGACATACTACGATTAGGATTGTGGCTCAGTGGATAGATGAATGGAATAGCGAACAATGGCGTGAGTCTGCCGCCAATTGGATCGATGAGGCCTGCTCCGCCTACGGCATCGAGCGTGTCGCGGGCCCGGATTTTTGGCCGGCATCCTTGGACCAGGTTTCGGCGCTGGTAGGGACCGACGCGGCCGAGCTGGTGTTTAAGGCGAACGCGCCGGGACTGGCAGCCGAAGCTGCGGTGACGATCACCGCCGGCGGACTGCAGCCCGAACGCGTGGTGATGCCGCTGGCAATCGACCGCATGGCCGGCTATATGCTCTCCCCCGATTTTGGCCATACCCTGGCGGATTTGGGCGACAGCGCGGAGAACTGGCAGCTGGCGCTTGCCTCACTGGGCTCCTTCCAGGTGGCTTTGATGGGCAACGAAGAGGCCTTCTTCGACGTCGGCATGCCGGTGGTGGATCCGCAGTTCCTCCCAGAACAGTTCGAGCAGGCATTGACCATGCATGTGTCTCTCGAGGCAAACCATCCGTTGCATTTGGACCCGCAACAGGCCGACGCTTTGCACGGCCAATTAAAGACCCTTTCCGACGCCTGCGAAGCCTTGCATCGCGGTCCCATCCCGCTGAGCCTGGAACATGGCGCCTTCGATTTGGCGCAGACGGTGGTGCCCTCGGAAAAGGGCCAGCATGCGCGGATCACGAACTTTGCGACGGCCCACTGGGCTCATCCGTTTTCCTCGCTGGCGGCCCCACTGGCGGCAATGACCCAGTCGTGGAAATGCCGGACCGACGACAAGCGCGTGATGCGTGCCCTGGGCGCCTACCTAGGTGAGTTCGCCGCATACGGTAGCCCCGACGAGCTCTATGGCTTAGTCGCCCCCGCATGCCTAGTGGCTCCGCTATCCCAGCATGAGACTTGGTTGCGGCTCCTGCTTGACGCGGACGATGAGCATCTGCAGGAAAACGCCGCATCAGTCTTGGACACCCTGTTTATAAACTAAAAAGCCTGGCGGGGAATTAAATATTCCCCGCCAAGCTTATATTCAGATCAAATCATGTGTTTGCTATTCAACGGCAGAGCGCATCTCGTTCAACGCGTTGGTTGCCGCATCTTGCGGCGACTGCCGCTTGAAGAAGATTTCCATCTCGTAGCGGTACAAAATGTCTTGGATCTTGCTGAATCCCATTGGTGGAATTGGTTCAGACCCTGCCAGCTCACTTTCAATTCCGGTGACGAACTCCGCTGAAGCGGCCTCGATTGGCTCAAGGTCGGACACTACCAAGTCGCGAATCTCCGTGTTGGCCGGCAGCCCGCGGTCCATTTTGTTCAGCTCGCCAGCTTCTTCGGAGTTCACCATGAAGTCAATGAACTTCTTGACCTCTTCGGGATGCTTGGACTTGCTGTACCCGGACATCATCATCGATGACTTGTACCAAAGCCCGTTGTCTTCGGCTTCGCCCGTGGAGCTAGGCAGGCGCAGGGGCACCAGATCAACACCGGCCGCTGCGGAAAGCGAGCCGAGCTGGTTACTCCACCACATGCCAAAGGCCGACGTACCGGTGCCGGTCATGGAACGATCAGGCCCGGCATTCTGATTCTCGGCTAGAACCGAGGCCACTGGATAGGATCCACTGTCCAACAAGTCCTGGTGGTGCTGGAAATAGCCGGCAAGATCCTCAACGGTCAAACCAAGCTCTCCGGATTCAGTGGTTAAATGCTTATCGGATTGCCTCAGCCAGGACTGCAATCCAGCGGGTTCATTCGGCGCCTCGGAACCGTATTTCCCTTCGGCTTTTTCGCTAACGGTTTTGGTGATTTCGCGATAATCGTCCCACGTCCAAGTCTTGTCGTCCGGGATATCCAGCCCAGCTTCCTTCAAAACCTTGGGGTTTGCGGTCAACGTAAACGAGTTAATTCCCGTCGTGATGCCTACCAACCCATCTTCGGTAGTGCCGTTGGAAACGGAAACCTCTTCAAAGTTGGAGACGTCAACACCGTCAAGATCGAGAAGGGCGCCACGGTCGGCGTATTCGCGAAGGTACTTGTCGTCCATCTGGATAATATCCGGGGCATCATTCGAGGCAACTTGGGTAGCGAGCTTGTCCCAATATCCACTCCAGTCCGAATACTCGCCCTGAACGTCGATATTTGGATTCTCTGCCTCGAAGGCCTCGATGATCTCATTGGTAGCCTGCGCCCTTGAGTCCGAACCCCACCAGGCGAATCGCAAACTCACCTTTCCATCGGCGCTGTCAGCCGCGTTCCCACCTCCGCCGCACCCCGTCAATGCCAGCGCTGCGACCGCAGCTATGGCAAGGGACTTGGTTAGTCGTTGACCGGCAATGCGACGCATGCCTTCGGACCGTTGTTGATTGTTCATGGGCTCCTCCTTGGATGGGCGAGAACTCGCGAGGGTTTACTCAGTGTCGAGACATCTGTGCGCCGACGCGAATGGAAAGCGCTTCCCAAGTAATCTAGATGTGATTCAGCTCACGAGTCAAGGTCGAAGTGGGAATATGTCGATGACACCTTTGAATCGAATGATTCCAAAAAGGTATCGACGGATCAGCGATTCCCGGTGCTTTCCCGCAAAACCGGGGTTCCCGAAACGACCAGCAGCTTCGAATCGCTATGCGTAAGAACCATCTCGCCGGCCATGCGGCCCATTTCTTCGAGCGGCAGGCGGGCGGTAGACACCGACGGGGTGACATCAATCAGCGTTGGGATGTCGTCGAAGCCGGCAATCGCAATATCGCCGGGAATCCGCAAGCCGTGCTCGCGAATTGCGCGAATCGCCCCCAGTGCCATGACGTCAGATACGCAGAAGACACAGACCGGATCGGTGTATTCGGTGGATTGATACCGTCGCAAGTAGTCGCTCATGACCAAATAACCCCCCTCGCGCGAGAAAGCTCCGTGGAGCACTTCCTCAACCGGCACGCCGGAGCGCTCAAGCTTGGACACAAACCCGTCGGCACGATGTTTCGCGGTCACCAAGTTCGGGTCGCCGGCCAAAACGACAAAACGGCGATGACCGGCCTTGAGCAGTTCCCCGGCCAGGTCGCTTGCGGTCCCGGCGTTATCGACCTGAATTCCGCCCGTTGCGGGAAAGGTTTGCCCAATCATCGCCACTTGGCCACCATTGCTCTGGTAGCTTTCCAGCAATTCCATGAGCTCCTGATCACCGCTCAAGCGCCGGGTTCCCGAGATGATAATAGCGTCGGTCCGGTGTGACATGAAGGCGCGAACGGCAGCTATTTCCCGGTCATGTTCCGCGCCAGTACTGGTCAGCAGCAGTTGGATGCCACTGGCGTCCAGCCCGCGCTGCACCCCGCGTGCAATGGACGAGAAATACGGGTCGGCAATGTCGTGTACCACGAGGCCCACCAGCTTTGTCGAGGATCGGGCAAGCGCTTGCGCCTGTGCGTTGGGGAAATAACCCAATTTCTCTGCCGCCGCACGAACTCGGAGGGAGATTTCCTCGGCAGGCTTGCGCGCCGACCCGTTCAGTACGCGCGATGCGGTTGCCAATGAAACTCCGGCTTCATTAGCCACGTCAGTTAGTCGAATAGCCACATGAAATCCTTATCACCCATTGCAATTTTGAACAAGCTTATCTCCCTGAACGGAGATGGTTGACACACTAATTGGGCAACACTATCGTGGAAAGCGCATTCCCATTTCCTTTCTTAAACAATCCCTTGCACGAGGAGCACCCCCATGACAGAACCACGAGTACTTCGCATCGCCATGAGTGGCATCACCGGCCGCATGGGCTATCGGCAGCATCTGCTCCGCTCCATCCTGCCGATCCGTGATCAGGGAGGAATTACCTTGCCCGACGGTTCCAAGGTGACCGTCGAGCCAATTCTCGTTGGCCGCAACGAGGCGAAACTCAAGGAACTGGCCCAGCTCCACAACGTTGAGCACTACTCCACCGACCTCGACTCGCTAATCAACGACGGCTCCGTCGACATCGTCTTCGACGCCTCGATGACGTCGCTACGCTACGACACCCTGTCCAAGGCCATCACAGCCGGTAAGCACATCTTCACCGAAAAACCGACCGCCGAAACCCTTACCGAAGCGGTAGACCTGGCGCGCCAAGCCAAGAGCAAGGGCATTACCGCCGGCGTAGTGCACGACAAGTTGTATCTGCCAGGCTTGGTCAAACTGCGCCGGCTTGTCGACGAGGGCTTCTTTGGCCGGATCCTGTCCCTGCGCGGAGAATTCGGTTACTGGGTCTTCGAAGGCGAAATCCAGGAAGCCCAACGTCCGTCTTGGAACTACCGGCTGGCCGATGGCGGATCGATGACCACGGACATGTACTGCCACTGGAACTACGTCCTCGAAGGCATCATCGGCAAGGTCAAATCAGTTACCTCCAAAACCGCAACACACATCCCCACCCGGTGGGATGAAAAGGGTGCGCCCTACGAGGCAACCGCGGATGACGCCGCCTACGGAATCTTTGAACTTGAAACTCCTGCCGGAGATCAAGTTGTTGCCCAGATCAACTCCTCCTGGGCGGTGCGTGTCTATCGCGACGAGCTCGTTGAGTTCCAGATCGACGGAACTCACGGATCCGCGGTGGCAGGTCTGAACAAATGCGTCGCCCAACAGCGAGCCAACACACCCAAGCCGGTCTGGAACCCGGACCTTCCGGTCACCGAATCCTTCCGCGATCAATGGCTGGAAGTGCCAGCCAACGCGGATCTGGACAACGGGTTCAAATTGCAGTGGGAAGAATTCCTGGCCGATGTCGTGGCCGGCCGCGAACACCGCTACGGCTTGCTGTCGGCCGCTCGTGGCGTGCAGCTTGCCGAGTTGGGCCTGCAGTCCAGCGCCGAACGGCGCACCATCGACATCCCGGAGATCACCCTGTGAGCCAGCAACAAGCACAACCGACGATCATCCTGCCCAACGAGCACGGGGAACCCTACAGCTACACGCTCTCCGGCCCCGGCGATTTTCGCCGCCCCTCCGCACCGATCAGCACACGTAAGGTCTACGCTGCGGCCCACGTAATTCCGCTGATGACCGCCGATAACACTCCGGGGGCACCGGCCGCCTTGGACTGGGAAGCAACCTTGGCTTACCGCCACGAACTGTGGTCCTACGGTTTAGGCGTCGCCGATGCCATGGACACCGCTCAACGTGGCATGGGCTTGGACTACGCGGCGACCAGGGAACTCATTCAACGTTCCGCCGCCGAAGCGGCAAGGGTAGTTGCCAGCAATAACTATCCGGCGCTGACCGGGCGTAGCGTGCGTGACCTGCTGGCCTGCGGAGTCGGCACCGACCAGCTGGATCCGCTCAGTGTGCAGGCCGGCGACTTGGCCCGGGTCACAGACGCCTATTTGGAGATGCTGGGACTCGTAGAAGAGTCCGGGGCGAAGGTCATTTTGATGTGTTCGCGGGCGCTGGTCCGCGCCGCCGAATCGTCCGAAGACTACCTGAACGTCTACGGCACCCTGCTGGAGGCCGCCACCGAACCGGTGATTCTGCATTGGCTCGGAGAAATGTTTGATCCAGCGCTGGCTGGCTACTGGGGGGACACCGATATCGAGACGGCAACCGCCACCTTCGCCAGCCTGGTGGAGAACCATGCGGCCAAGATCGATGGCGTCAAGGTTTCGCTTTTGGATGCCGAGCATGAAAAGTATTTGCGCGCACGGCTGCCACAGGGTGTCCGTCTCTACACCGGTGACGACTTCAACTACCCGGAACTTATCCAAGGCGACGGCACCAGGCACTCCGATGCCCTGCTAGGCATCTTCGCTGCAATCTACCCGGCGGCCTCGACCGCGCTGCAGGCCTTCGATGCGGGAGATGGACAGCGGGCACGCACCATCCTGGATTCCACTCGGGATCTGGGACTGCATATTTTTTCCGCACCGACGTTCTACTACAAGACCGGAATTGCCTTCCTTTCCTGGCTCAACGGGCACCAAGCCGGTTTCCAAATGGTCGGCGGACTGCATGCCGGCCGCTCGATTCTGCATCTGGTGCGCACGTTTGTCCTGGCCGATCAGGCCGGTCTGTTGCTGAATCCCGAGCTAGCCGCTGAACGCCTGAAACAGCTATTGGAAATTAATGGCGTGTTCTCCCCCGTCCCAACTCTGACTGGAGTCGCATGAGCTTCGAACTGGCACTGAACACCGGCACGACCCCTCAGCTGAATCTGCGCGAAGCAGTGCAGGCAGCGGCCGAGGCGGGCCTGAGCCATATTGGTCCCTGGCGCCACCTCATTAGCGACGTGGGCGGGGCAGAACCGGCGGCGAAGATCATCGGCGGCGCCGGGTTGAAGGCAAGCACGCTGTGCCGCGGCGGTTTCCTGACCAGCAATTCGGCTGCGGGGCGAAGCGAAGCGTTGGAATCGAACCGCGAGGCGATCCGCGAGGCTGCCATCATCGGAGCCAACGAGCTGATCATGGTTGTGGGCGGGCTTCCCGCCGCCGCGCATATCCTCGGTGGCCAGGGGGACAGGGCCGACAAAAACATTGTTGCGGCCCGCGACCGCGTCGCCAAGGCCCTGGGGGAATTGGTTCCCTACGCCGCCGAACATGGCGTGCGGCTGGTTCTCGAAGCCCTGCACCCCATGTACGTGGTCGACCGCGCGGTGCTCTCCACCTTGGGCCAGGCCTTGGACTTGGCCACTCCCTACCCGACTTCGACCGTGGGTGTCGTGGTGGATACCTTCCACGTATTCTGGGATCCCCAGCTTCAAGCTCAAATTCAGCGGGCCGGCCACGAGGGACGACTAGCAAGCTACCAGATCTGCGACTTCAACCTCCCGATCGCCCGCGATGCCCTGCAGTCACGGGGCATGATGGGCGATGGATACATTGAGTTCGCTTCCATCTCCCGCTGGGTCGCCCAAGCCGGATACCGCGGTCCCGTTGAGGTGGAGATCTTCAACGAACAAGTTAATAATCAAGCCGCGGCGCTGACCATTCGCACCATGAAAGAGCGTTACGAGCAGCTAGTGCTCCCGCACCTCAATGAAGCTTCCGGGGTGCTTCCGGCGAGTGCGGCCAACTAGCTCGTATCCCTATTTCACTTAGTCAACGACATTAACCAAGGACGGGTATGACCGACTCTTCGCAGCAAGGTGCCACGACAACGAATGCGCCGGATCTCAGAGTACCGGGGATCGCGCTAGTAGGGCTGAACGGGTTCGGACGCCAGCACCTGCTGAACATCCACCGCCTCGTTGCACTGGGCAAAGCCAATTTTGTGGCCGGTGCCGGCCCCGACGATCCGGGGCCGGACATCCGCGGTGAAGATACCCCCATATTCGCTTCCCTTGATGCGCTGATCGACGCCGGTATCAGCCCGGATATCATCATTGTTTCGACGCCAATCAACACCCACCATGAACTGGCACTCAAGGCACTTGTGACCGGCGCCGATCTGTACCTGGAGAAGCCTCCTACGGCTACCTTCGCGCAATACCAGGAACTGCTTTCTGCTGCCCGGGAGGCCGGAGCCCGGGTGCAGGTCGGTTTTCAGGCAGTTGGCTCCTTGGCTTTAGAGGCTCTCGAGGAGTTTTTTGTTGATGATGCGCGTGATTCACCCATCGGCGAGTTGCGCGCTGTCGGTGCCTCCGGTACCTGGCTGCGCACTCAGGGGTACTATGATCGGGCGCCTTGGGCCGGCCACCGAGTCCTGGATGGCATCCACATTGCCGACGGGGTCATCACCAATCCGTTGGCCCACGCGGTGATGAGTGCCCTGCACATTGCCGGGGCACGCCGAGCCGAGGATGTCGCCGAACTTTCCACCGAGCTTTACCGCGCCCATGATATCGAAGCCGATGACACCTCGGTGCTCTGCCTGCGCACGGTGAAGGGGATCCCGGTGACTGCCGCATTAACCGTGTGCGCGGCCGAGCAACGCGACCCGTGGGTCACCGTCTACGGGACCGAAGGCCAAGCAACCCTGTACTACACACGAGACGAGCTGGTGGTTCGCCCCAACCCGGATCTCGGCGGTGAAGAATATATCCGCAGCTTCGGTCGAGTTAACCTGCTCGAAAATCTTGTGGATGTGCGAAGCGGCGCAGCGCCAAAACTGCTGTGCCCCGTGGAAAATGCCGGAGCGTTCATGAAAGTCCTCGAACAGGTGCGGACCTCACCCGATCCGCAAGCGATCTGCCGCAGCGATGTTTATGGCGTAGGCGAAGATGGAGAATATCATCCGGTGGTTCCGGACATCGAGAAGTTCATTGACCGCGCGGTGGCCGCGCAAACTGCGTTCTCTTCCCTAGGAGCCCCGTGGGCCAAGCCGGCACCCACTAGCGGAACACTCCAGATCGCCCATCCGATAAGTGGCGATCCCGTGGAGGTTGCGAGGCTACGCACCGGAACGGACATTGCCCCGACAAACTCACCACGCCCATTCCTTGATCAGCTGCGCACGCTCGACGGTGTCACCGTCAGTGACCAGCAACCCCTGGACCACACCTGGCATCTCGGTCTGGGAGTCGCGCTGCAGGATGTCAATGGAACCAATTTCTGGGGCGGACGAACCTACACGCGCTCCGCTGGGCGTTATCTCTGGAAAGCTGACCATGGGCACATTCGCGCCGTCTGCGAGGAATTCAACGAATCCAATTCCGCTGTTACTTCACATCTTGAATGGGTTGACCACCATGGACAAGTGCTCCTTGATGAACACCGTACCGTTCGAGCCGAGGCTTTTGAACGGTTGCAAATCCGAGGCTGGTCATTGGACTTTGAGTTTGCCCTGCAGGCGCGCGACCAGCAGGTATCGCTGGGGTCTCCTGGTTCCAACGGGCGGGACCAGGGCGGCTATGGCGGATTCTTCTGGCGCCTGCCGGCCGTGCATCGGGGCGAAATCTATACGGCAAATGCCTCCGGTGAATCGGCCGTGCATGGCTCCACCAGTGATTGGCTGGCGTTTAGCGCAGTTTTTTCCGCCGATTCGGTGGGATTGAATTCCCGCGACCTGGGCCATGGGGCCGCAACGCTCATCTTCTGTTCCACGGCGAATGACCCATGGTTTGTTCGGTACTCGGGATATCCCGGCATCGGAGCATCGCTGGCGTGGGATAGCCCGGTGATTCTGGAGCCGAGAGCCTTGGCCAGCCGCAAGGTTCGGATTCTGGTCGTTGATGGAGCACTCACCAAGCAGCAAAGTGCCCAGCTGGCCGAAACGTTCAGTCAAGAATAACTTCCTATTCCATCTCGGCAGGAGAAGTATGCCCCTCAATGAATATAACCTCAAACATGCCCAGCTGGTAGATCTGCTCGACGAGCTGGGTGCGGACGCTATCTTGTTATCCACCGCTGCTTCGCTGTCGTGGTACCTAGCCGGCGCTCGAACCCATGTTTCGCTGGCGGGTCCTCCGGTCCTGCGTGTGTTGGTGCACCGGAAAGGTTGTGAGATCGCCACCCCGCTGAGCGAAGCGGACCGCTTGCTTGCCGAAGAACTGGACGGAGTCCCCGGGGCCCGATTGCACGCCCTGGACTGGTACGAGCCCCTCGACGACTATGCGGCATGGTATCCAGAGGTGCGTGGACTGGAGGTCTTGTCCGAGGCCCGAGTTGAGGTGCAGCTGCGCGGCTTGCGTAGCGTTCTAAGCGACGCCGAGGTCAGCAGGTACCGAGGTCTCTGTGTGGCTGTCGCCGGTATTTTCACGCAAGTGCTCGGCGAGGCGAGCCCCGAAGACTCCGAACGGGATATTGCCGCCAGGCTCAGTGCTGCAGCAATCAGCCTCGGCGGCGAAGTGCTCGTGGCATTGGTCTGCGGGGATTCTCGCTCGGCATTCCGTCACCCCCTGCCCACAAAGGCCCTGCTTGGGCGCAAAGCCATGGCGGTACTCTGCGTTCGCCGCAGTGGATTGATCGCCAATGTCACCCGGTGGGTCCGTTTTGGCGACCCGTTGCCCGGAGAGCTGGAAGCAGAGCACGCGATCCTTCAGGTGGAGCACGAGATTTTCAGATCCTTGCAACCGGGCACCGAACTAAGATCGATGCTCCCCGTCGTTCAGGCCGCGTATCCTCTGCATGGTTTCGATCCCCAAGAATGGCAGAACCATCACCAAGGTGGGATTGCCGGTTACAACGGCAGAGACCCTCGCCTGACCCCAGATGCTACCGACCTCATCCGCGCGAATCAGGCTTACGCGTGGAATCCCAGTGCGGTACAGGACGCAATGACCTTTAAAGTTGAGGATACCGTCCTGCTCATCGAGCATGGCGGTAAGCCAACCGTGGAAGTACTCAGCGTCGATCCCCGGTGGCCGGTGATTCGGGTAGGCAATTTGGATCGCCCCGCAGTGTTGGCGCGCTGAAACCGCAGAGCAGGAAGTGAGCCCCCGCTAGACCGGTTAGACCTGATGTTTCAATTCGGTTCTCCAGCTGCGCTTTGGCTCCCAGCCGATGACGCTTCGAGCCTTCTCGATACTGAAAGCCGGAGAATCCCCGGTCAGGTTGGCCGCCAGTTCAGCCAGCTCTGGATAGATTTCCGGGAGAAGCTCCGACAATGGGGAAGTAGCCATGGCGTCCTTGGCCCCCACAAAGAAGACCGAACCATTCTCCACTCGGTCAAAGCGTTCCAGCAGCAAGAGCAGAAAATCCGTGACATCCCGGGCGTCCACGTAGTTGAACAACGCCGGAGCCGAAAGTTTAGGATCGGCCAAGCGTTCGGCCACGGTGTGTCCCTGCTGCGTTGTGGCACCAGCCCATTCCTCTTCGGCAATGACATAGCAAGGCCGGAAGGAAGCGAACTTGACCGTGCTTGCTGGGCCCATCTTTGCGGCGAACATTGCCCCGATCTGTTCGGCAACGTATTTGGAAAGACCGTATGCGTGCCACGGGCGCGGGGTTTCGGTCTCGTCCAGCGGCAGCTTGCCAGGCTTCCAGCCGCCTGGGGATCCGTAGCCCATGATCGATGGACTGGAGGCTAGGACCACGCGGGTTGCCCCGGATTCCACGGCGGCTGAGGTGACGTTGTGAGCGATCGTTGCGTTGGTGTGCAGCAGCACTTCCTCCGGCGCCATAAAGGGCACCGCCATGGCCGCTAGGGAGACTACCGCCTGCGGGGTAACTTCCTTGAACAATGCACAAGTGGCTGCGGCATCCAAGAGGTCCACGCTTCGGTAGTCGACACCGTCCAGAGGCGCCTCGGGAAGGGTTCGGTCCAAGGCCACAACATGGTGCCCCGCGTGGGCAAAACCGGCTACGACAGCGCGGCCTAGACGGCCTGAACCGCCAGTGATAATAACTTTCTCGCTCATTTTTCCGATTACACCTGAACCTGTTCCACGAGGGATAAATTAACACCAAGTCCAGCATGATCTACATCTACTGCTTGACCAGATTCCAGAGATTGATTGCCGCAGATTCCCACGGCGATAGCTCGCGCTCCATCCAGGAACCCGGCCTGCCGTGAATACCTGTCGACTGTGCTGCCGCGGAAGAGTTCCTCCAGCAGAAGTGCGTCCCCGCCGCCGTGCGAACCTTCCCCGTTGATGATTTCCAATTCCTCGGCCGGCCCCCAGTGACGCTGGAGGACAAGCTTCTCCCCCTTGGAGCGCCCCGCGGTATTCTGTCCGTCGTCCGAGAAGGACGGATCCACGGGATTTCCCCCTGCGGCAGGAAGCACCGCTGCTCGCTCGACCACATCCAATTCCAGGCGTCCCGCGGTGCCATTGACTGCCACCCGGTACCCCTCCCAGGGGCTGTGCGCATTCAGAGAGTAGGACAGCACCGGACCACCTTCATACTCCACCGTCAACGCCAGATTGTCCTCAATGGTGATCTCGCCTGCGAATACTCCTTGGTCGCGGCGGTATCCGTCATGATGTTCGCTATCCAAGTACAACTTCTCCAGGCGACTGTCACTGCGTAGATCCAGGTCGAAGGGTTCTGCCTCGCTGTGTTCGTGGGTTCCACGTTCGCTGGCCTGCTGTCCGCGCCGCGCGGCATTATCCGGACCGTAGAATTTCAACCCGCCGGCCGCAAAGACCCGTTGCGGGGTATCGGACAGCCACCAGTTCACAAGGTCGAAATGGTGACTTGATTTATGCACCAGCAGACCGCCGGAGTTCTCCTTGATCCGGTGCCAGCGGCGGAAATAGTCCGCACCATGCACGGTGTCGAGCACCCAACTGAAGTCGATGGAGGTTACCTCGCCGATTAATCCGTCATCGATGGCCTTCTTCAACGCGGTATTGCGCGGTGAGTAGCGGTAGTTAAAGGTGACGATGACTTCCCGGCCGGTTTCCGCAACCGCCGTCGCGATACGCGTGGTGCTTGCAGCATCGACGGTCAGCGGCTTTTCAACAATCACATCGGCCCCGGCATGGAGCGCGGCGCAAACAAGATCCGCGTGGGTGTAGTCCGGGCTGGTGATAATCACCCGGTCAATCGCATGCTCGGCAACATAGTCGGCCAGTTGCGCCGGATCAAAAGCATCCAGGCTCTGCCCGAAAGTCTGCTCCACAACGTCCTGGTAGTACTCGATCCGTCCGGGGTTTGGATCGGATAATGCCACGAGTTCGGCGACGTCACTGTGCTCGCCCAGGATCGCCGTGAGGTACATTTCGCAACGGTTTCCGGTGCCGATTAGTACGTTCCGGGTGCGGCTAGGTGCAGTCATCTGGGTGGGTCCTTAAGAAATCGTTGACCAGGGATGGGCTCGGACGTTTCAACCGAGTCCATCCCTGGTGGTTATTTGATGCCGGTAGTGGCGATGCCCTTGATCAGGAACTTCTGGCCGAAGAGGAAGGCCAGGAAAACCGGTACGAGGGTAATGATCGACATTGCGAACAACGCTCCCCAGTTTGATTCGCCGGTCGAGTCGATGAAGGCATTCAACGCCACCTGGACCGTGTAGTTACTTGGATTTGTCAGGTAGATCAGCGAGGTGAAGAAGTCGCTCCAGGTCCAGATGAAGGTGAAGATCGCGGTGGTGGCCAGTGCCGGCACCATCAATGGCAAGATGACCTGCAAGAAGATGCGTGGGTGGCCCGCGCCATCGATGCGCGCGGCTTCATCCATGTCCTTGGGAATGCCGCGGATGAACTGAATCATCAAGAAGATGAAAAATGCGTCCGTGGCTAGCAGTTTCGGAACGATGATAGGCCAGAAGGTGTTGACCCAACCGATCTGCGAGAACATGATGTACTGCGGAACGATGATGACGTGAATGGGAAGCATGATGGTCATCAGCATGAGCACGAACATGATCTTCTTGAACTTGAACTCCAGGCGGGCGAAGGCATAGGCCGCCATCGAACAAGAAACCAGATTTCCTAGGATGCAACCGAGCACGACGATGGCCGAGTTCATCAGGTATTTGCTGAATGGTTCCGACAGTGCGCTCCAACCGTTGGGATAGTTGTCCCATTCCACGCTCGAGATCACCAGACCGGCTTCGCGGAAGATCAGATCGTTGGGCCTGAAGGAACTGGCAATCATCCAGAGCAGCGGGTAGATCATGATCAGCGCGGCCAGAATCAAAATGGTGTGCTTGATGATCGCACGTGCACGGGTTCGTGCGCTGGGGCGGTGGCCCTTGACTTTTTTCCCCTTGGAATCGGTTCCGCCCAGGGGAGGTCGACCCCCGAACAGCGCTTCTTCGTCAAGTGCCGTCAATTTATTCGCGTCTAGTTCCTCGCGCGAAGTTGAAGTCTGATTAGTCATCGTAGAACACCCAATACTTAGAAACGAAGAAGTTCAGTGCTGTGAAACCACCGACGATCAGGACCAATAGCCAAGCCATCGCGGAGGCGTAGCCCATATCGAACTGCTTGAAGCCCTGCTGGTAGAGATACAAGGTAAAGAACATTGTTGAATCCGCCGGTCCGCCAGAACCATTGGAGACGATGAATGCCTGAGTGAAGTTCTGGAAGGCGCCAATCACCTGCAGTACGAGGTTGAAGAAAATGATCGGGCTCAGCATCGGAAGAGTGATGCTGACAAATTGGCGCCATTTGGTGGCCCCGTCGATCGACGCGGCTTCGTAGTACATCGCAGGGATCTGGCGCAGACCCGCCAGGAAGATCACCATCGGCGAGCCGAAGGTCCACACGTTGAGCAGGATGAGGCTGCTCAGTGAAGTGCTCGGATCGGAGATCCAGCCCATGCCTTCGATGCCCACGAGTCCCAGGAGCTGGTTAACCAGCCCGGTAGTTCCAAAGATCTGCTTCCATAGCACCGCGATGGCTACGGATGAGCCGAGCATCGAGGGCAGGTAGAAGATCGAGCGGTAGAAGGACAACCCGCGCATTCCGCGATCCAACAGCATGGCGACGCCGAGCGCGACGCCGAGCTGGAGCGGAACGCCGACGAGTACATAGGTAAACGTCACGCGCAGCGAATTGTGCAGCCGATCGTCGCTGAACATCCGTTCGATGTTGTCCATGCCGACGAATTCCGGGGCCTGCAAGAGGTTGTAGTCCGTGAATGACAAGTACAGGGACATTGCCATCGGGCCCAGCGTGATCAGGAATAGCCCGATAGTCCACGGCAGCAAGAAGAGGTGGCCGGCCTTGTTGTCTTTGGCGGGAGCCTTGCGGCCTTTGGTTTTGCTAAGTCTTGATAATTCAGCAATGGCACTCATTGACCAACGCCCTCGTTCGAAGGGGTGCGTTGGGACCCCTGGCGAGTGTGGACCAACATGGCTGACTCCTCGGTTTGATGCTTCCTAGAGAAGCTGAATAACTAATAGTTAGGAATGCGCTTTCCAAAGCGTATTCCCCCACGCTAAACTAAAAACCAACGTGAGGTCAACCACATTGGGTGCAGCAATTCATTGAACGGTTCCACAATTCACCAAAGGCTCACGCCCCGCACCCTGCCAAGCCGGAAAATACCCCAGAGAAAACGAAAGATTGATGCATTGACTCAAGTCAACGAGAACTTAAAGGATTACATTCAGTCTATTGAACTGCTTCTGATCTCCATGCCTTTCGAGGCCGGGCGCCAAGAACTCGAAGATTCCGATGTGGAATCAATCGATACGTTCAATGCATCGTCGCGAAATTTCACCCACATGGAATCCCTGATGGTCAAGGTCAGTACCAAAAACGGGCTTACCGGATGGGGTGAAGCCTTTGGCCACAAATCGAACCCCGCCACATGGGCGGCGCTGCAAGAGATTGTCGGCCCATTTTTTATCGGCCAAGAAACCGGGATCGCCAATTCCATGCCCGCGGCCGAGTATGCATTTCATGCCTTTGGGCGGACCGGACCGGTGCATTACGCGCTCTCGGCTATGGACATCGCATTGTGGGACCTCGAAGCACAACAAGCCGGAGCGACTTTGCGTGAATACATTGAGCCCGGCGCACGCGACCAGATCCACGCCTACGCCTCTCTGGTGCATTACGCCGAAGATCCGGATGAAGTTTCATCCCACGTGAAGCAGGCGCAAAGCCTGGGATTTACGGCCTTCAAACTGCATGAACGCACCCGCGAGGCCATCGCGGCAGCCCGCCAGAGCATTGGCAGTTCGGCGCTTATGGTCGACGTCAACTGCGCTTGGGATCTGGATAGCGCCACGCAGGCGATCGCACAGTTTGAAGCACTCGATCTGCTCTGGGTTGAGGAACCCATCTTTCCCCCCGATTCCAGGACGGCGCTTCGTGAGCTCAACGCCCGCTTCGCGAACATCTCCGCCGGGGAGAATCACTCGGGAGTTGCCGGGCTCATCTCAGCCATGGAGTCCAAAGCGCTCAGCTTTGCGCAACCGAGCGTCGGCAAAATCGGTGGAATCTCGGGAATGCTTGAGATCCGCCAGGCGGGCAAGCGGCTCGGCGTTCCGGTGGTGCCGCACAACTTCTATTACGGGCCTGCGTTGCTTGCGAGCGCTCAAATTCTGGCCCTCGATCCACCCCAGGTTCTCACCAACGGGACGCCGCTTCCAGAGTTGGAGATTCCGTTTGTCAGATGGGAGCAAACCTTGCACCCGCTGCACGCTCCGCATCAATCTGCCATGACTGAGTACGGAGCGATCCCGCTGCCGCAAGCCCCCGGCCTGGGATTCGAACCAGATGTGCAGGTTCTGGAGAAGTATCTGGTCAAACGCGTGTTGCTGAACTAACCGAGCACCTTGACCAGCAGTTCGGCCTCATCGCTAATAATTGCATCCACGTTCTTCTCGATCAGCATTCGCATGGTCGGCTCATCATTGATGACCCACACATGAACCTGCACCCGCGCGCCGTGCACCGCACGGATAAAACGCGAGGTAACCACCGGCAGAAATCCGTATTTAAGGGGCACCTGCACGGCCCAGAAATCCCTAATGAGCCGCTTGGGCACGCGGCCGAAAACCATGGCGCACAACCAGATCAACGCCGTCTCACGAATACCGGGGGAACGTTTCATTTCGGTAGCAATGAGATGCTGCACCGCGGCACTGCGCGAGCTATCAAATGATGCCAAGGCGATCTGCCGGTGGCAGCCCAGCTCTTCGATCAAAAGCGCAAGCGGCGCGATCACCGCCTCGTCCTTGACATCGACATTCACCAGCGCATCGGGGAAACTGCGCAATAATTCGGCGAGCGTGCACAACGGCTGCCCGCCTGCACGCACCGAAGCAAGTTCTTCGTCGGTACGCTCGCCCAGCGGCCCGGTGGCATCGGTCACCCGGTCCAGGCTCTGGTCGTGGAAGGCGTAAACGGTGCCGTCCCTGGAGGCTCGCACATCCGTTTCCAAGTGGGTAATGCCCAGGTCCCACGCGCGCTGGAAGGCGATCAGCGTATTCTCTTCGCCGTCCCGCCGGACGCCGCGGTGCGTGAACGCGTAGGTCATTTCAGCAGATCCTCGATGACCTGCGCGACTCCGTCGGCCTCGAGGGTGTCCGCGGTGTGCTGCGCGGTGGCCAAGGCCAGCGGGTGGCCGGAGGCCATCGCATAGCCGTGGCCTGCGTATTCGAGCATCTCCAGGTCGTTGGGCATATCCCCAAAGGCCATGACTTCATCGGCGGTTATGCCCAGCTCGCGGCAGTACACATCGAGAGTGGTGGCCTTGTGGATGTCGACATGGGCCATTTCCAGCAGCGAAACATCGAATGCGGAGTGGGTGACCGACAGAAGCTTTTCCAGTTCCGGGGCGACGGCAGCGTAGAACTCATCGATGGGCAGAGTTTTGGAGCGGGCCAAAAACTTCACGATCCCCTCCTGGTCGATGGCTTCTGAGTTTAGATCCATTACCGACTGGCTGCCAAGGGTCCGGTGGCGTTCGGCAAAGTTTTCGCCCAGGTGCAATCCGCGAGTGGTCTCGGCCGCAAAGGCGGCGTTCGGTTCATGCTTCAGAATAATTTCGGCCGCCGCCCTGGCGGTGGCCGAGCTGAGCGTGCGGGACCAGATGACGCGGTCTTGCTCCAGGTCATAGAGCACGGCCCCATTGGAACAGATCACCGTCCCCATCCCGCCGAAGGCCTCGATGATGGGGGTGAGCCAGCGGAACGGGCGGCCGGTAACGAAGACGATATGAATTCCGGCCTCGCGGGCGTCCAGGAAGGCGCGGCGCGTCCGGTCGCTGATGCTGCCATCGCGCGCCACGATGGTTCCGTCGAGATCCGAGGCGATCAGCTTGATCATGAAAGCTCCTCGCGGCTCGGCGGGTTCGCGCCGGCGCGTCCCACGGTGACCGACGCCGCGCGGGCGGCAAAATCCAGGGCCTGGTCGAGCTGATCCACCGCAAGCCGGGCCAGCTTTTCACGATTGGACGCGCCGATCAGCCCATGTTCGGCCAGCCAGCACAGCAGGGCCGCGGTGAAGGTGTCCCCGGCGCCCACGGTGTCCGTGACCTCGACGGCCTGTGCTGTGTGTTCGGATTCGCCCGCGCGCACCACTCCCCAGGAGCCGCGCGACCCGGCGGTTGCCACGACGATCGCCGGACCCATAGCCAGCCAGGCGCGGGCCGACTCGTGCACCGAGCGCATCGGATAGAGCCATTTCAGGTCGATCCCCGAAACCCGCACGACATCCGCCTGGCCCACGAATTGCTCCACCTCGGCAACCGTTTGGGCGTGGTTGGTCACCAGCGAGGGGCGCAGGTTCGGGTCATAGCTGATGGTGGCGTGGCTCCGGGCTGCGGCCAGCAAGGGGAGCAGCTCGTCGGGGCTGAAGAGCGTGGCAATGGATCCGGTGTGCACCAGCTCGGAGTCCTGGTCCAGTTCGGGGCCGATGGTCGGCATCTGCCAGAAGGCGTTAAACGCGAAGGTCGCGCCCCCGGCGGGGTCCAGGATTCCGTGGGCGATAACCGTCGGCTCGTCATCCGCGCCGCCGAGGTACTTGACCTCGTTCTCCGCCAGGAAGCGTTCGATTTTTGCACCCTTTTCGTCCTGCCCCCAGCGCGTGATCAGGGTGCCCGGGTAGCCTAGGCGGGCCAGTGAGACGGCAACGTTCAGCGGGCTTCCGCCCACAAATTCTTGCGCCGGGGCAATTCCGGAGGCCAATACGTCGACCAGCGCCTCGCCTATGACCGTCGGGTTCATCATGCTCCTTTGTAGTGCAGCGGGTACAGCGCCTTGACGCACGCCTCCCACTGGTGGCTGCACGGGTCGATCCAAGTGAAATGGTCGCCATCAAAAATCCGCAAGGAGTGCTGTTGGCCGAGTGCCGCCGCATGATCGGCCGCGCGCCGGGCAATTTTCACCGGGACATCCGCGTCGGCCCGTCCATGAAAGATTACGACACGCGCCCCCATCGGCCATAATTCCACGGGGTTCAGCGTGGACAGATCACAGTCGCCGAGCATTTCGCTGACCGCGTCGTTGCTCAGCCGCAGCGTCCGGGCTAGCTGCAGATCGAGCAGGCCGGCCTGCGAAATCACCTGGCTGACCCGCTCCTCATGGGCGGCGAGCAGACACGCGAGGTGCCCGCCGGCGGAATGCCCGATCAGGGTGATCGGGCCTTCTTCCTTGATCAAGGCCAGCGCCAGCCGGGCATCGGCCAGCATCTTTGCTTCGCTGCCCGGCCCGCGCCGGTATTCGAGGTTGTAGGTGGGGAAACCGCGGGCGGCCAGGTCCATGGCCAGCGGTTCGCCGAGCCGTGCGGTGTACTTTTCGCGCCAATATCCGCCGTGGATGATCATCACCGCACCGCGCGCGGTGGCCTCCTGCGGCGCGTAGAAGCGCAGCCATTGGTCCTGATGCGCCCCGTAGTGCATGGCTAGTTTCCGGGGAAGTTCGCCGCACGTTTATCAACGAATGCCGCCCGGCCTTCCACGGAATCGGCGGTATTAAAGGCCTCGCGGAAGCTCTGCGCTTCCAGCTCGAGGCCGGCGTGGACGTCGAGGGAGTCCATCTTAATCATGGCGCGCTTGGCGTTCGCCACGGCAGTCGGGGAAACCTTGGCCATTTCCTCGATGGTCGCGACGGCTTCGGTGAGCAGTTCTTCCGGGGCTACCAGGCGGTTGGCCAGGCCGATGCGCAGTGCCTCCTCGGCCTTGATCCGGCGGCCGGTGAAGATCAGTTCGCGGGCCATCGCATTGCCCACGCGGCGCGGCAGACGTACCGATCCACCGAACCCGGGCACCAGGCCGAGGGTGACCTCGGGCTGTCCGAAGCTTGCCTTCTGCGAGGCGTAGATGAAATCGCAGGCCAAGGCCAGTTCGCACCCGCCGCCCAGGGCGAACCCGTTTACCGCGGCGATCACCGGCAACTGCAGCGACTCGAGTCGCTCGGTGACCTGGTGCATGCGGCGGCCATAGGCCTCGGCCGCGGCGGCGTCCATCGTATTCATCTGCACGATATTCGCCCCGGCTACGAAGGCTTTCTCTCCCGCGCCGGTAATGACCACTCCGCGGTGCTTGAACCCACTGGCTTCAAGGTAGTCGACAGCCCGCTCGAGGTCTGCAACGACCTCCAGGGCCAGTGCGTTCATCGAGGCAGGCCGGTTGATGGTGATGACCAGGGCGCTGCCCTGCGTGCTCAGACTGAGGGTATCGAATTGCTCCATATTGCCTACTCTCTCATGTCTCTAGCATGGCTGACTAGGTTATTATCGGCGCTTGCGGGATTTGGCCCCGCCCGAACGCGCCTTGGCCTTAGCCTGCTTTTCCTGCTTTGCACGCAGCTTCGCTTTTTCCTTGGCTGCCGCTCGCAGCTTGTCATTAACCGCCTTGGCTTCCTTCTGGGTGCTGCGCACCGAGGCCTGGCGGGAAGAATTTGCACTGCGCCCGCGGACGATGCCGATGAATTCATCGACCAGCTCGGTATCCTCCAGGGCAGTGGGCCAGGCGATCCCGATTTGTGTTCTCGCTCCGCCTTCGATGAGGCGATAGACCACGTCCTTGCGCTGGTATAGCCGGGCGATGCTCTGCGGAACGCGCAGTACCTGCGCTCCGGAGGCGACAACTTCCATCGCGATCGGGATCCCGCCGGCCTCTTCCGGGTATTCGGACAGGTCAAGCTGCGGGAATTTCGCGACTTCCTGCTCGTCGATGGTTTCCTCGTAGTATTCGACGTCGTGGTCTTTAGCCGCACAGACGACCTCGAGCTCTTCGTAGAGCGGAATGAGATGCCGAGTGGCGTCCTTTGGCGAATCCCCGACGTAGCGCACGAAGACGGCATCGGCCTGATCGGTTGCCAGCAGGTTGAGGATGTCTTCGCCATCGTAGCGCGAAGCCTGGAATTCGACCTGCGGGTAGCGTTCGGTGAAGCGATCCATCCACTTGCCCGGGGTGACGCCTGCTACGTAGGAAACTCGAAGTTTTTGCACGGTTAAAGCCTACTGGTCTTTTGCTGGGGTGCGGTGCGGTTAAAGCCCTGCGGCGGGCCGGAAAAGATCCGTACCCGCCGCAGTTCAAGCTTCGCTTACTTGTCGGTCTTGACCACAAGCACGTCGCATGG
This sequence comes from Glutamicibacter sp. AOP38-B1-38, assembly GCF_052377485.1. Lineage (NCBI taxonomy): Bacteria > Bacillati > Actinomycetota > Actinomycetes > Micrococcales > Micrococcaceae > Glutamicibacter > Glutamicibacter sp. AOP38-B1-38. Next base: position 23,153 of record NZ_JBQSWU010000017.1, on the reverse strand, counting down.
TGCCGAGTGGGCTACCGAGGAGGCGACCGAGCCGAGCACGCGGCCCAGGCCCTTCATGCCCACGTTGCCGACGACGATCATCGAGGCGCCGCGATCGGTTGCATCGGCGATCAAGACGTCGCCTGGCTTGCCGTGGCCGGCGGCGGCGCTGATCTTCACGCCTGGCACCGCGTTGCGCACGTCATTTGCCACACGCTGGGCCAGCTTGCGAGCCTGCTCGGCGTCGTCGAGGATCCAGGTGTCGCTGCCGATGGAGACGACCTCCGTGTTGTCCGAGGCGTGAGCTGTGAGCACCACCAGATCGGCGTCGAGCTTCACTGCAAGTTCGGCGGCACGGCGGGCTGCACGCTGCGCAGTTTCGGAACCGTCTACACCTACGAGGATGGTTTCAGACATTATTTCTCCTTGAGTTTTGGATTGCTTCGGAAGTATTCGAGGCATACACCGACTGTGATGCCTACCACTTTATGCGCTTAGTTGGCTTTTTGCCGCAAAAAGTCCACGGCACGCTGCCAGGCGAGATCTGCGAGCTGGGCGTCGTAGTTGCCCGCAGGGTTCTCGTCGTTGTGGAATGCGTGCTTGGCGTCGTAGTAGAAGTACCGGACCTCGGCGCCGGATTCACGGCGAATCTGCTCCTCCTGGACCTTGGCCTCGGTGGCCGGGTAGGAGTCGTCGAAGTTCGCGTAGTGGCCCTGGATTGCCGCGCGCACGCCGCTGAATTCGTTGGGCACGCCCTGGCCGACTCCGTAGAACGGCACCGCGGCGTTGATCTTTTCGCCCTGCTGAGCGGCCAGCTGCAGGACAAAACCGCCGCCCATGCAGAATCCAATGGCCCCCAGCTTGCCGCCGGTGACATAGTCGCTGGCGAGCAGGTAGTCGACCGCACCCGATAAGAGCTCCGCGCCCTTTTCTGCGGGCAGTTCGGACATCATCTTGCCGGCTTCGTCGCCATCATGGGTGATCGAGCCGCCGTAGAGATCCGGAGCCAGGGCGACAAAGCCTTGGGCAGCGAGGCGGTCTGCGATATCGCGAATGTGGTCGGTGAGCCCCCACCATTCTTGAATCACGATGACGCCGGGGCCTTTACCGGACTCGGGAAGCGCAAGATAGCCGTGCGCCTGCGTTCCGGACGATTCGAAGGTTACGTTCTGGTGCGGGGTTTTGACTGCCACTTCGCCTCCTGAGCTGTATTTATCTCCAGTCTATGCATGACGGTGCGCTTTGGCATTGACTGTCATCACAATTAGCTGGATTTTGGAGAAACTACGCTGTTAGCTCGACCTCACCGATGCGTTCCAGGGCGTCGACAACCAGATCCCAGAAGCGTTCGTGGTCCAGATCCACGGCCACCGAGGTGTGGCAATCGGCCGAAGCCGGGGCGCGGAAGTCCGCTACCGTCATGCCCAAGGTCAGTTCGCCGCGCAATTCAACGCTGACCGGCGCGCGCAGGGTGCGCACCACGGTTGGATCGATCACATAGGCCACGGCGCAGGGATCATGCACCGGCGGGGCGTCGAAGCCCTGGTGGTCATGGTAGGCCTGGGCGAAGAAGTCCATGAGCTCGCGCACGAATTTTGCCGGGCCGGTGCCGATTTGCTCGATGCGCCGCACCACCTCCTTGGTGGCCAGCGCTTGGTGCGTGAGGTCCAAGCCCACCATGACCACCGGCCAGTTCTCGTTGAAGACGATATGCGCCGCTTCGGGGTCGATCTTGATGTTGAATTCGGCCACGGCGCTCCAGTTCCCGGTGTGGTAGCCGCCGCCCATCAGCACGACCTCACGCACGCGCTCGACGATGCGTGGCTCGCGGCGCACCGCCAACGCGATATTCGTCAACGCTCCGGTAGGCACCAGCGTGATCTCCCCCGGCTCGTGCGACATGATCGTTTCGATGATCAGGTCCACCGCATGACGCTCGTCCAATTCGATGCGCGGGCTAGGCTGGGCCGGGCCGTCCATCCCGGAGTCACCATGCACCTGGGGTGCGGTTTCGATATTGCGCACCAGCGGGCGCGGGCAACCGGCGGCGAACGGCACCCCGGTGATCCCGGCGATGGTGCCCACCGCCAGTGCATTGTCGGTGACTTTCTCCAGCGTCTGATTGCCGACGACGGTCGTTACCGCAAGCAGCTCGATCTGCGGATTTCCATGGGCCAACAGGATGGCGACCGCGTCGTCGTGCCCCGGATCGCAGTCAAGGATGATCTTACGTGGTGTGCTCATGTGCGCCCTTGATCCGCCCGATAGCCGGCTATCGGGAGTTCGATGTGTAGTTACCCTCGATTCTTCCTCGGATAACGCCAAGCGTCAAGCGCTTAACCCCGACATTGCGCACGCTCGACGGCACACTAGGATGGAGCCATGAATAATGGTGATTCGCCGAACCAACCCCAGCCAGCGCGCAAGGTCACCGCTGCCATGGTCGCGGCCCATGCTGGAGTTTCCACGGCAACCGTCTCGCTGGTGGCCAATGGCAAATCCAGCGGACGAGTCTCCAAAAGGAATGAAGCACGAGTTCGCGAGTCTATTCGCGAACTCGGCTACTACGTGGATAGCATCGGCAGTTCGCTGGCTCGCGGGGTCAGCTCGCTGGTCATTCTGGTGGCCCCGGATATTTCAAACCCCTTCTTCGCTAAGCTCATCGCCGGGGTTCGCGGGGTCCTCGGGGAGGATTACCAGCTGCTGCTGTCGGTCACCGACGCCGGCCTGTCGCCCAGCGCCGCCGAAACCCGGCGCCTGCTGGGCCTGCGCCCAGCAGGATTGCTCGTCCATGCGCCCACGCCCGAATTCCTCGCCGAATTATCCAGCCCCTTGCCAATGATCGCCCTCGATGCGCCGGATGCGCCAGAAGAAGTTCCATCGGTGAATTTTGATGTGCTCCAAGGCGCACGAGATGTGGCGGCACACCTCGCCGCACAGGGCCACCGCAAAGTTGGCTATCTCGACGCAAACACCGGAACCGCCACCCTGCGCATGCGGCGCGAAGCCTTTCTGGACGCGGCGGCCGAACACGGCATGGAAGTTCCGGCGACCGCCATCAGATCCTCGACCATTGAAATGGGAGACGCCGCAGCGACCTTCTCCGCGAACTGGAAGCAATGGAAACACGCGGGCATCACCGCGTTGGCCTGCGCCACGGACACGCACGCCTACGGCGTATTGCATGGCGCAAGCGTCGCTGGGGTGCGGATCCCCGAAGAGTTGGCGGTCACCGGCTTCGATGACCTGCCCTTCTCCGCTACCTCGAACCCTTCGCTGACCAGCGTTCGCCTCGATGCCCAGGCCGTAGGCATTGAGGCCGCCCTGGCGCTGCGCACCCTGATCGAGGGCAAGGGCCTCGAGCGATCCCAATTACTGCTGTCCAGCGAACTCATGATTCGCGCCTCTAGCGGTGGGGCCCAATAACTACTCGATCAGCTTTCCGCTCTTGGCAACTTCCGGGTCGGTGCAGGAAGACAGGTCAAAGCAGCAGGGGCGCCGCTTGCCGTCGCGCAGCTTGGAAATGCTGACTTCCACCCGCCGCTGTCGGGTCGCGGCGTTCTTCGTCGACTTGACCCACCGCGCCCATTCCCATCTGGCCATGGGAGTCAGCCCTTCCCAGGTGTCCTGCAGATCGCTCGCGTCGTCAAGGGCGCCGGCTAGATCTTCTGGGAGGGTTACCTCGGGCCACTGCTCGGCGATCGCCACTTGCAATACGGGTCGCTGCCCGAGTTCCAGATCAAGCTGTTCGGCAGGCAGCCAATGCCCACGGCGCCCATCCGGTTCCACTATGAGACTTTGGTTTGAATCCACCAGCCGCACAGCCACCTGCCCACGACTGGGAAGTTTTTGACTGGATTCTTGCTCGAAGCGCAACACCAATCGATCCTCGATTTGGTGCACGGTTCCGGCCAGTTCGATGCTTTTGCTAGTGCCTGCCATGACGCCCTCATCGTTTCGGTAATCCAACGAATCCGATTCTATGTGATGGGCCGCGCAGGCAATATGGCCGGGTTTAAGGCCGGGAAGAAGTGGCTGCTCCCACGCCCGGCGAATAATTTTTCTCGAATCAGGAGAATCGTGCAGATCGTGAGGCCAGGATTACTGCGATGGTTTTCGCCGCTCGCTGGGCGCTGGCTATTGGCACGCCCTGAGCCCTTGGCTCCATATTATGAGCCATGAACCGAAATCAAGATCATTTGCGAGTTAACGAAAAGAACCCCTCACTTGGTCTTTTCAGACCAGTGAGAGGTTCTTTCCACATGTGCGCGAGGGGGGACTTGAACCCCCACGCCCCGAAGGGCACTGGCACCTGAAGCCAGCGCGTCTACCAATTCCGCCACTCGCGCATGATTCCCGCTCTCGCGGCAACAAGAAATAGCTTACACGCACTTTTTGCCGTTCACCTAATCAGAGGGCCCACATGTGCTTAGCGCCACATGAAACCTTTTGGGCTGCTGGGGCGTTGAATATGATGCTGGTCGTTCCTTCAAGGATATTTCCGGGAATTGCACAGCTGTAAACAGTAAGATCGATAATGAAGTTCTGTGTCTCGAAGGCATCAGACTAAGATCGCAAGGCCTTCAAACGCCGTGGACTACAGGAAAGGAGCACACGCAATGAGCTTTCTCGACAACGTCGAACGAGGCTTGGAGAAGGTCGTCACCAGCTTCTTTCGTGGCACCAGCACCGCAGACATCAAGCCGGTTGAACTCACCAGCGCCCTGCGCAACGAAATGGATCGTGGAATTCTGGCGATCAGCGAGGGTCGCAGTCTTGCTCCGAACGATTTCATCGTCTCGTTGAGCGACAAGGATTTTGCAACGGCCAAGTCGTGGGACTCACCGGTCGTCAACGAGATGGCCAAGGTAACCGCGGAACATGCAGTAACCCAAGGCTATTCGGTCCAAGGAAACATCATGATTCATTTCGTGAATTCCCAGGAGCTCAAGCCCGGCGAAATGGAAGTTTCCGGTTCCGTCAAGGACTCCAGCGCCAACCCGGCAGCTTCGGCCCCGGTCAAGGCGAAGGCCTCCAAGCCGCAGCAGGAACAGGGCGCCGCAGCTGCGGACCCCAAAACCTCCGCTCAGCCACGCCCTACTCCCCCGCCGGCGGCGGCAGCCCCTCCGCTTCCCAAACAGGCGATTGTCGAGGTCAACGGACAACGCTTCGCGCTTCATCACCATTCGATCGTGCTTGGGCGTTCGGCGAGCACCGACATCCCCGTGGATGACACCGGCGTTTCGCGGCAGCATGTCCGTTTCGAAGCGAAGGGCAAGGGCGCTTATGCCGTCACCGATCTAGGTTCAACCAACGGCACCTATGTGGACGGTAAGAAGATTTCGGGTGAGACGCGTATATTGGACGGTTCGATCATCACTATCGGACAGACCAAGATAGTCTTTCGCCTAATTACGCCTAGCAACGGAGGCCGTGCATGAATGATCTGGTTCTCAACCTGTTCCGACTTGGCTTTCTTGTCTTGATTTGGCTGCTCGTGCTGAGCATCGTCGGTGCGATGCGCCGTGACTTGGTGATCGGCACCCGAGCTCGAACCGGAGCACCTAGCGCCCGGGCACTGAAAAAGAATCCAGAACTTGCCGAACCAGAGATCAGCACGCGCAAGGCAGTACATACCCTGCAGATCGTTGAAGGCCCCCTGGCAGGGCGCAGTATCCCGTTGCAGGGCCAGCCGATCCTGTTCGGCCGCGCTCAGGATGCCACCGTGGTGCTTGAAGACGACTACGCCTCGGGCCGCCATGCCCGACTTTTCCCACAGGGTTCCCGTTGGTTCATCGAAGACCTTGGCTCCACCAACGGCACCTTCATAGGCGAAAGCCAGCTCACCCGCGCGCAGCCGGTCGAACCGGGACAGCGAATCCGCATCGGGAAGACTGTCCTGGAATTGAAGGCCTAGCCAATGGCTTTAAAGCTCAAATTCGCGGCGATGTCCGATGTCGGACGCGTGCGCAAAAAGAACGATGACTCCGCTTACGCGGGAGAATATCTTGCGGTACTTGCCGATGGCATGGGCGGACACGTCGGTGGCGATGTGGCCTCGGCATCCACCGTGCTGGATCTGGTACATCTTGACCATCGATACACTGCAGACCCGCAAAATGCGCTTCCCGATGAAATCCAGGCGGCTAATCTGGTTCTCAACGAACTAGTGGGCGCGAACCCGAAGCTTTCGGGAATGGGTACCACCGTCACCTCGCTGTTGCTCTCTGGGCAGACCCTGCACATGGCGCACATTGGCGATTCCCGCGCATACCGGCTGAAAAACAACGAGTTTGAACAGATCAGCCGTGACCACACGTTCGTGCAGCGGCTTGTCGAAGAGGGGCGCATTCAACCCCACGAGGCAGAGACCCACCCGCATAAGAACGTGCTGTTGCGCGTGCTTGGCGATTCGGATGCCTCCCCCGAACTTGATGTACAACAGCTCGAGGCAACCGCTGGCGAACGCTGGCTGCTGTGCTCCGATGGGCTAACCGATGCGGTAGCCGTGCCCATAATCGAACAAATCGTGCGCGGCACCGCAGATATGGATGCGGCCGTCAATGAACTCGTGGCCACGACCTTGCGCAATGGCGCCCCGGATAATGTCACGGTGGTGCTCTTTGAGCTGGTCGAGGTCGACGAATCCGAAGATGCCGAACCCTCGGTTCTCGAGCCGGCCCCGGATACCGGCCAGCTGACCATCGCCGCCGAAGGCGATGTTGAGGCGAGCGCGTCGGTCCTGCGCCATGAAATTTCTCAGCGCCCCCACCTCCTTGTCGGAGCCGCGCAGCTTGCCACGCAGACCGGGCAGATACCGGTGGTCACCCAGCACACCGGCGAGCGTCGCGCCGCCGCGCTGCTCACGCACCGCTCCCCTGCGGCCGGAGAAATCCTCGATCCGCTCGAGTCGCGTGCGCCGCACCGCCGTTGGATCATGCCCTTGCTGCTGACCATGATCACGCTTCTGGTGATCGGGCTCGGGGTCTGGGGTTATCTGTGGACGCAAACCCAGTTCTATGTTGGCGCTGTCGGAGACAAGGTCGCCATCTACAAGGGAGTGCCGCAGGAGCTTGGCCCCATCTCGCTATCCGAGGTTGATACGGTCAGCAATATCCCGCTCGAAGCCTTGCCAGAGTACTCGCGCCAACGGGTGGAATCCTCCATTCCGGCAGACAGCCTTGAGCACGCAAGCATGATGATTCAAGAGTTGCTGGTTACAGCGAAACAGAATTGTCCGGTCCTGGCACCAGGTGCAGACGGTGCCAGCGATGACCTTCCCCTTCCGCCAGCCTACTGTCAGGAGATCATGCGATGAGCGAACTGCACACCGCACCGGTTCCACGGCGCAACCTTGAGCTGGTCCTGCTGCTGCTGGCCTTGAGCGTGGGCGCCGCAGCCTTCTTCCTCGTCGGAAGTTCCTCGGACAGCGACGACGGCAAAGACTTCTTTGTGCAGACCGGAGTTTTGGCTGGACTCGCGCTGTTGATGCACATCATGCTGCGCATCTTCGCCAAATATGCCGACCCGGTAATACTTCCGATTACGGTGGCCCTGAACGCTCTTGGCCTAGCCATGATTCACCGTATTGACTTGGCCAAAACCACAAGTCAGTCGATGCGGCAGCTGCTTTGGACCGCTATCGCGGTCATCATCGCCGCCATCGTTCTGTGGGCGATTCGCGATCATCGCATGCTTCGCCGATTTACCTATATCGCCTTGTTGGCATCCATTATCCTGCTGCTGCTGCCGATGATTCCAGGGTTCGGCGTGACCATTAACGGTGCCCGTATTTGGGTTCGACTCGGCGCATTCTCAATGCAGCCAGGTGAGCTGGCAAAGATCACCTTGTCGATCTTCTTTGCCGGGTATCTTTCCTCCAACCGAGATCTGATCTTGCTGGCCGGGCGCAAAATCGGACCGCTGCAATTGCCCCGCCGGCGCGATATGGCCCCGATGGTGGTGGCCTGGATCTTGTCCATCGGAGTGCTGGTGGTCCAGCGCGATCTGGGTTCCTCGATTCTCTTCTTCGGACTGTTCATCGTGATGATCTACGTGGCAACCGCGCGCATCTCCTGGGTGCTGATCGGCTTGCTCATGGTCGCAGCCGGCGGTGTCTTCGCAGCCACCACGATGAGCCACGTGACCCGGCGCATCGATGTTTGGCTCAATGCCTTCGACCCGGAGATCTACCAGGCCACGGGCGGCAGCATGCAGATCGTCGAAGGACTATTCGGCATGGCCGATGGCGGTCTCTTCGGCACCGGCTTAGGTGAGGGATCCCCCTACCGGGTGCCGCTAGCGAACTCGGATATGATCATCGCTTCCTTCGGTGAAGAGCTCGGCCTGATCGGCCTGACGGCTATTATCCTGCTGTACATGCTGCTGATCAGCCGCGGTTTACGTGCCGCATTGGGTTCGCGAGATACCTTCGGCAAGCTGCTTGCGGCGGGGTTGTCCTTCACCCTGGGGCTGCAGTGCATCGTCATCATCGGCGGCGTAACACGTTTGATTCCACTGACCGGTCTGGCCACTCCATTTATGGCGGCCGGCGGCTCCTCCTTGCTCGCCAATTGGATCATCATCTCCTTGTTGCTGATGATTTCGCATAACTCGCGCCGACCGATGACCGGCGGCGTGGGTCCAACCGACGAGATTGCGACTCCGGGAGCTACGAGCCCAAAGGCGGTGAAGAACGTATGAATCAAGCCATTAAGCGCGTCTGGATCGCGCTGACCATGATGTTTGTGATTTGCCTGGCCGGAATGAGCTACATCCAGTTCTTCAGCTCCGATAAACTTGCCGAGAACTCGTTGAATAAGCGTCAGCTCTTCCGCGAGTTCGACCTGCCGCGTGGTGCCATTTTGGTGGATGGCAAACCCATTGCCGAATCGGTACCCACCGACGACGGTCAATTCACCTATCAGCGCCAGTACAACGACCCCGAGCAGTACGCTCACCTAACCGGTTACTACTCTTTGGCCAATGGCAGCACACACCTGGAATCAGAGCTCAATGACTGGTTGACCGGCAGCAGTTCCGACCTCGTCTTTGACCGGCTCACCGCGATGTTCACCGGACAAACCGCGGAAGGCGCATCGGTCGAGTTGACCATCGACGGGGAACTCCAGAAGCAAGCCTACGAGATGATTCCCAACGACTTAGAGGCCACTATTGTGGTGACGGATCCGAAAACCGGAGACATTCTGGCCATGGCTTCGAAGCCGAGCTACGATCCAAACGATCTGGCGGTGCATTCGACCTCTGCTGCGGCGGAGAACATGAAGGAGCTGAATAGCTCCAAGGGCCTGAGCACTTACGTCAACCCGGCGATTGATACGCCTATCTGGCCCGGTTCGACCTTCAAGATCCTCAACGTGGTGGCGGCCCTGGAGTCTGGGGAATACGATCGAACCACAGAACTGCAGAATCCGAGTAGCCTCGATGTGGGCAGTGGACCACCGCTAACAAACTTCTCCGCGGGCATTTGCGATCGAAGGCCAACTGCCACACTGGACTTCATCTTCACGCAAAGCTGCAACACCCCGTTTGGTGCGATGCTTCTAGATCTCGGAGAGAAGCCGTTTTCCGACGTGGCCGAGCGCTTTGGCTTTGGCCAGCAGCTTGAAATTCCGCTCTCCGTTCGCCCGAGCACATTCCCGGAAAACCGCACAAAGGATCAGTTTGCACGCGCTGTCATTGGCCAAGATGATACCAAGGCGACACCCTTGGAAATGAACATGGTTGCCATGGCAATCGCAAATGACGGCGTCATCATGCAGCCCAATTTGGTCAAGAAAGTGGTTGCTCCTGATTTGCGTGTAATTGAAGAACCCAAACCGAAGGCGTTCTCGACGGCGACGACGCCCGAAATCGCTAACGAAGTTGCGGACATGATGGCTGGGCCGGTTGCTTCCGGCACGGCAATGAACGCACGCGTTCCGGGGGTCGATCTTCGCGCCAAGACCGGCACCGCGCAGACCGGGCGTGAAGACGCCAACGGAACTGCCTTATTCAATTCTTGGATGACGGGCTTTGCCCCGGGAGACGATCCACAGGTGGCGATCACTATCGCAATTCACGATGTACCTTACAACACCGGCCACAACACGGCCGGGTCACTGATGAAGAAGATGACAGAGGCGGTGTTCAACAAGTGAGGCCAGTAACGGGCACCACCTTGGGCGGTCGATACAAGCTGACCGACCGCATCGCGATCGGTGGCATGGGCGAGGTCTGGAAGGCACGAGACCAGGTTCTCGGGCGTCTAGTAGCGATCAAGATCCTCAAAGAGGAATACACGGACAACGAGAGTTTTTTGACTCGTTTCCGCGTCGAAGCGCGCCACACGGCGCTGCTGAACCACTCGGGCATCGCCGGAGTCTTCGATTACGGTGAGGAGCAAGGCTCCGCGTACCTGGTCATGGAACTCGTTCCGGGCCCACCGCTTTCGACGATCATCGAACGCGAGCGCAAGCTCGAGGTGGACCGCACCTTGTCGCTGATCGCTCAAACCGCGCGCGCCTTGGCCGCAGCCCACGAGCACGGCTTGGTTCACCGCGACGTGAAGCCGGGAAATATCTTGGTCATGCCTACCGGCGTGGTGAAGATTACCGACTTCGGCATCGCACGTCTGGCCGACCAGGTCCCGCTGACCGCCACCGGACAGGTGATGGGCACCGCCCAGTATCTGGCCCCCGAGCAGGCTACCGGACAGATCGCCACCGGCAGCTCGGACATCTATGCACTGGGTGTCATCGGATACGAGTGCCTTGCAGGACGTCGCCCTTTCACCGGTGAATCACAGATCGCCATCGCCTTGGCCCAGGTCAACGACGCGCCTCCGGCCCTGCCGGATTCGCTTCCGGCACCAGTGCGCCAATTGGTCATGTCGATGCTCGCCAAGAACCCGGCAGACCGTCCAGCTAACGCCAACGCGCTGGCCGACGCCGCCGAGGCACTGCGCAAGGGGGATACGAACACCGCGACCATCGCCGTACCCGGTATGCTGATCACCGGCGTGCAAGATGATGCCACCCAGGCATTGAACATCGACGATGACGCCACCCGCGCGGTGACCCCTGTCGAAACCGCTCCGCCGTTGACCAACGCCATGCCGACCGTAGTGGCACCGGCCGAAGCCGGGCTCGCCGCCGCAGGCTATGATGACGAAGGCTTCGACGAGCATCAGGTTGACCGTCAAGACGACTATGCCGAGGAAAAGCGCAACCCGTGGATCATTCCATTGGTGGTTGTCATCGTCCTGGCCGCGCTCATCGCCCTCGGCACTTGGCTGATTCCCAAGATCAACTCTTCGAATGAGGAGCCGACCGTTCCGCCGGCCAGCACCACCGCCTCTGTGGAAAGCTCCGAACCAAGCGAGGAAACCACCGAACCTAGCGAGGAAACCAACGAGCCTAGCGAGGAGAGCTCCGAACCAACGGAGTCGGCCCAGTTCGTCACCGTGCCCGCTAACTTGGTCGGGCAGGACATCGACGCGGTGACCAGCGTGCTGGAGGCGCTTGGCTTGGACGTAGCTGCCGCAGCAGAAGAAACTTCCAGTTCCGAACCGGGCGAGGTCTTGTCGGTGTCCCCGACCGGCAGCGTTGAACCGGGTTCCACCATCAACGTCAGCTATGCCAAGGCTCCCGAAATGACCGAGGTTCCCGCGGTCACCGGAATGAGCTATGAGGCAGCACAGAAGCTGCTGCAGGATTCCGGACTTGCCGTGGCTAAGGGAGGGGAAGAGTACGACTCTTCCGTTGCCGGCACGGTGCTGAGCCAGATGCCTGTCGAAGGCACCCAGGTCTCCCCTGGCTCTCGTGTCACCTTGGTGATTTCCTCGGGTCCAGAGCCCGAGGAGACCCCTTCGTCGACGCCTAGCACCACACCAACGTCAAGCCCCACCGATTCGCCAGCACCAGAAGAAACAGGCATAAGCGAAGCACCATGAGTGAATTTGATGCATTGCCGCCAGGCTTGCCCCGGCTGATCGCCGACCGCTACGAAATTCACTCGTTGATCGGCCGCGGTGGCATGGCCGACGTGTACTTGGCCACCGATCATACGCTCGCGCGCAAGGTCGCGGTGAAGGTCCTGCGGCAGGACACAGCGGATAATCCGATGGTGGTCAACAGATTCCGTCGCGAAGCGAAATCGGTAGCCGGGCTGAGCCACCCGAATATCGTTGCCGTGTATGACACCGGTGAGCTTCCGGCTACCGAACACAGCAATGCCACCTCTCCATATATCGTCATGGAATATGTTTCCGGACGAACCTTGAAGCAGGTACTGAGCGAAGAGCAAGTCGACGAACAGTATGCGGTCGAACTAATTCGCGGCGTATGCGATGCGCTGGATCATTCGCATATGAAAAATGTGGTGCACCGCGATATCAAGCCGGCCAACATCATGTTGACCGATGAGGGCCACGTGAAACTCATGGACTTCGGAATCGCCCGGGCCATGGACACCTCAGCGACGATGACGCAGACTGCCGCGGTAGTTGGCACCGCGCAGTACTTCTCTCCCGAACAAGCGCGCGGTGAGTTGGTGGACTACCGTTCGGATATCTACTCCGCCGGTTGCCTCTTCTACGAGTTGGTCACCCATCAGCCTCCTTTTACCGGGGACTCCCCGGTTTCGGTCGCCTACCAGCATGTCGGCGAGAACCCAGTTCCGCCGAGTGAGGTCAACAGCGATCTCCCGGAAATCTATGACCCGGTGGTGCTCAAATCCCTGGCCAAGGAACGGGACCAACGCTTCCAGTCCGCCGGAGCCTTTGCCACGGCCCTAGAGGATGCGCAAAACGGCATTGAATACCGAGACGAGTCGGCCACGATTCTCGCCGCTAGCGTGCCATTTTATGAGCGTGCAGAAGAGAGTTCCCCACCGCGGCACCCGGTCACCAGCGAGCACCCGGTCTTTTCCTCCCGTTCAGATGCTCGGCAGACCGAGCCCCGGGACCATCGGTCGAATCGTGGCCTGATTTGGTTGTTGACCATTATCGCCTTGCTCGCCGTGGGCATCGCTAGTTTCCTGGTCATTCGCTCCCTGCAGGCGGAGGCAGAACAGCGCGCGCCAGTGGCAGTTCCCGAGGTTAAGAACCTTTCGGAGGAGGACGCGACGCGATTGCTGAATGATGCGACCTTCAAGGTGAACGTCGAACATGAATTCAGCGACGACATTGATGAGAATAAGGCCACGCGCACCGATCCGAACGACGGGACGAATCTTCCCAAGGATTCCACGGTGAAGCTTTTCATCTCCGATGGATCCGAGGATCGGGTTATCCCTGAGTCCTTGGAGAACCAATCCGAAGTGGCAGCCCGCGATGCAATCCGCGAAGCAGGACTGGTCGTTGGCGAAGTTAGCCGCGAAAACCACCCGAGCATCCCTACCGATTGGGCGATTGGTACCAGCCCTGAGCTAGGCTCGAAGGTCAAGGCTGGTTCGACCGTTGACCTGATTCTTTCAACGGGTATGGTCAAGGTTCCAGACATTACTGGGATGAGCCGCGATGAAGCGGAAAAGGCACTCACATCAGATGATGTGGGACTGCGTGCGCAGTTCCTTGAGGTCGAGAGCGATGAGGAGCCAGGCACGCTCTTCTTGCAGGATCCCGTCGCCGGCACGGAAGCCCCCCAGGGATCGCTGGTGAAGGTATCTGAAGCGATTAAACGGGCCGAACCCACTCCCAGCGAAACCCCTACGCCCTCGGAACCTTCCGATGATTCGGAAGAGTCCGAGGCAACTGACGAGCCAGAAGAAGCTACTTCTTCGACGCCAGAATCGTCAAAGCCTCCTCAGTCCACAAGCGGACCTGGGAATGGCAATGGTCAAGGCAGAGGAAACCAAGAGGGGTAGCTACTCTCCGCTGAATAGTGGACTAAGGGTTGCGGCTTTGCCGGCCGCGCCCTGCAGACCTACGAACTCCAACCAGTTGCCGAGCATCTGATAGCCCTGTTCGGTGAGCACGGATTCGGGGTGATATTGCAGCCCCCACAGCGGCGCGCTGCGATGTGCCAATCCCATGACGACTCCCCCGGCGGTTTGCGCGATAATTTCCAAGGACTCCGGGATGCTCTCGCGTATGGCAGCGAGCGAGTGGTAGCGCGTGGCGGTAAATGGATTGGCCACGTCCTTGAAAACCGGATGATTTTCATGGCTGACCAATGAGGTCTTCCCATGCATCAGCTCTTCGGCATGCGTGACCGTGCCTCCATAGGCTTCGGCTAGGGCCTGGTGGCCCAGACAGACGCCGAGCATCGGCTTGGAGTGCGCACCGCACCACTTGATCAGGTCGATGCTCACTCCAGCTCCGGCAGGATCCCCTGGTCCAGGAGAAACCAGCACCCCGTCGTACTCGGAAGCAAGTTCGATCGCCTGCTCGAGGCTGATCATGTCATTGCGGTACACGGTTGTTTCCGCGCCGAGCTCTTGAAGATAACCGACGAGGGTGTAGACGAAGCTATCGTAATTGTCGATTACGAGGATCTTGGTGGTACTCACGGGGTTATCTGGCCAATCGTAGAATCGGTAAATGGGCTGTATTGCGACAGCCATGGGAAAACATACACCATCAGCAACAACACGACCGCAGCGATCAGGATCAATGCCTCAATAATGCGTAACCACACCGGTCCTGGCAGATTTCGAAAAATCCATGCGTACATTATTTCTCCCTAGCTTGTGGCGTCTGCAACGAGTTCCCGAATTTCCTTGGGCGGACCGGCATCTAGTGGGCGCCAATCGGTCAGCTCGGAATAGGCAATGATGCGTTCACGGGTGCTAAATGGCGGGTGGCAACTGGTCATCGTGAGAATTGATTCCGTGGGCTCAACGCCCCACTGATGGGGCGTTGGAAGCAGAACGTCGCCATTGGACGGAGCTACGATTTCAGTGTCAAACCAGGTGTAGGTGTAATAGCCTTCCTTGGTTTGCAAGTAGACGTGGTCCCCATTATCCAATTTATCGATATCCCAAAAGACCTGTCCGTGGGTCTGGCGATGAGCGGCGACCGCAAAATTGCCTTTTTCTCCCGGCAACTGGGTATTCGGGTAGTAACCGATTCCGAGATTATCGATCACGGAACTCTGCACACCGTAGCTCACCGGATGGTGAGTCCCCTCTTTACCGAAGGTTGGGAAGTACATGATCCCGAAGGTGTCCCCCGGATCAGCTTCGGCCACCGGCGCAGGGCCGTAGTCGATTTCCTCTTCTTCTTCGACGCCTTCTTCGGGAATCACCACATCGCCTAGGTCTTGAACTAGGTTCTGCGTGACTTCTTTCTGGGCATTCGCAGAATCGATATTCGTCCACCACAGTTCCCAGACGACATAAAGCATCAGGACGATGCCTAAGGTAATGAGCAGTTCACCGAGGAATCCAGTGATCCTGCTTCCGACCGTTTGCTTTTCACGAGCCATTCTTCGCCCGGGCGCGGACGCTACACGATTCACTACGGTGATGCTCCTTTTGGCGATCGGGCATTAGAAAACGGGTGAACTTCCGTGAACCGTAAATCAATGGACTATGCACATTACGGCTAGTATGGAATCTACGCAGGAAATCGATGCGAGCTTTCGTTCATTACCTGCCCCAAGCCTACCGGGAAGACCTGAGAGTCTCCCACATTTACTACACTATGCGGATGAAGCCGAGGGAGCGTTCTAGTGCCAGAGTCTAAGCCACGACGCAAGAACAAAACACAGTCCCAGCAGACAGCACAAGGCGCACATGCGGTGGATAAGCCCATGCCCAGCTGGTACAAGCCAGTGATGTTCGGCTTGATGCTCCTGGGATTGGTCTGGATTATTGTTTATTACATTTCGCAGACACTATTCCCAATCCCTAGTATTGGCGGTTGGAACATTGTCATCGGCTTTGGCATTGCCATGGTCGGCTTCTTCATGACGACTGGCTGGAAATAGCGTTTAGTGACTGACGGCTTTAAGCCCGATTACGCAGCCGATCAGCCCCACGATAAAGAATACTTTCAGTGCTGAGAATGCTTCTTGACCGGTCACAATTGAATAGATGACCGTCAGAGAAGCCCCAATCCCCACCCAGACCGCATAGGCGGTCCCGGTGGGGATTTCTTTCATTGAGTAGGCTAGCCCGCCCATTGAAATCACTAGCGCAGTGAAAAAGATAATTGTTGGGACGAGTTTTGTGAGCCCTGAGCTCATCCCCAATGCTGTAGCCCAAACCGCTTCAAATAGCCCCGAGATCACAAGAATTAGCCAATACATGCCAGTTACCTTACTGGCCGTCTTAGCTGTCGTTCCGGGTACGGCTCCCTCGTCCGGGAGTGGGCTTGCTGCCGACTCCCTCTCAGATTAGCAAATCTAGCCCGTTTTGCTCTGCGGCATTGAGCAATATGGACCCGAGCCGGTCAAGCGCAGGTGAATCCACCGACCAGCGCTGCCAGTACAAGGGGACGTCGATGAACCAACTATCGTCGAGTGCTTTCAGCTCCGGCGCTGAGCACAATTGTTGCTCCGGCACCATACCCCAACCCATGCCGGCGCGTATTGCCTGGACAAACTGCGAAGAGTCCGGGACGTAATAAATAGTTCCGGTAGGTCGATTCTTCGAGCTGTCTATAAGCTCAAGCATTTGGTGCTGGAGCGGGTCTGCTCGATCAAAAAGTACTATCGGCATTTGCGACAGATCCTGAGCAGCCCACGCGCTCAAGAAGTTTGGCGCCGCTACCGCTCGGTATCGCATAGCCCCTAGTCGCTGCACGGAGCATCCTTGCGCTACTTCTGGGCTATTAGTCACCACGCCGCTGACCCGTCCGGTGCGAAGTAGTTCCATGGTGAGATTTTCGTCGGTGCGTAGAATCTCGCAGCTAAGCTGCGGCCACCGAGTCAGTTCGGTGAATACGGGAGAAAACCAGGTCGCGAGAGAATCGGAATTTACGCCGATCGAGAGCGTGATTTTGCCCTGAAGCACCTCGTCTCGCATGAGTTCGTGGCTGAATTCTGTGCCCAACAAGGAAATCTGTCTAGCGTATCGCAGAACTCTGGCACCCTTCTCCGTTGGTTTCACGGGCCGACTGCGCACCAGCAATATTGAACCGAGGCGGCTTTCCAAGGCTTTTATACGTTGGCTGATTGCGGACGGGGTCACGCCAAGGTCGATAGAAGCATCGTCGAAGCTGCCTGCATCCACCACCGCAAGAAGTGTGTCTAGGTGCTCAAGATCAAGATTCACATTAGAAACACTAATGCAACATCAGTTTTTTAAGTTCGACAGCGAAAAAGAGTTTCTTCTACGGTTACCTCATGATCCACACGTCAGCACTCCTCGGCTTCTCCACAGGGCTTTCGCTAATCATTGCCATCGGAGCTCAGAATGCCTTTCTTTTGCGCCAGGGAATCAGACGAGAGCACGTACTACTAACGGTATGCATCTTCGCTCTGTCAGACATTTTGCTGATCCTCGCAGGCGTGTCCGGAATCGGCGCCATCGTTGAGCGCGCACCATGGATTCTCACTTATGCGAGGGTAGGTGGGTTCATCTTCCTTGCTTGCTATGCAATTTTCGCGCTACGTCGGGCAATTTCTCCGGGTGTTCTGAGTACATCGAAGTCATCGGCGCCGACCGCCAGGCTATCCGTCATTCTGGCCTCGCTTGCGCTGACTTGGCTTAATCCGCATGTCTATGTGGATACCGTGCTGCTGCTAGGTTCGGTGGCTGTCACGCAAGGTGAGGGGAAGTGGCACTTCGCCGGTGGTGCGATAGCCGCCAGCATCGCTTGGTTTGTCGCCCTTGGCTATGCCTCAAGGTTTTTAGCCCGGGTGTTCTCCAGCGCCAAGTCTTGGCGCGTTCTTGACGGAATTATCTGCGTCTTCATGGCCGCTTTTGCTGCCTTGCTAGTACTGCCGCTCTTTGACTAGGCGCGTCAGATATCCACAGTATTAACGGCTTATCCACATGCCCTGTGGAGAACAGTCGCGCTTACTTGTTCACAACTTTATCCACAGATGGGGATAACACTGAGACTACTTGTATATATTATAGAAAAGACCTAGTCAGGGTCGAATAAAGGCTGTGGAATCACATGGTTGTAAGTTATTAACACTGTGGATTACTCGTGTGGACATCACGCCTATATCAGGGATATCCCCAAAATATGCCGATTCGCTTAAAGATTCGAACAAGCAATCACACCCCTCATGCTCCTTCGTAGTATCGCTATCTACAGGCCCTGTTTAAAAGTTATCCACAAATGTGGGTAAGGCTGTGCGTATTCAATACCTCGGATGGCATATCCGCGGAACTTCGGGGGTCTCAGCGGTGGGGGATTGGCATTCAATTGTGAGTTACACGGATGTAAGTTATTAACAGTGTGGATAAATTGTGTGGATAACTCGGGTCCAGAGAGTTCGAATTAGCCCATCGGCCATTTGACCGCTGCTGCGGAAAGATATATCGCCACGGCAACAAGTATCGTCATAATCCCCAGCAACGTGAACTGAATCTTTGAACGCTGTGGATTACGGGGCACCAGGACGATGCAGGCGGCAGCTAGCGCGCCAATCACGGCGCCACCTAAGTGTCCTTGCCACGAGATCCCCGAGACGACGAAGCCGAGCACAATATTTAGCGCCAGCACGATACCCATTTGCCGCAGCACTTGCTTGTTGGTGCGAAAGACCACGAAGAGGGAAAGGAAAAGTCCCGCCAGTGCGCCCGAAGCTCCCAAGGTGGCACTCAGCGCGGGGCTAAGCAACAGGATCCCCAATGACCCGCCTAGAGCGCTGAGCAGATACAACCAGCCGAAGCGGGCCCGACCTAAGCGAGGCTCTAGGAATACACCACAGAGGTAAACTCCGTACATGTTCATCGCCAAGTGAAAAATGGATCCAGTTGAGTGAGCGAATGCGCTAGTGATCAGGCGCCAGGGTTCCCACCCAGCCAGCGCGGGCACCAGCACCATACTCTCGGTGGTTCCCGGGATGACCCACTGTGCAATATAGGCCAGGACGTTAAGTGCGATCAACGTATAAGTGACAATCGGGGCACCCTGGCGCGCTCGTGCGCCAAATTCGGTGCGCTGCGTGGGAATGTTCTTGTTTGCTTGGTTGACGCATTCCACGCACTGGACTCCGACAGGTGCAGGTACCTGACAGCGTGGGCACACCGGGCGACCACAGCGGGTGCATGACACATATGAGATCGTTTCGGGGTGCTTAAAACAGGTGGGGGCGGTTTGGCCCGCGGGAGTCACTTGACCGTAAGACATCTATCTCAACCTTGATCTCATTTGCGCGTTTGTCTGTTAAATACGTCGGCTCCGGCGACTCCACTAGGGAATCACCGGAGCCGACGTCGGTAAAGAGGGTGTTACAGGGTCTCGATATCTACCGAGTTGATAACAACATCTTCCGTTGGCTTGTCACGGCCGTCAGTGGCGACCGCGTTCAGCGCGTCGACGATCTTGCGTGATTCGGCTTCGGTCACTTCACCGAAAATGGTGTGCTTGCCCTGCAACCAAGCGGTTGGGACGGTGGTGATGAAGAACTGGGAACCGTTGGTTCCACGGCCCATGCGGATACCGGCATTTGCCATCGCTAGCTTGTATGGCTCGTTGAAGTCCAGTTCTGGGTGGATCTCGTCATCGAACTGGTAGCCTGGGCCGCCGAAGCCCTGACCCAGTGGGTCGCCACCCTGAATCATGAAGTCCGAGATGATGCGGTGGAAGATGGTGCCGCTGTATAGCGGGGTGTTGGCCTTCTTGTCACCGGACTCTGGATGTACCCATTCCTGCTCACCGGTCGACAAGCCAACGAAGTTCTTTACGGTCTTCGGGGCGTGGTTGCCGAAAAGATCGACGACAATGTCGCCCAAAGTAGTGTGAATCGTGGCTTTATGCGTTGCGTTTGCGGTCATGGCTTTATTCTCCCATGAGTAGGGCCGAGGCCGCCAAAGCTGGGGTACGCGTTGAGTGAAACATTTCCGCCATTATCCGAGTGCGCCTGTTGAACACTGGCCTCGTATCGGCTAACTGCCTAGTCTGGAGGTAGCTGGTAACGAAAATTGATTCATTAGGGAGCAACCATGAGCAAGAAAAGTGCAGCAGGAAAACTTTTAGCATTCGGCGTGTTCGTCGGACTCGTGGCCTTGGGGGTCGCCATGTGGAAGGCTTCCAGGCCGGTCGAGGACCCCTGGGAAAATGAACCAAAAATCGCCGAACCGCAACAACCTGTTGAATCCCGCGAGGCGGACGTCGCCGAAGTCCAAAAGCTTATTTCCGAGGACTAGGCCTCAAGTTTGGGCTTGGCCTGCCCACGCACCACCAGCACGAGTCCCAGCAGAATAATCCCTAAACCCAGATAGGTCCCGACGGGAACCACCTGGCCCAAGAGCAAAGCCGCGAGCAGTGCAGCGCCCGGAATCTCCAACAAGATCAACGTCGAAACCGTCAACGGGCCGAGAACACTCAACAAATGGTTCATCGCGGTATGCCCGAATAACTGTGCGCACACCGTCAGCAAGATGATCCCCAACCAACCCCAAGCATCAAACCCCCAGAGCGGTTGGCCGGTAAAGAAGCACATCAGCAGCAGCAACACCGCGGTGACCGCATAGCAGATCGAGGTGTACCTGGACGTCGTCATGGTGCGCCGTGCCGCTGCGCCGGCGAAGGTATAAATAGCCGCAAGGATGCCACCGGCTAGCGCCAGGAGGTCTCCGAAGAATGCGATGCGCCCCTGCCCCAAATCGAATCCGGTGATCGTCACTACTCCTAGGATCGCGACGCTCATACCGATAATTACCGGGGAGCGGTAGCGAACTCCGCGCAGGGACTGAAACAAAGCTATCCAAACACCCTGAATGCAAACCAAGGCGGTAGCCGCTGCCACGCTGGTCATTCGGACGGCAAACATGAAACACACGAAGTGCAGGGCAAGCGCGCTGCCGGCCACGAGAAGATAAAACCATTCGCGGCGAGTGAATTGCAGGTACGCCCGAGGATTCTTCCTGATCGAAGGCCCGGCAAGAATGAGGGCCGCTGCCGCATTGCGCCAGAACGCCATGGACATCACCGGGACGCTGGGAAATGCCGCGATGATGGGGCCAGAAGCTGAAATGCCGAGTATTCCCACCGCGGCCAATAAGAACGTCACCCGGCTAAGCTTACAAGTTCAGGATCACTGCCTTGAGCCGAGCCCGGAGTCAGCCCGCCAAGATTCGTATTTATATATACGCATTTATGCATACACCCAACTCAAGCTCTAATAAATCGATTCGCCCATCCCTCTTGCGGCACAAACACGGCACAGGAATGGCCGGCTTCGGCGGAGAAACTCTGACTGGTCAAACAGCTGCCAATCCGAAAATTCTGCATGCCACTTTCCACGCCGATCGCGCGAGGGACTGCTTCGGGACCCATTGGAAATTTAGCGATCTCGTTGCCACCGGCCAGCCCCAAGCGGCTGGGCATATACACCGCGAACAGGACCAACGCCCCAGCCTCACTGATAGGGCAACACTTCGGGCGGCCATAATCGTGGCGGCAAAGGCAATGGCGGAAACTGAAATCGACGGCAAGCGGAAGGTCACCGGGATCGGCACGATCCTAACGACAGTTCCCGCCGGCATGATGGAAAACACCGCTCGAGGTAATTGCTCCGGGCCCATAGCCCACTAGAACCGGTCTCGCTGCCAACGCGAATCCGGTTCCGGTCCTCGGGACCCGTCCAACCGCGCAATGGCATCTCCGGAGGCGGAGATTCCACAACCCTTGCGAAGCCAGGAAGGTCCGGGGGAAATATGTCCGCTCGCGCCGCCCGGCCGAATGAGTACCGGGAAACGCAAGACTCCGAGTCGAAGGTCCCGATCTACTTTCTGTTCACCGCCATGAACCATGTTCGGCGGCCGCCTAGGTAGAGTCGCCTTCGATAATTTTCGTGGGATATGACTACCTGGCGATTGGCCGATGCTAGAAGTTAATGAACGCTGTAGGGCACGTTAAGCTCGGCGTTACCCCGAAACCGCAGTATGGAGATGTGAAGGTTGCTATCGTTGCTGAATCGTTCCTGCCCCACGTCAATGGGGTCACCAATTCGGTCCTAAGGACCCTCGATCATTTGGCCCTCACCGGCCATAGCGCGGTGGTTATCACCCCGGCGGGCTCACTGTCCGGTGAGCTCAAGGGCCATAGCGTGCCACGGACGTACAAGGGCTTTCCGGTAATCACCGTCCCTTCAGTCGCCATGGTCAGATATCCAGAAGTGCGCCTGGCCGCCGGCGGCACCGGCCGGCTCAAAAAAATCCTGGCCAAGGAAGCTCCCGACGTAGTTCACCTGGCAAGTCCTTTCCTCCTGGGCTGGCGTGCCTTGCGCGCCGCCCAGGAATTGGATATCCCGACTCTTGCGATGTATCAAACCGAAGTGCCGACCTACGCGGCGCGTTATCGGATGCCATGGCTCACCGAGAGGCTCTGGGAACACGTCAGAGCCATTCACACGGCCGCGGACCTCACGCTGGTGCCAAGTTCCTTTTCTAGGCGCCAGCTCGAATCTCTGGGCGTTACACGGCTCGCGTTGGGGCGCAGGGGAGTGGATACCGTTCAGTTCACACCAGATCGTCGCGATATAAAGTTCCGTACGGCTATCGCACCCAATGGTGAACGCATCATTGGCTATGTAGGCCGCCTGGCCGCAGAGAAGCAGGTGGCAGATCTTCGGGTGCTCAATTCGCTGCCGAACACCCGAATCGTGGTGGTTGGTTCCGGGCCTTTGGAAGACGAACTACGCAATGCGTTGCCCGATGCCCACTTCACCGGCTTCCTCTCGGGTACCCGATTAGCGGAGGTCATTGCATCTTTTGATGTTTTCGTCCATCCAGGCGCCTCGGAAACCTTCTGCCAAACCATCCAAGAAGCCATGGCTTGCGCTGTGCCGGTCGTAGCGGTGGGCAGGGGAGGGCCACTGGATTTAGTGGATTCCTCGCGCACAGGGTGGCTTTACGCCCCGGGAGATCTCAATGAGCTTCGCGCCCGGGTGAGCGACCTGATTTACGATGATGCCAAGCGGCTGGCATTTGCTCGAACCGCCTATCTGAGCGTGCAAGAGCGGACGTGGTTCAGTATCGGTGAACAGTTGCTGGGCCATTACAAGAATGTGATGCGTGCCCGCGTCAGCCAGTAGTCGAATTGA